>JBOGLD010000177.1:0-25909 GCA_050745885.1 Terriglobales bacterium
GGATGGCGTCGACCAGCGCGCGTCGTACGATCTTTACTTCCCAGACGGATTTGCGTGATGGTTTCGTGGCCATGGGCATCCTCAAAATGTCTTGCCGGCGTACATGAGCAAATGCTCCAGGATTGGACCCAGGCTGAGCGCGGGAAAGAAAGTCAGGGCGCCGACGATCAGAATGACCCCAATCAACAACACCGTGAAGAGCGGAGTGGTCACCGGGAAGGTGCCCAGCGAAGGTGGAACGTATTTCTTTGAGGCCAGGTTGCCGGCAATGGCGAGCATGGGAATGATCATCAGGAAACGGCCGGCCAGCATGGTGAGCCCGATGGTGGTGTCGTACCAGGGTGTATTGACCGTCAGGCCGCCGAAGGCGGAGCCGTTGTTGCCGGCACCGGAACTGAAGGCGTACAAAATCTCGCTCAGCCCATGGGGCCCGGGATTGAGGATGCCCGAGGTTCCGTACCCCCTTACGGCGGAGATGGCTGAGAATCCGAGGATAACCAGCGGGAAGATCAGGGTGACCAGCATCGCCATCTTCACGTCATACGCTTCGATCTTCTTGCCCAGGTACTCCGGAGTGCGGCCGACCATCAATCCGGCAATGAACACCGCTAGAATAATGTAAATCAGCATTCCATACATGCCGGCGCCGACGCCGCCGAAAATCACCTCGCTGAGCACGATGTTCACCAGTGGCACCATCCCGCCCAGCGGAGTGAAGGAATCGTGCCAGCCGTTGATGGCGCCGCAGCTGGCGTCCGTGGTGGCCGTGGCCCAAAGCGCGGTGTTCGCGATTCCAAAGCGGACTTCCTTGCCTTCCATGTTTCCGCCGGACTGGAGTGCGGTGGTCCGTTGGTCCACCTTTGCGAGCAGCGGGTTCCCGCGTGCTTCCGCCCAATAGACGGTGGTCACGCCAGCGAGGAAGAGGATCGCCATCGCCGACCAGACCGCCCAGCCATGCTTCTGCGAACCGGTCATACGGCCGAGCGTATACGTCAGCCCTGACGAAACGGCAAAGATGGCGAACATCTCGATCAAGTTCGATAGGGGCGTGGGATTCTCGAAGGGATGAGCACTATTCGCGTTGAAAAACCCGCCGCCGTTCGTGCCCCATTCCTTTATGAACTCCTGCGACGCGACCGGTCCCTGCGCAATCGTCTGCTCCCGAACCACGTCCATCACCGGCCTGCCCGCAGCATCGACCGCCGGTAGCCCATCGGGACTGTTCTTCGCCACTGGCTCCGGCTCAACCAGTTTCACAGTGTCGTAGGGCCGGAGGTTCTGTACTACGCCCTGTGATACCAGGAGCAGCGTGCCGGCAACACAAAACGGCAAGAGCACCCACAGCGATGCCCGCACCATATCCACCCAGAAGTTGCCAATCGTGGCCATTTGCCTTCGTGCCACACCCCGGATGAACGCGATTGCCAGCGCGATGCCGACCGCTGCCGACACGAAGTTGTGATATGCCAGGCCCGCCATCTGGGTGAAATAGCTCATTGTGGTCTCGCCCGAGTAGGCCTGCCAATTCGTATTTGTGGTGAAGGATGCTGCCGTATTGAAGGCCAGATGTTCTGGGGTGACACCGGCAAGCTTTTGCGGATTGAACGGCAAATATGCCTGCAGCCGCAGCATGGCGTATAGAACAAGCATGGACACCGCGCTGAAGAGCAGCATCGCCACCGCGTATTCCGTCCACGGCATTTCGTGATCTTCGTCCACTCCCGTGAGCCTATAGATGACCCGCTCAATCGGACGTAATACCGGATCCAGAAAGGTCTTTTCCCGGCTGAACACGCGGGCCATAAACACGCCCAGAGGTTTTGTGACCGCAAGAATTAGCGTGAGGTACAAAGCGATCTGAAACCACCCATTCGCGGTCACTTAGAACTTCTCCGGCCGCAACAACGCATAAAGGAGATACAGGGCCAAGCTGGCGCTGGCAGCAAGAATGAGAATGGATTCGAGTGTCAATGCTTACCTCAGGCGGTCACAAAAATGAACATAACCAGCCGCCAACACGAAGAAGCCGATGGTGAGCGTGATAAAGAGCAAGTCCTGCATGGTCAGTCCGTGTCCTTCCCTGGCACGACATCTTTTGTGAAGACCTCGCGCAGGTCTTCAATCCCACTAAGAATGACGACGAGTGCGGAACCTGCAATTCCCAAGACGAACATCGTTTCGAGGATCCGAATTCCTGCAGTCACAAGGAACCGTGTGAATGTTTCCATACAATGGATTGGAATCCGCGGCGACTAAAACCCGAATAGAAAGAGCATTAAAAGTGCATAAAGACTAGTCGCCGGGTTCAAAGCGGTAACCGACCCAGGGGTCGGTCAGGATGTAGCGGGGGTTCTCCGGATCAGGTTCGAGCTTCTTCCGCAGGTGGTTCACAAATACCCGCACGTATTCGGGTTGCTCGGTGCTGTTGGCGCCCCAGATCGCTCCGAGTAATCTGCGCGTGGTAACGACCTTCCGCGGATGCTGTGCGAGGTAGACGAGGAGATCAAACTCCTTCGGCGTAAGTCGCACTTCGCGGCCCGACACCATGACGCTGTGAGCATCGAGGTCGATTCGAAACTGGCCATCTTCGATGAGGGATGGAGTGGCAGACACTTCCTTCATGCGGCGCAGGTTCGCTCTGACACGGGCCATCAATTCATCAACCGAAAAAGGCTTGGTGACGTAATCGTCGGCTCCGGCATCCAGGGCCTCGATCTTGCTTTTCTCCTGGTCTCGCACCGACAGAACAATGATGGGCGTCTCCGATACGTGTCGTATCCGGCGGCAGAGCTCGACGCCGTCAACGTTAGGCATGGCAAGGTCCGTTACGATCAAGTCGGCGCGCCAATCTTTCATCAACTCCAGGGCGCTCTCCCCGTCGTGGGCAATGCGCACATCGTATCCGTGCGCGGTCAGGGCGGTGCGCAATACCCGAGTAATTTGGGGCTCATCATCAACCACCAGAATGTGCCGGCGATCCGTCATTTGGTTTGTGCCACGATGTGGACGTCTACGGACGGTGCATCACGCAGAAATCTCTGTACGGCAGACATATAAAGGTAACGCCGCCAGCCGCTGGTGGCTGAATGCCCAAAAATAACCTGGGTCACGTGCTTCTCCCCCACGTACCTCGCGACCGTCTCGGCCACCCTGTCGCCATTGAGCTTCACCACCTCTGCCCTGAGATTCTCCGCGAACTCGATATTGCGCCGCAGTGTGCGCTGGTCTCCGGGATTGTCGTCGACACCGGTATCGACATACACGACGACAAGGTCCGCTTTGATGGCTTGCGCCATTCGCCAGCCGCGGGCGATCAGGTACTGTGCCGCAGGGTTCGAACTGATGCACACAGCAATACGCTCGTGCACGCCCGGTTGCTCAATGTGCTCGCGTTCGAGATACGATTCCAGGCTCCGGTCGACCACCTGTGTGACCTGGCGCAATGCCAGTTCACGCAGGGCAATGAGATTGCCGGGCCTGAAAAAATGTTCAAGGGCGCGTTCCGCGCGTTCGAGCGGATAAATATCGCCGCGTTCCATGCGGTGACGAAGGGCCTCGGGAGTGAGGTCGGCGAGGACAATTTCGTTGACTCTCTGCATCAGCCAGTCGGGCACCGTCTCCCGTACGGTCACACCAGTGATGCTGCGGACCATCGGTGTCATGCTTTCGATATGTTGGACGTTCATCGTCGAAAGCACGTCGATCCCCGCATCCAGCAGTTCGAGTACATCCTCGTACCTCTTGCCGTGCTTGCTGCCTTCGACATTGGTGTGGGCCAGTTCGTCCACAACAGCGACCTTCGGCTTCCGTCCAATGATGGCATCAACATCCATTTCTTCGAATAGGACCCCCTTGTATTCGAGCGTGCGTCGTGGAACGGCCGGCAGCTGGGCAGCGAATTCAACGATCGGCTTCCGGCCGTGGGTTTCAACCATGCCCACAATCACATCTTCGCCACGGCTGTGCCTGCGAATGGCCTCGCTCAACATGCTGTAGGTTTTGCCGACACCGGGCGCATAGCCGAGAAAGAGCTTGAGCAGCGCTTCCTTCTTGGGAGACGCTTCTTCCAGCCATTGCTCTGGCGTCTTGCCGTTCATGACACTATTGTCAGCTAGCGGCGCCCGAACGCGCCCATCATTTATGCAGTTTTTATGACTTTCGACAACAGCGGGGATACGGCCCCTATGGTCCTCGAATAGAATCTGGGCGTGGGGCAACCCCTTCAGCGCATGCTGGTCCGGTTCACCGTCTGCTCGGCGGTGGTGACTGCCATCACAGCGCTTTGCACTCGTTTCTTACGCGTCAACCCGACTACGGTGGCCTTGACCTTCCTGCTTGTGGTCCTGGTGGTGGCCGCCGCCTGGGGGTTGAGGTACTCGGCGTTTACGTCACTGATCGCGACCGCATGCTTTAACTTCTTTTTCCTTCCCCCGGTGCGCACCTGGACGATCGCCGATCCCCAGAATTGGGTTGCGCTGGTGGTGTTCCTGATGACCGCCATGATTGCCAGCCAGCTGTCGGACAAGGCGAGAAGCCAGGCTGAATCGGCCGAAAGTCGGCGCCGCGAGATCGAACGGCTTTACACCTTCAGCCAGCAACTGCTCATCAAGGAGAACGTGTTTGAACTCTTGAACGAACTGCCAATGACCATTGTCGATGAATTTTCCGTTGTCGCCGCAGCGATCTTTTTAACCTCTGGTCAAAAGGTCTATTACTCGGACGTGAACGCGCACAATCTGCTTTCCGCCGAGGCACTGAAGGCAGTCAGCGCGCGCGGCGAGCTGAGCGCCCGCCCCCGAGAGAATGTTACATTCATCCCCCTTCGAATTGGCGTCCGAAGCGTTGGCAGCTTTGCGGTGATCGGGAACCTTTCCCGGCAGACGTTGGAAGCCATCGGCAGCCTGGTCGCCATTGCGACCGAACGAGCCAGGGCGGTGGAGAAGCTTTCGCACGCAGAGGCAGCACGAGAAAGCGAGCATCTGCGCTCGGCGCTGCTCGATGCCGTGACCCACGAATTTCGGACGCCACTCACCAGCATCAAGGCGGCAGCCTCAACCCTGTCCTCAAGCGTCCATCTGGACGACGCGGCGCGACATGATCTGGTCGCAGTGGTTGAGGAGGAAGCAGACCGGTTGAACCGTCTGGTGGGCGAGGCTGCGGAGATGGCCCAACTCGACGCGCACCAGGTCCATCTTGAGTTAGAGGTCCTGGACATCCGCGCCCCGATCGACGCCGCGTTGCAAGAATCTGCGCCGCTGCTGGGAGATCGTGAAGTCGAACTACTGGTCGGCGCCGATCTTCCCCGCGTCCAGGTCGATAAGCAGAGAGTCGCCGAAGTCGTTCGTCACCTGCTGGAAAACGCCGCCAAGTATTCGCCGCCAGGCACTTCCATCCGCGTGACAGCCGAAGGCGCGGCAAAAAGCGTATGCGTCAGCGTCGCGGATCAGGGCCCCGGGATCGATGATTTCGAGCAGTTGCTGATTTTCGAGAAATTCTACCGTGGTCGTGGTCAGCGAGGAGTCCAAGGCACAGGCATGGGATTGCCCATCGCAAAAGCGATCATTGAAGCACATGGCGGCACAATCGGTGTGACCAGCCAACTCGGCCGGGGCTCAGTTTTTCATTTCAGTTTGCCTGCGTATGTCGAATAGGGCTGAGCGTATGCGACCCCAAGCACCACTCGCACCTTCCGCCCATGCCTGTCACCAGGTGAGGACAGACCATCATCGGTACCCCCCCTCTGTCAAGCGTTTCCAGCTGGGTATAGCCCCTCGTGATTCGACGCGAGTTACCAAGAAACCTCGGTCACGAGCTTGGCGCTGGGGTAATTTTGTGTTGCTGATTCCACGTCTGAATTTAGCCCAGCACCCATGAGCTCGCAGCAGCAATCGAAAGCCATGAGATTTGATAAAATATCATATTAGATATAGTCTATATTAGTCATGGACGCCGAGGCGATTAAACGTTCGCTGGAAAGCAGCGGGCTGCGGTGCACTTCTCAGCGCTACGCCGTGATGGCATTCCTGATGGAACACAACCGGCATCCCACGGCGGCGGAAATCTTCGAAGCCGTGAATCGCGTGGACCCGCGCTCTTCGAGGGCCACGACTTATAACAATCTGCGGGACTTGGTGGAAGCGGGTCTGGTGCGTGAAGTGGCCGTCGAAGGCCGTGCCGCGCGATTCGATCTGCAAGGCATGCGCCACCACCACTTCATCTGCGACCGCTGCGGCAAGGTTGAGGACGTGGAGTGGTACGACGTGCCCAGGCCGGGCTCGCGTTCTCTCGGTAAGCGAATTGTTCGCGAATGCGAACTCATTTTCCGGGGGCTTTGCACGAAGTGCGCTCCGCGTGCTTCCCGTTAGGTCTGGAGATGTGTAGAAACTTTTTGGACAAGCCGATCAGGAAAGCGCGTCGGCACCTAAATGTGCGAACCGCAGTCTGATGGGTTCGTAGATCATCACAGTTTTGAACTAATTCAAAGGAAGAATATATGGAAAACACAAAACATATGGAAAACACACTTGCCTCTTCATCGGGGACGGTTTCCCCCGAAGATCAGGGCAAAAACACGTCAACCGAATCCAAGTGCCCGTTCAACCACGGAGCCTCTACCCCCACCAACCGCGACTGGTGGCCCAATCAGGTGAACCTGAGGGTCCTGCACCAGCACTCAGACCTGTCTGATCCGATGGGTAAGGAGTTCGACTACGCCAAGGAATTCAAGAGTCTTGATCTGAATGCCGTGATCAAAGACCTTCGTGTGCTCATGACCGACTCGCAGGATTGGTGGCCGGCCGACTTCGGGCACTACGGAGGGCTGTTCATCCGCATGGCGTGGCACAGTGCGGGTACATATCGCATCGGCGATGGCCGCGGCGGCGCCGGAGCTGGGCAGCAGCGCTTCGCACCGCTCAATAGCTGGCCGGACAACGTGAACCTCGACAAGGCGCGCCGCCTGCTCTGGCCCATCAAGCAGAAATATGGCCGCAAGATCTCGTGGGCAGACTTGATGATTCTCGCCGGCAACGTCGCCCTCGAGGATATGGGATTCAAGACCTTCGGTTTCGGCGGTGGGCGCGAAGACACATGGGAGCCCGAAGAGGACATCTACTGGGGTCCGGAAGGCACGTGGCTGGCGGACGAGCGCTACAGCGGCGATCGTGATCTCGCGAATCCTCTGGCGGCCGTGCAAATGGGTCTGATTTACGTAAACCCGGAAGGGCCCAATGGAAAGCCCGATCCTGTTGCGGCGGGCAAGGACATTCGCGAAACCTTCAAGCGCATGGCCATGAACGACGAAGAAACGGTCGCACTGATTGCCGGCGGGCACAGCTTCGGGAAGACCCACGGCGCTGCCGTTCCCGCCGACTACGTGGGCCCCGAACCAGAGGCGGCCGATATTCAGGACCAGGGCCTCGGGTGGAAGAATAAATTCGGTAAGGGTTGTGGTGCTGACACCATCGGCAGCGGCCTGGAAGTCACTTGGACCCAAACGCCCACCAAGTGGAGCAACAACTTCTTCACCAACCTGTTCAGCTACGAATGGGAACTGACCAAGAGTCCGGCCGGTGCGCATCAGTGGACGCCGAAAAATGGCGCAGGCAACGGTACGGTGCCGGATGCCCACGATCCCGCAAAGCGTCACGCGCCCACCATGCTGACCACGGACCTCGCCTTGCGGTTCGACCCTGCTTACGAAAAGATTTCACGGCGCTTCTACGAGCATCCGGACCAGCTCGCAGACGCGTTTGCCCGGGCGTGGTTCAAGCTGACGCACCGCGATATGGGCCCGATCGTGCGTTATCTCGGCCCGCTCGTTCCCAAAGAGCATCTGCCCTGGCAAGACCCCATCCCAGCGGTGAACCATCCACTGATCGGAGAGCAGGACATTGCCGCCTTGAAGGCGAAAATCCTCTCGTCTGGCCTGACCGTTTCCCAGCTGGTCTCGACGGCCTGGGCGTCGGCGTCGACCTTCCGCGGCTCTGACAAACGCGGTGGAGCGAACGGCGCGCGCATTCGCCTCGCGCCGCAAAAGGACTGGGAAGTCAACCAGCCGGTTGAACTGGCGAAGGTGCTAAAGAAGCTCGAAGGGATCCAGAAAGACTTCAACGCTTCCGCGTCGGGCGGGAAGAAGGTCTCGCTGGCCGACCTGATCGTTCTCGCCGGCGATGCGGCGATCGAGAAAGCCGCAAAGGACGCCGGAACCGCCGTGAAGATTCCCTTCAAGCCGGGGCGCATGGACGCGTCGCAGGAACAAACTGATGTCGAATCCTTCGAACCGCTCGAACCGAGGGCCGATGGGTTCCGCAACTATGTCCACGGCAAGCAACGCCTGTCGCCTGAGGAGATGTTGGTCGACAAGGCCCAATTGCTGAGGCTGACGGCGCCGGAGATGACGGTCCTCGTCGGTGGCCTGCGTGTGCTGGGTGCGAATACCGGCAACTCGAAGCATGGTGTCTTCACCAAGCGGCCGGAAACGTTGACCAACGACTTCTTCGTCAACCTGCTGCACATGACCACGCAATGGCAGCCGTCCACTGAATCCAACGGCTCCGGAGCCGTGTACGAAGGGCGCGACCGCAAGACGAACCAGGTCAAGTGGACGGGCACCCGCGTTGACCTGATCTTCGGTTCGCACTCGCAACTGCGTGCCCTCGCGGAGGTCTATGCATCCTCGGACTCGAAGGAGAAGTTCGTGAAAGACTTCGTGACAGCCTGGAGCAAGGTCATGAACCACGATCGCTTCGAGGTGGCCTGATCACGATGGGAAAGGGTGATTATTTGCGTGCCGCGGACACCGCAGGCTTGAGGTAAGGTTTCGCGTCGACGATTCCCTTGCCTTCTTGCACCGTAATGGTCTCTCCGGCATTCACATTGGCGAGTTTGTCTACCTCTCCACTGGGCCAGAACACGTCAACCGACTCCGCCTTGGTATGCAGCCCCAGGCCGAAGGTAAGGACGAGTTCGTTCTGCGAAAGGTAGCTGCTACCGCTGTGCAGCAGCTCCGATTCTGCGTCCTTCCCTGCCGTCACGCGCACCAGCGAGCCAATGCCATCGCGATTGGACTTTGTGCCGATGAGCTTGATACGTAAGCTATGGTTTGTTCCCCCCGTACTCTGGAAAAGGTGCGCGGGGCCGCCGTTGGTCGTGATCAGGACGTCAAGAAAGCCGTCATTATTGATGTCCGCGTATGCTGCCCCACGCGCTACCTTCGGGCTGGCGAAGTCTGCGCCGAGGGAATCCGTCACTTCGCTGAATTTGCCACCGCCGAGATTGCGAAATACATGCGGCGGCTCGGCGAACTTTACCCGCTTTTGCACTTCCTCGATCTGGTTTTCGATATGGCCGTCAGCGACCAGGATATCGGGCCAGCCGTCGTTGTCATAATCGAAGAAAAAGCAGCCAAAACCGAGAGTGATCAGCGAAGCACGTCCAACCTCGGACTGCGGAGCTTCATCGACGAACAGCCCGTTGCCTTCATTGTGGTAGAGAGAGAGCATTTGATTGGCAAAGTTGGTGATGATGAGGCTGGGGCGCCCGGAACGGTCGTAGTCGGATGCGTCCACGCCCATTCCAGCTCGGGCCACGCCATTGTCGCTGAATCCCACTCCGGCTGAAACCGCGGTCTCCTCAAAGGTCCCGTTCTGCTTGTTGAGGTACAGCTTGTTGGGTTGAGTGTCATTTGCGATGAAGATGTCGGGCCATCCATCGCTGTTGAAATCCATGACCGCTATACCGAGACTCTTGGAGGTCGGATCATAGAGCTTGGCCTTCTGTGTAACATCTTCGAACTTTCCACCGCCCAGATTGTGCCAGAGGCGTACCGAGGTCCCTTTATACGACTCCGGGGTACAGTAGGACTTGTGGGTTCCATCCAGCGTGCAGAACAGATCACCCTTGATGGACCATTGCACGTAGTTCGCGACAATCAGATCGAGTTTGCCGTCGCGGTCGTAGTCCAGCCACGCAGCGCTGGTGGAAAATTCATTCGGTCCCCAGAGCCCTGCAGATTTCGTTACGTCCGTAAATGTGCCATTGCCATTGTTGTGAAAGAGATGGCTTTGGCCGACGGTGGTGATGAAGATGTCGTCGTAGCCGTCATTGTCATAGTCCCCGATGGCAACTCCCAGTCCGAACATAGAAATTGCCAGACCCGCTTTCGCCGTGACATCGGTAAAAGTGCCATTGTGGTTATTACGGTACAGCTTGAGCGTCGTGACCGGCCCGGGATGACCAGGCCAGTTCTGGCCGTTGAGCAGCAAAATGTCGGGCCAGCCGTCGTTGTCGTAGTCCAGGAAAGCGCAACCCGGCCCCATGGTTTCTGGAAGGTATTTGTTTCCAAAAGCACCGGGGTTGTGGCGAAAACGAAGACCAGCCTGATTTGTGATCTCACGGAAACGGATTTGCTGCGCGAAGGAAAACGGAACCAGCAGCAGCAATGCGAGCAGACAGTTTGTGATCTTGTGCATTACCGGGATGCCTCGGGAGGCACGATGGCTTTCGAGTAGGCCAGATTCCGCCGTTTGTGGTGAACGGAACGTGCCGTGGGAGGATACCCGGGCGCGCCTTCCGGCTTATCCAGTTTCTCGGTGTAAGCGGAGGCGAGCGCCGGCAAGGGAACGGAAAGATGTTCGTGAATGGCCTGGCGTTCGTTGTTGTCAAACGGATGTTCACGGCGATACGGGCCGGTAATCGCCTGCGCGGCCTCGTTCGCCTTGAACCGCAGGTATCGCTCCTCGTGGGCGTGAGCATCTTTCTCATCGCCCAACCCCTTGTAGCAGAGCATCAGACTGTAGTGTGCATTCAAATCCTCGGGATCAATCGCCAGAACGCGATTTAGAGTCTGCACCGCTTCGGCGTATTTCCGCTGCAAGAAAAGCACGTGCCCTAAGTCGTTGAGGACCACACGGTCATAGGGATATTGTGTCAGAACCTTTCCCAGTTCCGCGGCAGTATCGTCGTAGCGGCCATCACTGAGGAGTACACGCGAATAAACGTAGTGCGCCCGGGCCAAATTCGGGCTCAGCGCCAGCGCCTTCTGCACCACGGTGCGAGCGCGGTCCATATCGCCTTCTTGCACCGCCGCCCGGCCAATATTGACCCAACCATCCGGGTTGTTCGGGTCCGCTTCCGTGGCTTTGACAAACGCCGCCTGTGCCGCCTTGAGATCTCCTTGCAGCAGCAGGCCAATGCCGTAGTCGTTCCAGCGATGCCAATCGTCCTTTTCCATCACAATCTTGGGTTCCGGCAGCGGTGAGCTCGCAGGAGCAACGTTCAAAGTGACTGTGTCCTCGCCAAGGGCCACAATCGGCAGATCAGGAATCGCCTGTTTCTCAGCGGATAGACCTTGCATGGGTCCGGTGAAAGCGAACTTGGTATCGTCAAAATCCGGTGTGGTCTGCGGTTTCGGAGTCTGATTGGGATCAGGAACTCCCGCGAAGGCAAACTGCGTATTCCACCAGGAGAACTTGCGATAGCAGAGACGGGCATGGAGGGTAATTTTGTTCCCCGCCTTTTCCGGGATGTGCATGCGGTAGTGAACGGTGTCCGCGGCGCCGGGCGGAATCAGATGCACATAGACCACTGAGCGCGTGGCCCAGGCATTACGCTTGTTGATGGGATTTCCGTGCTCGTCCACCTGCAGCGATTTGTAGAAGTGGGCGCCGGGTTCGACCGGACCGTGGCCGTTGTCTTCAACCTCGCCGCTCCAAAATACGGTCTGTCCCTTGTCGTCAGTTCCCTTGAGTTCGAGCCACACGTCAAACGCATCCACCGTGCCGCCGGGAAAGAAGTGGCCGATTTTCTTAGTGCGCACAACCACATCCACACGCAGGGTTTCCCCCCGCCGCACGACTGGCTGCATGCGGTTGAGCGGCGCTGTGACTGGAGCCACCTCGCCTACATTCACCGGTGTGATTCTTGACTCGGATTCTTCTCCCACCGCAAACGTCGTAGAGAGTTCCGCAGGACTGTAAGCGTTCGGCTTTACCTTCAGTGGAGTTGGCTCATGAGAGAGAGCGAAGATGTCCACGCTAAGAATGTCATTCTTGAGGAAATCCTCGACGACTTTGAGCTGCTCGCCATCTTCATTGGCCGTTGGCACAGCGGTATTGGCACCCGGAAAACGGTGCGAATGAACCATGCCGTCCGTATTGCCGGCATCGCTCGAGCGGGTAAGGGGCATGTGACAATCCGCGCACTGGGCCGGCTTGGGCGGATAGTAGAAAGAACGCGCTCCGAATCCCGAAACGCCGCTGGCCTGCCAGTTGTCGTATTCATTGAAGCCGCGAACCCACCGGTAATGATTCACCGGTACATCCAGGTGCACCTTGTGGCAGGCCGCGCAAAACTGGGCGGTCTGGTCGCGCATGAAAGGCTTCAAAAAGACGCGGCGGTGTGGTTCGGGATTGAGATAAACCAAAAAGTCGTGAAGTGAACGGACGACCGGATTCTTGCTCGCCGCCAGCTCGTGCAGCTTGGGGTATTCCAGATAAAAGTCCGCCTGCCCCATCGTGCTTTTCACTTTCGCGATGGAGTGGCACATCATGCAACCTAGGCCAGCCTGCGCTTCCGGGGCATGCACAAACTCTTTGATGGGCCGGTCCATCTTGCCGGCATAAAGCACAGCTGGATCATGGCATCCTCCACACCATTTCGACGGCTTGGTTCCTATGGTGTCTTGCATGTACTCGACGCTCTTGCGGTACCACTGGTTATTGAAGGAAGAAAAGTGGTGCGCTGAACTTGACCATTGCTTGTAAATGTCCTGGTGGCAACGCTTGCAGGAATCCGACTCCATGAAAAATTTGCTGGGGATTTTCTCGCCACCGTAAACCTGCGCGGAACTGGGGAAGAAAGGGCCATTGGAGCCGTCTCCCTCCTCGTTCATACTGGGGGGTGAGTCAAGCGGATTCTGAATGCGGGCGCTGTTCAACCAGCGAGCTGTACGCAGATATTGCCCGCCCGCTGCCAATCCAGCAAGGACCAGCAGGCAAGCGGTAGTTCGCAGGAAGGCAGAAGCCTTGCTGGACGACAGCCACCCGTGCCTGCCCAGCCAATCCGCCGCTATAAAGGCAACCCCGACCAGACACAATCCGATATGGATGTAGAGGAGGTTCAGCTCGGCTCGAACCGTACCCACCTTGATCAGAACACAACCCAGAACCCCTCCGGCGGCCAACAAAAGCCAGCCAAGGCGAGATATGAAATTGCCTTTCCGCAAGAGTCCGACAAGATAGATCAATAACAGAACGGTCGCCACCACGCCCGCCGCCACGTGCAGCAGGACCACAACGGGGTAAAGCAGATTAGGCTGGGGAAACGGATAAAGATAGACGGCGGAGACAAATAGAAACAAAAATAGTCCGGGGAATACGCTCTTACGCATGAAGCCTTTGCCCTGTGATTTTTCCTGCATCAGAAGACACCGCCCGCACGCTGTTGAGTGCGCGAACACATTAAAGCGTTTGGCAGAAGACAGGAATAGTATAAAAATACTAAAGCCAGTTGCGCACAGTGTTCCTTTCGGTTGCGGCAGACAGGCGGGCTGATTCGACCGGCAAGCCTCGATTCACAGTCGATCCGGCTGAAGGCCGGGATGTTCGGGATTGGTTTGTGAAATCAGGTCATTCTTCTACCAAGAGAAAATGGTTGTCAATGTTCTTTGAGCAAAAAGTGAGTATCGGTACCGCTATGCGGGACAACTGCCCTTGCAGTGTGATCTCGGATGCCATGAGGGCTTCAGGCAACAACTTAGCTCCGCACACAGGCTTAAACTGAGAACTTACATCGAGGTTGGTACGGCAGATGGGGGCACTCAGCCGAGACTCTTATCCATGAATTACCGCTCTTAATGGTAACGTGCTGCCCGTCATTTTGGCAGGTGCAGCCTCCTTAAGTCACCACCATTGTCGGTACGACCGTACGGCACGACCGCCTCAATCGCTGTGCGGATTCCATGCTGGTTGTCCCGCAGATGATTGCGTGCAGAGAGGTCTGCACCGCCATCATTCCCTTCGTTCCGCTCCAACTACTTATGGCTCGGCGATCGCCGATTCCACGTGTCCGGAGCGAGCCGATCATAGACACTGGGTACAATTCCTTTACCTTCTTCGATAGCGTAGAACCGATCGACCGCAGGCAAAGTGATTTGCTCCACAGCGCCACTGGGCCAATGGATTTCGACAGCTCGCACGGTCGTGCTTTCCCCCAAACCAAAGTGGGCGCGTTGATCGTTCGAGGAAGCGAAACTTCCACCGCTAAGTACATCCGCTCTCTGGCGCATGCCCCCAGCGGTAATATAGACGGCTGCTCCCACGGCGTCCCGCGGACTCTTTGGGCCACCGATCAGCTTAAGGCCAACCCAGTGGTTCTTGTCCGGATTGACGTTGCGCAGCAATACTGGCACATCATCCACCTGATTGATCACAACGTCCATCTTGCCGTCGTTGAATAGATCGCCGAAAGCCGCTCCCCTGGCTTTCATCAAGAGGGCCAGCCCGGCGCCTCTTACCGGAGGAATGACCTCAAATTTGTCGCCTCTGAGATTGTGGAAGAGCAGGGGCCTCTGCCGAAACGTCGTACCCCAGCCGCTGCTGTCAACTTCCGGATAAATATGCCCATTGGCCAGTTGCACCAGTCGGAAGAACAACTTGCCGCGGCTTCTTGACCGGCGGCGATTGAACCGGAACGTGAACTCGTCGAGATAGTAGTCCAGATGTTTCTGACTGACCGCTCCCTGGTGGGTTCCGAGCAGCCACCGAAGGTCGCGCCTTTCGCCGAGCAAGCGCGTGATTGTGTGGAAATGGTAGGCCTGCCCGCGACGGAGTGGCAGCAGGTTCCTTTGCTTTTGAACTTGCCCTCGCTCAGTGTCATTGCCTCAATGGTCCTGGCCGAAATTCATGGGCGCATAGGGCATTTTCCGGCCGTCATGCGCCTGCGTCCAACCCTTGGCCCCCGTTGTCCACTTTGAGGTCTCTGAGATTCTAAACTTTCAAGCGGCAAGAGATCTTGCCAGGCAGAGAAGGATTTAGGGAACGTATCCGCAAACCAAATGGATGAACCAGAACACCCCCTACTGAGTTCAAAACACTTTTGGCAAGCGAGTCTTTATTTGCTGTTGTTGGGGACCCTCTCTGCCGTGTTGGTGAACTGAACCAATCTCATCGGTGGATCTCCCTCGAGCGACTGGCAATAATCTTGTCAGCATTGGTGCTGATTGGAGGGTACCGTCCTCGCACTGCCGTTACTGTGTGGACTTGTACCTGTCCTGATCGGCTCCCTAGTTCTGCGTGAATGGGCAGCACTGGAACGAAGCTGGCAATCAACACTACTACGCAAAGCACCGTCATGACGCCAAGGAACGTCGTCGCATTGAAAGGCTCTACGCCGAGCGGCCAGCGGTTGATCGGGGACTTGAATGCATGTACCCTTAGTCGGGTCTAATTGGCCCTTTTCACGCTGGACAAGAGGCGCCACTGACCTGAACCTCACCATGGGAACGCTGTCGAAATCTTCAGAAATAGCGATTCAAATCGCAGAATACGAAGCCGTTAGATCGCGACACAAGAGCATCGAGCCCGAGCACTTCCTCCTGGGTATTCTCAGCTTGGAGAAAGTGTTCGCGGCTGGCGCCCAATCGCAGTTCCAGCTGAGTCCCGATGCGGTCGATGCAGTCCGGATTGAGTTTGAACCCTTGCAGTCCTTCCTGCGGGCAAAAGGCGTAGACCCTCCCCTGATGCGACGATCCCTTCGCGAACTGCTGCGGAAATATGTTTCCTCCAAATTGGAGCAAGCCGGGACCGTCCCGCGACCATCGGCCAAAATCCAAGATCTGTGTGTGCGTGCGGCGGGGGTCACGGATGAAATGAAGTCGCCCGATATCCGCATCGAGCACTTTCTGATCGCCTTGATCGAGGACAAGACATCCGGGATACCGGGGTTTTTGCAGGAGTTGCATCTCCGTCCAGAGGAGTTGGCTGCGGAAGTCAGATTATTGCGAACGAGTCGGCAGGGTACACACGCGATTCGCGTAGTGAATGCCACTGACGCGACCCTACCGGAAGTTCCGCTGCGTGACGTCTCGCTAGTAAAAACGGAGATCCTGGAAGCGGTTGATGCGACGCGATCCGTGCAAATGGCCCATCCGTCAACCAAGGCGTCGGCCAGCCGTTTTACCCTGTTATGCGATCTGCCTTCGCAGATCGAGAAAGAAACGCGCATTGAACCGATTCTGCATCGGTTCTTGACTGGACTGATTGAGGCGATTCCGGGAGCCACCGGCGGAGCCGTGCTGATGAAGGGCCGCAATGAAGAGGAACTTCTCCTCAAAGCCCATGTTTGGCAGGACGAACCGACGGTGAACCTGGCGGCCGCGTGCCAAGCCATGGAAACCAGGCAGGGATTCATTTCCAGGTTGAAGACGGCTTTGGATCCGGAGGAGCCGGCATTCAGTACGTATGCCCCGATGGTCATGTATGCGCCGATGGTATGGAAGGGGGAGGTCTTGGGTGTCATGTGCGTGGATGGTGCAGACTCTCGCCATTCATTCGAGAGCGATGACCTGAAGATCTTGGTGGCGGTGGCGCAGCACGCCTGCCTGATCATCAATGACTTGCGGATGCAGGAAGATCTCAAGCGCAACGCAGCTTTACTGGAGCGCTTGTTGACGAACTTCTCGCCCAAGGTGAGGTCCCGGCTCCTGGAAAGGGCACGACGCGGCAGGCTGCAACTCGGCGGGGAGCGTTCTGAGGTCACGCTCCTGTTTTCCGACATTCGAAACTTCACAAATCTGTCCGCCGGGATGGATACAGAAGATGTTCTCGAAATGCTTAATCAGTGTTTTTCCGTATCCGCCGATTCCATATTCAAGTTCGACGGAACCATCGACAAGTTCATCGGCGACGCTGTCTTAGCGGTTTTTGGAAGTCCCGACCCGGACCCGCAGCAGCACAGCAACGCCCTGCGGGCCGCGTTGAAGATGCAGGAAGGCATGGCTCAGTTGAACCGTCAGCGCACAGCACGTGGACAGACGACTTGCGAAATCGGCGTTGGTATCCATTGCGGCGAGGTGCTGCATGGATTCGTGGGTGCCGCGGAGCTCATGGAATTCACCGTTATTGGTGACGTCGTCAATCGGGCATCGCGCTACTGTTCGGCGGCGAAAGCCGGAGAAGTTTTGATCAGCCCGGAATTATATCAACGCGTTTGGCAACGGGTCGAAGCGTCGCGGACCACCATTCAAACCAAGCACGAAGGACCTCTGCCAGCGTACAAGGTCAAGGGTCTAAAGGAGCAAGTGAAGCGGTATGCCTAATACCGAGGTCGCTACGGGAGAAGATCCGGCGTGGCTCGGTCAGAAGCCGAAGCCGGATCGTCGTATCGCTCGTATTTGGGGCCAGCGCTTCACCAACAGATCGGGATAAGGGCGGGAATATGAAGTATTGCGCCAACTGCAAGACTGTCTATCCGGCTGACTTCCAGTGTTGTCCCAAAGACGGGAGCGCGCTCGGCAGCACCTCCGAGTTGCTGCCCGGAATGGTGATCCGCGACAAGTACCAAATCCTGCAGCAGATCGGGTCCGGGGGAATGGCCACGGTGTACCAGGTTCGCCATCTGGCCTTCAACGAAATACGCGCCATCAAGCTCATCAACAGCCAGCTCGCCGATGGTGACCAGTTCAACAAGAGGCTCCGGGCGGAAGCTGTAATCGCTCGCAAACTTCACCACCCAAATGCGGTCCACGTGGAAGATCTCGACCGAACCGAAGATGGGCGGCCGTTCATCGTGATGGAGTACGTTGAAGGGCAGAACCTGAGAACTGTTATTCGCCGCGAGGGCCCGCTACCGACGTTGCGCGCGCTGCGCATTGCCGCGCAGGTGGTCTCGGCGCTTGCGGCCGCGCACAAGTTGGGGATCATCCATCGCGACATCAAGCCGGACAACATCCACCTCATTCCTCTGCCGGACGGAAGCGATTTCGTCAAAGTGTTGGACTTCGGGATTGCGAAATTCACCCAGGGTTTGCCGTCCAGCGCCCTCACCGGCTCCGGATTGGTGGTTGGCACTCCCCAATATGTCTCCCCGGAACAGGCGATGGGGAAGCAAGCAGGCGATCTCGATGGACGATCCGACCTCTACACGCTTGGCATCGTTCTCTACGAGATGGTAACCGGCCGAGTTCCGTTCGACTCCGACACCCCGGTGGGGTTGCTGGTTCATCACCTTCACACCGTCCCAATTCCTCCCGATGAGTTGCGACCCGACCTGGGTATTCCCCGATCGTTTTCGGAACTACTGATGAAGGCTTTGCAGAAGAATCCAGAGCAGCGTTTCCGCAATGCTGACGAAATGCTCACCGCGATCACTGCGTTGGAAGCGCAAATCCAGTGGGTTCTGGAGACCAGAACGGTACAAAGTGGAGCGGCGTTGATCAACCCGCCAGAGGAGAATCCGGAGCTGGGTTTCCAAAATGCCGCCGAAATGCTTAGCGCGATTACCCCCATGGAACAGCCAGTCCGGCTGGTTCAGGGGACTGGTATGGTGGAAGCCGAACCGCCGCTGATCAGTCCGCGGGAAGAGAGTCCGGAGCCGGGCTTTCGCAATGCCGACGGAATGCTTCGCGCGATCGTCCGCGTGGAGCAACCGGCGGTTGCGATGGAGGTGCCGGAAGAAAGTCCGGAGCAGCTTTTCCGCAAATCCGATGGGATGCTCGCCGCGATTCCTCCCGTGGAAGAGGAAGTCAAGCAGGTTGGGAATATCGGAACGGTATTGACGAAAGCGCCGGAAGAGAGTGTGGAAGCGGTTTCCCCCAACGCCGACGAGACGCTCAACTCGATTCCTTTCGTCGAGGAGCCAGTAAAGAGGGTTGAGGAGATAGAAGCGAATCCGGATCTGCATTTCCACGAAACGCCCAACCTGATTCCGCTCGCGGAGGGACAGGTTTGCTGGGTTGAACCGCTCCCAACCCTATTGATAAAGGCGCCGGAAGTCGGTCGTGACACGGCCACACCGCCGGCGACGGACCGAATCCCGTCAGAGTTCCAGGTTGCTCGATTGGAGTCGCCGGGCCTTCGCGACCCAACTGTGAAGTGGGCAGCGCCGCCG
The DNA here is from genome assembly GCA_050745885.1 of Terriglobales bacterium. Taxonomy (GTDB): domain Bacteria; phylum Acidobacteriota; class Terriglobia; order Terriglobales; family Acidobacteriaceae; genus JAIQFF01. The sequence continues at coordinate 19,108 of JBOGLD010000177.1, forward strand.
GATCCGCCGCGGAAGCCGATGTGGCCGCCGGAAGCCCCCTTATTGCGCGATACCCGTGCCGCCTACAGGCCCCCGCCTTCCCGCCACATAGGGTATATCGGAGTAGCCGTGTTCGCCGCTGCGTGCCTGGCACTCTTGACCATTTACCAATGGCGGAGTGCTTCGCCAAAACCCTCCGGGCAATCCGCCCAGGAATTGCATGATCAGGGCGTCCTGGGCGCCGGGACGTCAAATCCACCTGCACCCCAGGTCAGCAGAGGGCTGCAAACCCCAGCGACGCAGCACTCTACCCTTGCGACGCATCCCATTCCGACATCAGACGCTGGCGTGACTCCGTCGAGCAGTCCGGCGATTCTGGGAGAGCCGGAAAAACTAGCCCGGATCAAGGATCTCGTGTCCCGGGGGCGGGCGCTTTCCGACAGTGGCGAATACGCAGCCGCAATTGAGATGTTCAACTCCGCCTTGAAGCTGGATCCTCAGAGCTCCGAGGCCAAGGCTGCCAAGCGTCGAGCCCAGGAGCGAATGCAGTTGGAGCAAGCGCTGCCGCTGCCCGCCGAGTCTAAATAAATGGGAAACATCCAGTTCACCTGTTCAGTTTTCTTGATCCTCTTGGCCCGCCTGGCACCTGCCCAAGTTCCGACCGCCCACGACGGTGAACTCGCACTCGGTTTCGCGCACAGCCGTGTAGGCCAGACTACCACTTGGTTCGTAGACTACGTCGAGCACGCCGGGGAGCCGGCGTTTCGCATTTCCGTGCATCATTTCCACGCCGAGTGTGCCGGATACCTCTATATCGGGAAGACCAAGATCGCCTACACTCCCGCCTCCACACCGGGACAGAAAGACGCCTTCCAGATTGCACGCAGCGACCTTAAAGGTTCATCGCCACGGTATTCTGGTTTTAGCTTCACTGTAGGTGACAAGACCCAGCAATTCGCTTTTCTGAGTGAACCCGCCCAACGCACAAGCTCTGGCCAGGACTCCCGCGAACAGCTGATGCTTTTTGTCAGCCTGATGATGACCAACTTCGACTTGGCTCAAGCCCAGTTCGGCCGAATTGTCGCTGGCTGGCAACAGGTTTTTTCGTCCGCCACCCCCCTCCACGGTCCGTCGGGCGTTGCGGGCATCAGGGTTTTCTCCCCCCCGGGTGCCGCAAAAGGCAAGCTGGTGGATTCGACCACGGATCCGCTGGCGGTTATTGGCGTGGCGGCGCAACCAACGCCGGTGCGGGCCGTACTGATGAATGGCCAGCCCATCCAGACCCGGCCGATCACTTTGAATATTGTGGAATTTCAAAGTGCGCCGGTGGCGTTGCAGGGCGCTACGACGGCAGTAAATCTGTTGAGCATTTGTGATTCCGGGCAATTGCAATTGATGTTCGCCGTCCGAAAACCAACGATCACTTTTACAAGCGCCTCCCTTCAAACCCCGGATACGGCCGCTACCGTGAGGGGGACGCTGACCGGGTACGGCGAAATCGAGCGGGTAGAGCTCGATGGGAGTGCTGCCATTTTGACTCGCAACCCCGACAACTCGGTCGGGTTTGAGGCTCGAGGCATTCTTGTCGAGCCGGGAAAAAATACTCTTCGAGGAACTATTGTGGGAGCTGACCGGGTCCAACACGCATTCTCGGTAGTGGTCGAGCGCCGGCCCCGACTGAGTCTGGATTTCGTACGGCATGCCGTTCAGATACTGTCGCGAGCCCGACTTCTGGAACTGCTGGACGAGTACGGTGTCGACTTCCAGTTGGACGAGGAAACCAGAAAACTGTTGCAGGCTGCCGGCGCTGATCAAACCATGCTGGAGGCTATCGCCGAAGCTGCACCCTGATTTCCCGATGGGGACGCGGCCAGTCGGAGCTTAGTGCGGAGCAGTGGGTGAAGGCTGCGTCGCACCGCCCATCGATGAATTGGCGCCTGCGGCAGGAGGAGAAGTCGTGCTGTTGGTCGCGGTCGCAGTATTCATCTCGTGCAGTTGCTTGGCAATGCGATCCAGCCGGGAGCGCAGCTCCTCAAGCTGCTCACCCAAAGCCTTGGAGTTCCCGGAGATCTGGTCGGCGCAGGTGTCCGAGTCCGCCGTTTGTTGTTTCAGAGTCGCGTCTACGTGCTGGGCCCAAGCTGAGATCTGTTTCGCGTTGTCGGCGGTCTGCTGGGCGTTGGCTTGGAGAGCTGCCAATTTCTCGTCGAAACCCTGCTGCATGAGTGTCAGCTGATCTCCCAGCAGTTTTACTTGCTCTTGCAGTTGAATCATCTCTTTATTGGCACCGTACGCAGGAATACCCCAGGCCAACATCAGCACCACTAGAACTGTCATCGTTGTATTGCGTTTCATCTTTGATTTCCTTGCCGGCAGGGGCGAAGCCCTGTATCCGGCAATAGAGGATACTCCGAAAACGGGTATTGTCAACTTTTCGGCGCGTGCTACGCAGAAACCTCATCCGATTCTGTCGGAGCAGCCCGTTAGCGCGCGGTCGTAAGGTACTTTTTTTCGATTTCCGCGTCCTCTTGCCGTTGCGAACCAATGCCACAAATTGCTAATGCAAGAGCCAGCGCCTGTTTTGAACGAAGGGAATTCCCGTGGCTGTGGCGAAGCACGACAATGGGACGAAGATACGGGGACATCCATGATAAGTAAAAGTCAAGAGGAGACGGAGGTCTCCTAACGCTTGGAAGTGCGAGGTCTCGAAGCGGGTATGGGACTAATAAGTCGGCGAACGGCGTGCGATCCTGCGTAGCGGCCAAAGCAGCAGCTTAACCAGACATCCATTTGCGGGAAACGGGCGCGAGCCCGGTCCACGAAGTATGAGTTAGGGTTGACCGGCCGGCCTCGATACAGACGGCGGCACCACCCGCTGGACCGCTTCTCGGATTGCCGGCGCCACGTAGTAGAGAGACGGGAGTTTGTCGGTACTGATCCCTCCAATCTTCCCAGAAGCGGACTCCTCGGGGCTGATCCCCTTTTCTTCGTCGCGGGGTCCGATGTGACTCAGGACCAAGGGCTTTGTCCCGAGTGGACTGAGTAGAATGCAGCACGCCGTGTTCGCGCGCGGAAGGTCATCCATCGGCGACAGCTGCCCCCCGGCCTATTATTCTTAAGTGTGGCTGAAATGCCGAACACACAGACCAAGGCCCCGCATCGGACCGGCCTCCTCCGATCCTCTATTCGATGGCTCGTCATCGGAGTGGTGCTTCTTTGGTTGCTTGCCGCGCTGACCCTTGTGGCGGTCCGGTGGATCGACCCACCGACGACCGCGGTACATATCCAGCGCCGCTTGCAGGCCTGGATTCACCACATGCCGTATCGCGAACGCTACAAATTCGTTCCGCTCAGCCAAATCTCGCTCGATCTCCAGCACGCTGCAATCGCCGCAGAGGACGCTCACTTCTATCAGCACCATGGATTTGATTGGCACGAGATCCAGATCGCTGCCAAAGACGACTTGGAAGCCGATCGCACTCGCGGAGCTTCCACCATTACGCAGCAGCTCGTAAAAAACCTATTCTTCGGAACGGGCCCCTCCATCCTTCGCACGGGCGCAGAGGTCACACTCGTACCCGTGGCCGAATTCGTCCTCGGCAAACGGCGCATTCTGGAGATATACCTCAATGTGGTCGAATGGGGCCCAGGCATCTATGGTGCAGAATCAATGTGACTTCGTTTAGCTATCCAAGCCCGACCCGTACGGAGACAGCGCTCACGTTTGGCAGCTCGACGGTAGATCATCTGACGCAGCTTGACGGGTTGGGACGTCCGATCGTGAGCCAAACCAGGCAAGCTCCGGCGTCGAGCACCTACGATTCGGTAGAGACTGATTACAACGTCGTCGGAAACGTATCCAAGGTAACTTTGCCCTACAGCGGAGCTGCCGGCGCTTTGTGTTCCGGCACGTGTCCCGGCACACTCTTCGCCTACGATGCACTCGGCCGTACCCTCAGCGCCACGGACGGAGCTGGGGGTTCAACCAGCTATACCTATTCGCAGAATGACGTGTATCAAACGCTCGGCCCAGCCCCGACCGGGGAGAGCGCTAAGCGAAAGCAAACGGAATATGACGCGCTTGGGCGCTTGAAATCAGTGTGCGAAATTACGAGCGTGGCAGGCAGCGGAGCCTGTGGCCAGACCACGCCGGCAACTGGTTTCGTGACAGGCTACACGTACGGTGCATTGGGGCTGTTGACTAACGTTACCCAGAACGCGCAGGGCAGAACCTTTATTTTGCGATAGCCCTGCGCCGCGCACGCGGGCGCCGGGGCGTGAGACGGAGGCGCCTCTTACCATCCGCCCCTACCTGCCATCGCTGACTCGTTCTGAACTGACGACAGCCATGGCCGCGGGCATGGCCCACGTCTCCGGCGGCATCATGGGCGCTTACATTCTTTATGGGGTCGAGGCCAAGAACCTGCTCAGCGCTGTCATCATGACTGCTCCCGGCACCATCCTGATGGCGAAAATATTCGTGCCCGAAACGGAAGAGCCGGTCACAAAGCCGCACGACAAGTCAGATCCGTCGGTTATGGCAGCAAGGGAATCCCAATTAGAACTTTGAGTGCTACGGGCTGGCCATTGAATTGGGCTGGTTGAAAGGTCCAGTGACTCAAAGCGGCAAGAATGGGAGGAGTGAAGCGGGCGTCCGGAGTCTGTGCTACCGTCAGGTTGTGCAGCTTGCCTGCTCTGTCCATCACGGCGTAAACCACAATCACGTTGCGCAGATATTTCCGGATCAGTTCGGAATTCAGTGGAGGCAGCTCCTTGGTCAGCGGGAAGGGGGGTGAAATCCCTTCCGAGCCCGGGGCTGGGTTCACTTTCTCCGCGGGTGACCGCAGGCGCGCATACTGCAAAGTCCATGAAGGAGTGCGATCACTCGCTGTCTCTCTCATGTCGAGAAAAACGGTATAGACCTTCTCATTGGCGAAGATTCCCAGGTCAGGCAGTCCGCCACCGCTCTCCGCGGTGGAGGAAATGGTCATACCATAGGCAGTCTGTGGAGGCAGCTTGATCGGAGTACGCTGCACGTCCACGCTGATCCCGCCACCCCCGCCGGCGCCCCCGTTGTTGACGCTGATGCCTGCCCCGCCATAACTTCTTGCCTGGATGGTGAGTCCGGGAAGGCCGCCTTTGCCGGACGCGCTTCCCGCTCCGGTCCCGCTGGCCGAGGTGGGTCCCGGCCCGGCGCCGATGCCAGCTCCTGTGCCCAATCCGCGCGCCGTCCCCGTAGAGGCGCCACCTCTCCCCGAACCGATTTCGGCTCCCGCGCCATTTCCGATTCCGCCACCGCCACCAGTCGCCACACTGCCCACCCCGGTCCCGGTTCCCGGTAACGCATGGCCCGCCGCATCGCCGACGATCGCTCCAGTTTGCCCGATCGCCGGGGACGGAGCGGCACTTTCGATCTTCGATCCGGGAGCTGGACTCGGCGTCAGGCTCGAGCTGGGTGAAACCGCAAATTGTCCTCGCGCTTCGCCCTCCGGAATCTTCGGCGCCTGTTGCGGCAAGGTCGGTGTCGGACTCAGTGATACCAGGGCCTGCTCGTCGGCTCCGAGGGTTTGCACCGGCTTCAGCTTTGGTGGAGCGATCTCCTTATCGCCCGCGGCACGCTTCGGAGCCTCTTCCGCCGGACGGATCGGAGCGGGCGGGGGCGTTGCGGGCAGCGCGATGCGCGGCGGCTGCACTGGAGCTTGCACTGCGGGATGAAATTCCGGCAGCTCGGGCTTGCCGTTTACCAGGTCCGAAGGCAATGGGAGATGCGGTTTCGCCACCTTCACCATATTGGGCAGGGGCACGAACTCCTGCAGGACCTTCGGCTTTTCCCGGGCAGGCTGAATGATCGTCTGCCTCTGATTCGTTGGATTTGGCGGGTTGGAAAGAATCGGCTGCGGCCCCGGAAAAGCCATGCCTTTACTGCTGCGGGAAGGCGCCGGGGATGATTCCTTGCTCGAAACGCCAGGCGAGCCTCCCTTGTGTCCACTGCCTTCGCCACCGCCGCCCAGCACAGGAAGATAGATGACTCCCCTGGCGTCGCTGACCTTGATGGTTCCGTTAAAAACGCGCGACGCCGGCAGTTGGGTTCGGCTCAATGTAAATGAGACGAGAAAAACAATGACAATTACCAACTCGTGTGCGACGGCTGAAAGAAAGAAACCGCGGATGGGCAGTCCGTGACTGACCTCAGGAAAAGTAAGCGGAGGCGGCGCAGACTCCGTCCGCATCAACTTGATGAGTGAAACTTCGATGGGGTTCTCAACGTCCAACTGCGGTGGTTTCATCCTTAGTCAGGCCCTGGTACCGTTGCAGACATGGAGGTGCTTTGGAGCGCCAGAGATCGATCCGCCGTCACTCGCCGCTGTACCGAGTTGGGGTGATAAGAAGTGCATCACCTGAGTAGTGTAGCTTTCATGAGGCTGAAGGACCCCGTCGGATTGAGGTCCATGGTGATACCGGAGGTTCCTCCCAGGCTCAATTTATCCACCACGATCTGGCCGACGATGGTACCCGCTCCTGAATTTCCTCCAAGGTTAATCATCGTGTTATAGGCGCTGGTTGCGCTGCAATTCAAGCCGGTATCAGAACCGCCCGTGACGCACTGATGAAGATACAAAGCTCCAGAAAGCAGGAACTGGCCGCCGCCGGAAAAATCCGCAGCCGCACCCTTGGAACGGTTCTGAAAAAACAGTATGCCTCGCTGCTCGCCAATCGGATTGCCCGTGCCTAGAGGATCGCCGTAGTTTATGGCGCAATTCGGTGCGCAGAGGGTGCCCACGGTAGGCGCACGGCACGGACCCAGAAGAACGCTACCCGTAAGGGC
>JBOGLD010000178.1:0-2194 GCA_050745885.1 Terriglobales bacterium
AGAGGTTGCCCACGACGATGGAGAGAGAGATGAACAAAGGCCAGCCTGCCACCGCGCACCAACTCCCGAGTTTGGCGGCGCCGGCGCCCTAAAGATAAAAGCTTCCGATCCACAACAGCGCCATGCCAGCGCTCAGGGACAGGGTGCGCGCCGTCTCGCGGTTCCAGTACTGGGCCAGGGTGCGTTTGCTGATCATCAGGTACAGACAGTATGAGAGGTTCGCGACACATCCCAGAGTAAAGAGAAGCGCCCAGACAGTATTTCCTGACGCAGCCGGAGAAATTCCCAGGGCCCCGGCAGCCACGATAACGTTTCCAGCGAATGCCATCCCCACATTGGGCAGGCAGGAGAGTATGCCGGCCAGAACCGCGATGGCCAGGCCGACTTTGAAAGCATTCGAAGGCGTCGCGGTGGACTCGCTTGCGGAAGGCGTTCTGCGCGAGCCGGCGACGGAACACAATACGATACCGAAGATCACCAGCGCGGTCCCGGCGAGCAGCACCAAACCTTTGGTAGTCAGAAGCGATTGCGGAAAGAACACGAGCAGCGGAATCAGAGCGCCCAGGCTGGCGATGAGTCCCATGATGATGGGATAGCCCAGCGCCATGCCGAGGCGATCCATCCCCAGGCCGAACAGGACGGCACCTACTCCCCAGCCCAGCCCGAAAAGCGCGAGCACTGCCAGATCTCTCGCCGGGGACGCGGAATAGACAGCAAAAATATTGGGAAGCAGAAGAAAAGTGATGATCCAGTTGAAAACGAACATGCCCAGCAGCGAAAACGTGGCCCAGGTGTGCTCCCACGACCATTGTCTGACCAGCGTCATGGGGAGAACGAAGGTGCCTTGCAGCACGGCGGCCAGCAACACCAGAAAAAAGCCGATCAGCAGAGGCATAAGGGGATCTCAAACCTGGCAGACGCCGTCAAGATCTCGTACCGGGCGCGACGGCAAACTGGCGGGAAAACTGCAAACTGTTCAATGCAGAACGGGCGTCGCATTGGTGGCAACACAACTCCATTTGCCATTGTTGAAAATCCAGGTATCGACAAAGCGTTCCCGCCGCACGTAACTTTTGCCGTTCTCTACGCCTTTGGCCCGAAATACTCCGGTTGCGACGGCAGTATTGCCGAACACGTGCACGCTCATCGATTCCGGCGCGACCTGCTGCTCCTGCGAATTATTCTTAGTGGCTTTCACGCTTCCCAGAAACTCAGCCTTGCTCTGGACGGAGCCGTCATCGTTGATCAGGACGATCTCGTTGTCGAGAATTGAATCCAGCGCGTGGGTGTCCCCGGCCTTGTATGCCTGGTTCCAAGCCTTTTCCAGCGCGATAATTCTGGTTCGCACAGCGGACTCAGAATCCTCTTGCGCCCGGACGAGCGAGGCGGTCGCGCAGACCACGATCAACAGGAACGCGCTCAGTTTCATGTTGCGGACTCCTTAGTGCGGCATCTGGCTAAGCAGTATAGGGCAAGCTCATCGCTTTTCTGGCAGCGGGGGAGCCAACTTGATACCGCCACCGTTCGCGGCCAGACAAGGGCGTCAGGCGTGGCTGGCCGGGTCGGCCAGAAGCCAGTCCGGAGTCGTGAGATCTTGCTGGCGATAAACCTCGATGACTTCATGGCGGTGGGGCAGGGAAGGGATAACGCCCTCTCGGGTGACCGCCAGGCCGCCGGTGACCACGGCAAACCGCACCGCAGCCTCGAGGTTCGCGCCGCAAGCGAGTGCCATCGCCAGTCCAGCGTTGAAGGCGTCCCCAGCGCCCGTCGTATCGACCGCGAACATGCGTAGCGCAGGAACGCGAGTGGAAGACTTCGCGGTCACGATCAGGGCCCCATTTTCACCCAGGGTCATCACCACCTGCTTCACGCCCTTGCCAACCAAATCGCGTGCGACCGTCTCGGGCTCGACATCCGAATCCGGGTTGAGGCCGGCGAGCACCTTAGCCTCACTCTGGTTTGGGGTAAGGATGTCGACGGTTTGCAAGATGGACGGCGACAAAGGCCGGACCGGAGCCGGATTCAGAATTGTTATGGCGCCGCGCGCGCGTCCGCAGCTCAGGGCCGCGGCGGCGGCGGCCGCCGGAATCTCCAGTTGGGTGAGCACCACCGCTGGCGAGCTGAACGCCGCTTCGCATTGGGAAACGTCGGCTGCAGTTAAGTGTTCATTGGCTCCGGGATCAATCGTGATGCA
>JBOGLD010000179.1:0-6142 GCA_050745885.1 Terriglobales bacterium
CCCGCGGGAAGTTCTTCGAACTGCCTCATTGCCTTGCGCTCCGCGGCCACCTTCAGGCGCTGTTCCTGGCTTGCCTCAGTCTCGCGGTAAAGAGTCTGTGCCACTGATGCCGGGCCGCGCACCTCGCTGAGTAGCAGCACTTCTACGTGAAACTCGCCGCCTTCGTTGGTCACTCGCAGCAGGTCTGCGATGTGGACTGGGCGAGCCGCTTTGGCGGGCTGCCCGGCGGACTGAATCCTGCCGAGTTCACAGGCCCGGGCGGCCAAGGCTCGCGTCTTGAAAAATCTGGCGGCCCAAAGCCACTTGTCGATTCGCACGGTTGAGTTCAGATTATTTCCCCGCCAGCTCCCGCTTCACCGCATCGCTGACCACTTTTCCATCTACACGGATTCCCGCGCCGGAGAATCGTGCCATCACGTTCTTCATCACCGTACCCATCTCCTTCATGGTGGGCGAGCCCATTTCGGCGATGACCGCTCTGACGCCGGCAACGATCTGGTCTTCACCGGCGGCCTTGGGCATGTAGGTTTCAATCAAAGTGATTTCGGCGGCTTCCTTGTCGGCCATTTCCTGGCGGCCGCCCTTGGTGAATTGCTCGACCGAGTCCTTGCGCTGCTTGATCAGGGTGGTGAGGACCTGCTGCGATTCTTTGTCGTCGAGCGGGGCCATCTTCTCGATCTCGCGGTTCTTGAGCGCGGCCTTCACCATGCGGAGAGTGGACAGGCGGTGTTCGTCGCGCGCCTTCATGGCGGTGGTGATGTCTTTTTGGATCTGCTCGCTAAGGCTCATGGGTGGATTATAGCGTCTGGCCCAGTGAGTTCGCCTTGCCCCAGGAGGCAAGAGCTTAAACCACGAAGGACACGAAGCTGCACGAAGTAAAAGCAATTCCCTTTGGTCTCCTTCGTCTAACTTCGTGTCCTTCTTGGTTTAAGGGTTGGGTCAAGCGCTTCCGCCATCCGACTCCCGCAAGCGCAAATTCGGCTGATTCGGTAAACTAGAACGATCTTCTTAAACAAAGGACTCCTTCATAATGCTGCGCAAAAATCGTCTTTTTACTCCCGGCCCAACTCCCATACTTCCCGCGGCCCAGACCGCCATGGCCTCGTTTGCCATGCACCATCGCACCGCCGACTTCCGCGCCTTGTACACGCGCGTGCTGGCGGACATGAAAGACTTTATCGGCACCCGCAACGACGTGCTGGTGCTGGCTTCCTCCGGTACCGGAGCGATGGAAGGCTCAGTCTCAAACCTGACTTCGCCCGGCGACAAGGTTCTGGTGCTGACGGCGGGCAAGTTTGGCGAGCGCTGGCGCGATCTGGCCAAAGCCTTTGGCTGCGTCGTTGAAGTTCTTAGCGCGCCCTACGGCGAGACGATTTCACTGGACGAAATTCGGCCAAAGCTGACACCCGACGTGCGCTGCGTTTACGTGCAGGCGACGGAGAGTTCGACCGGCGCTCGGCACGATGTAAAGGGAATCGCCAAGCTCGTCCGCGCCCAGGGCGATGACACCTTGCTGGTGGTGGACGCCATCACCGGCCTGGGTACCACCCACTTCGATGTGGATGGCTGGGGCATTGACATCATCATCGGGGGGTCGCAGAAAGCGTTGATGATCCCGCCCGGACTCGCCTATTGCGCGGTCAGCGAACGGGCCTGGAAGCGCATGGAAACAGCCAAGTCTCCGCGCTACTACTTTGACTTCCGGAAAGAACGGAAGGCTGCGGCCAAGGGAGAATCGGCCTACACGCCGGCCACGTCGTTATTTGCCGCGTTGGGAGCGGCGCTTGATTTCGTTCGGGAGATGGGCAAGGGCGACCTGGTGACGGGACGCGAAGCCCTGGTCAACAATGCCGAGTTGGCGGCCGAGATGACCCGCGCCGGGGCGCTGGCCCTGGGGCTGAAGCTGTTCGCGGCTGCTTCACCGGCGGCGGCGCTCACAGCCATTCAGCCGCCCGCAGGAACTGACTCCAGCTCGATCGTCAAAGAGTTCCGCGAATCGTTTGCCGCGGTGGTGGCCAACGGGCAGGGAGAGATGAAGGGCAGACTCGTCCGCATCGCGCATATCGGCTACTACGACTATCTTGACACAATCGGCATTCTGGCCGCGCTCGAGCAGGTGCTCGCCAGCGTGACCGGAAAGCCGGTGGAGTATGGCGCCGCTGTGCGGGCGGCCCAGGAAGTGTACGCACGCAGCTCCGCGGAAAAGCGGCAACCGGTTGGCGCCTGAGTGACCCGCCACGTACTGCACTGTAAAGTTCACAATGTTGGAGTTCTGGTCTGTCATTTTCTGGTAAAGACTTTGCTGTGAAGACGCGCTGATATAGCGCGTCTGCAGGAATCATTTCAATCCCTTGGAGAGTTGACCCTAACCATGAAAGTAGTGGTGGCCGAAAAGATTTCGCCCTCTGCAATCGACCTGTTGCGCGAGCCGCGCTGGACCATCGTCACGCCCGATCAGGTGGAGGGTAAGCTGGCGGCGCAACTGCTGTCGGCAGACGCGCTGATCGTGCGCTCGGCGGTGCAGGTAGACGCCGATCTGCTGGAGCACGCTCGCAAATTGCGAGTCATTGGGCGCGCCGGCGTAGGCGTGGACAACATCGATCTGGATGCCGCCACCCGCAAGGGCATCGCCGTCATGAACACACCCGGCGCCAATGCCATCGCGGTGGCCGAGCATGCCCTGGCTCTGATGCTGGCCATGGCCCGTCATATCGGCCGCGCCAACGAGTTGATGCATGCCGGGAAGTGGGAGAAGAAATCCCTTCAAGGCACTGAGCTGCGGGGCAAGACCCTGGGCATTGTGGGCCTGGGAAGAATCGGCATGGAAGTGGCGCGGCGGGCGCGAGTCTTCGGCATGGAAATTGTCGCGCACGATCCTTTTGTTTCGGCCACGGTGGCCAAGGAACAGGGCATCCGTCTGGCCAAGCTGGAAGAAGTCTACGCGGCCGCGGATTACCTCACTTTGCATGTGGGGCTTACGCCGCAAACGGCGGGCATGATCAATGCCGATTCGGTAAAGAGAATGAAGCGAGGCGTGAGGCTGGTCAATTGCGCGCGCGGCGAACTGGTGGATGAAGCCGCGCTGGCGCAAGCGGTCAAGCAGGGTCTGGTGGCGGGCGCGGCGCTGGATGTCTTCACCGACGAACCCTTGAAGAACTCGCCGTTAACGGCGCTCGACAACATTATTTTGACCCCTCACATCGCCGGCTCGACCTACGAGGCCCAGGAGGCGGTCGGCTATCAGATTGCCTTGCAGGTAAAAGAGTATCTGAAGCATGGCGTGATCCAGAATGCGGTGAATGTGCCGTCAGTCTCGCACGACGAATATCTGGAGCTGCAACCTTACATCGTGCTGGCGGAGAGGCTGGGATCGTTCCTGGCGCAAGTGAGTGAAGGCACGCTGGAGGAGATTTCAATCCGCTACAGCGGACACATCGCGGAATCGAAGACCGACCTGATCCGCAATGCGGCGGTAAAAGGCATCCTGAATGAGGCATTGGAGGAGAAGGCAAACCTGGTCAACGCGGAGGCGATCGCGTCCTCCCGGGGGTTGCGTATCCACGAGGCGCGCAAGGCGTCTGGCTCAAGTGGAGGTTCGGGAAGCGTCCTCTCGGTGCTGCTCAAGACCGCGACTGGCGAGCATCTGGTCAAGGGCGCGGTGTTGCACAAAGACACGCCGCGTCTGCTGCATGTGGATGGGATCGATGTGGAAGCGCCCCTCGAACGCGATCTCATCTACCTGCGCAACCGCGACGTCCCCGGCGTGATCGGGAAGGTGGGCACGATTCTGGGGAAGCACAAGATCAATATCGCGAACTTCTCGCTGGGCCGCCGGATGGGTAACACCAAGCCGGACGTTCCGCGGGAAGCGATTGCGGTGGTGCACGTGGATGGAAAAGTGCCTCCGGAAGTCCTGGCTGAACTGAGAAAGGTGCCGGCGGTGGAACAAGCAAAAGCGATCCGGCTGTTCTGAAAGCAGGGTGCGGATTTAGGGCGATACAGAACCAGAAGCTGAAAATTAAGGTCTGGGGGTACATCCCGGGAAGCTGCGACTGGTTCCAACACTTTGAGCTGGACCATACGACCACAGGCACGCGAGGACAATTGATGTTACGAAGATCGGGAATCGCAATGGCAGCCTTCTTTCTGCTCACCTCCATGGGGTGGGGCCAGGACAACCGCTACGACGTCAGCCTGGGTGGAGCAGCGGTGTTCAGCAAGCAGTCGACGGGCAATGGCACGGTGCTGACTCCAACCAATTCCGGCGCGGTGCTCCTCACCGGGCGGTACCGGTTTTCGGAACACAGTTCGGTGGAGATCAACTATGCCCATACGGCGAACTCCCAGATTTACTTCGCCTCGCCCCTGACGTATCGCATTCACAGCACGACCGGGGAATACTCCGGGGCTTACGTTTTCAGTTTCCACCAAAGCGATAAAGTCGAACCTTTCATTTTCGCGGGAGCGGCGGCGCTGGTTTTTTATCCCAGCTACGAGTTCACCTACATCAACGGCGTGCAAACTGTTATTCCCGCGTCGCAGCAAACCAGGCCGTCCTTCCTTTACGGTGGAGGAGTGGACTGGCGTATCTTCTCGAGCCTGCCCCTGGTTCACCGGTCTTCATTGTCGAACCACCTGGCTCTGCGCCTGCAGTATCGGGGCCTGGTATACAAGGCACCGGATTACAAAGTGCAGAACCTGTTTACCGGGGCCAGGGGACATATGGCGGAGGCTTCGGTGGGGATTGTGGTGAAGTTCTAGAAAAAGCGCCGGGATTTGGGAACCGAATCTCGTCTTGTCAATGACCTGGGCTAGGTCAAACCCATTTACCGCAAACGACGCCAAGAAAGACCGCAAAGGGCGCAAAGGACTGGACACCACCCGAGATTTTGGTGCGTGCGGATCCGTGAAAATCCGTGGCTAGGAATTCAAGGCTTGCTTGCGGAGCTTGCGGCTTTCTGCCAGCAGCGCCATTGAGTGCATCAGGTTTTGCAGAGTGATGATGCCTACCAGGCGTTGATCTTCGACTACGGGAATGATGCTCAGATTTTTGGTGGTGAGCTTGCGAAAGGCAGAGGCCAGGGATTCGCCTCTTTGAGCGACGTCGAAAATCCGGTTCATCACGGCCTGGACGTAGCCGTTACCTTCGGCCCGCAGCGCTTCCAGGATCTTCTGTTTTGAAATCACTCCCACCATGTCGCTGCCGCGAATCACGGGAAAATCGTCCTGCAGGCTGTGCACCGCTTTTTCCAGGGCGTCTTCAAGGGTGTCAGCCGGGGAGAGAGTGGCAAAGTCGGTGAGCATGACGTCTTCCAGGTGCACTCTCTCCAACACCGACTGAAAAACCGCCGACCGCTCTTCCATCTGGGACGCGATGAACAGGAACAAGCCCACCAACGTGAGCCAGTAGTTGGGCAAAAGCATGCCGCCCAGAATGAACATGGTGGCGAAGGCCTGGCCAATCGACACCGCGCGACGCGTGGCCTGGATTGGGTCCATGTGACGGCTGAAGAGCGCGCGCAATACTCGCCCGCCATCCATGGGATAGGCCGGAAGCAAGTTGAATCCGGCAATATAAAGGTTGGCCCACACCAGACTGCGGGGCAGATTGCCCGAGCGCATGAAGGGCCAGGTCCAGAGATCCACATGGGGGACGACGGCGAGGATGATCAGGCCGGAGACCAATGCGAAAAGAAGATTGGCCAGCGGCCCGGCCATGGCGATACGGATGTCCCGCTTCCAGGGCTCGACGTTGGCGTCGACCGCGGGCTGGCTGTCGTCCAGTTGGGTGATTCCGCCGATGGGCAGCAAAATGATGGCCTTAGCCCGAATACCCGAGCGCCGGGCAATCAGGGCGTGGCCGAATTCATGAGCCAGGACGCAGAGGAAGATGATCCCAACCAGGGCCAGAACCCGTCCCTCGTTCGCGGTTCGATGGGAGAGGTAGTCGGTCCACCACACGAAAAGGGGCAGCACGAAAAAAAAGGTCCAGTGAATGCGCAGTTCGACGCCAAAGATGCGGCCTGCCGAGATGGACCAGCTTCTCATGAAAAACCCGCGGCCTCTTCCGCTACTGCCATTCTATATAGTTTAGACAACAGATTGGAGCCAGGCGCTGCGATTTCAACAAATCCAAGGTAAT
>JBOGLD010000180.1:0-1760 GCA_050745885.1 Terriglobales bacterium
AGCAGATGTATCAGGCGCTGAAGAGTCTGGGCCGCGAAACTGAACTGGTCGTCTATCCCGGCGAGTACCATGAATTCAAGGCGCCCTCTCATCTCAAGGACCGGCTGGAGCGCTACCTGGCCTGGTACGCGCATTACGTGAAAGCGGATGGCACTCCGGCGCGACCGGCCGCGGCAAGGGCGGACAACTGAGGCTTTGCAGTGTGGATTTTCCGCGTGGATCGGCTCGCCTCTTTTGCGGCCTTTGCGTCCTTTGCGGTTAAGAGGTTTCCGGTAGTTGAGAATGGCGGCAAGGTCTTAAACCGCAAAGGACGGAAAGGACGCAAAGAAAAGCTCGACTTCGGACACTACCCGTTGATGAGGCCCGACGGGAGCCTCGCCGGAGTATCCTATATTAGAGTTGTTATGCGGCTGTTTGACTTTCTGAAAGCAATCAAGTTTCCGGAGCATCGGGTGGCTTGGCTGGTGGCAATCGTTGTGGATGCCATCCAGATCGGAGCATTGCCGCTTTTTGCCCCAGGAGGTCTGTCGCCGGCGGATGTTCTACTCGACGCCGTGGCCGCGGTAATTCTGATCCGGCTGTTGGGATGGCATTGGGCGTTTCTTCCCACGCTGGCGGCGGAGCTCGTTCCCGGATTCGATCTGTTTCCCACCTGGACAGCCGCGGTTTACTTCGTGACCCGCCAGCAGGTTCGCCCCACCGAACCCGAGATACTGCCTCCTGGTCCCGCGCCCGCCCGGCGACCCTAAGTTCGATGGAGGCAGAACAAAACGCCCCAAGGCTCGATTAAGCCCTGAGGCGTTCGTTGAACAACCTCTCCCCCGAAAAGCTGTTCTCCAGACAGTTTTGGCGGTTCAGCATGGCACGCCATGGCTAAACGGGTGAGTCCGGCAGGACGTAAGCACCGCTACGACCCACGCACCTGATCAGGTGAATGGCAGTTTGAATGCCAAAGGCGAGTCCCGTAAGTTCCTCTTAAAAAGGCACTTTCCTCCAGGCAAATGCAGCCTTGGCGGGAATTGCGCAAAAATTTGCGCAGCCTTGCCAAACTTGAATCAAATCTTCCCACTTTCGGCCCGAGGGGAGCGATGCCGTCTCCTACGTGGCAGCTGGCTGGGATGGCCGCGTGGCGGCATCACCCGAAGTCTTCATTTGTCGTGGAAACGGCTACTTTGGTTTGGTGATCGCGCCTTCCGATGCCGTGGACACCAGTGCTGCGTACTTGGCGAACACGCCGGAGGGGTAGCGCGGCTGGGGAGGCTTCCACTGGGCCATGCGCTGGCGTAAGGCCGCGTCGCTGACTTCGACTTCCAGAACACGCTGATTGACGTCAAAGTGAATGGTATCGCCTTCGTGCACGGCCGCGATGGGACCACCCAGCGCAGCTTCGGGAGAAACGTGTCCGGCCATCAGGCCGCGGGTGGCGCCGCTGAATCGTCCGTCGGTCAACAGGGCCACGGATCCGCCCAGACCTTCGCCGACAATCGCAGCCGTCACGCTCAGCATCTCGCGCATTCCCGGGCCCCCTTTGGGCCCTTCGTAGCGGATCACGACCACATCTCCCGCCTTGATGCGTTTTTCGGTGACCGCGATCATGGCTTCTTCTTCGGAATCGAAAACGCGCGCCGGTCCGCGCTGGCTCAGGCGCTCGTGGCCGCTGATTTTGGCTACACATCCCTCGGGCGCCAGGTTGCCGTGCAGAATGACCAGGCCGCCCGTCTTCTTTAGCGGATTGTCCAGCGGTGCGATCACTTCCTGGC
>JBOGLD010000181.1:0-6067 GCA_050745885.1 Terriglobales bacterium
CACGAAAGAGTTCTTTAGATTGTGTGGGGCGGACACTCTTGTCCGCCGCCCCTGGTTATTTCGTTCCTGTCAATTCGCGGATGATTTCAGCTTCCCGCGCCCGGTAGGGTTTGCCGTCCGGGTAGAAGACCTCGTGGAACCACACTGGAGGTTTCTCCAGAACGTACGGCCTTTGCCAGGAGTCCCACGGCAGATAGGTCTGGGTTCTTCCTGCAACCAGCCCCCAGTTTATCGCCGCCACATGATGTTTCTTTGCGATAGGCAGGATCAAGTCGAAAGTGCTTCCCATGGGACGAGCCATGTACTCGGTGCACAGAATCGGCCGGTGATAGCCTTCCAGCCACTCCACCCGTTTCTCGAAATCTTCCGGCCAGCCATAGTTGTGAAAGGAAATCACGTCTGACTGTTCCACCTGAATGTGCGCCATCTGGGACAGCTTTTCCGGCGACGACCAATCACCCTGCCAAACCCCACTGGTCAGCGGCTGCGACGGATTCACCGCACGCGCCCAGGCGAAAACCTGCGGCAAGAGAGCCAGCACCAGTTCCGCTTTGTTCTTCAGTTCTACCGCGCCATAAGCGCCACCGTTCGCGTTGTCGGGTTCATTCCACAAGTCCCAGGCCAGGATGCGCGGATCGTTGGCAAATGCCCCGACCACGCCCTGCACATAGGCTTTCAGTCGAGGATATTGTGCCGGATCCTGCAAAGCGGTCGCGCCCGGGCTCTGCACCCAGCCCGAGTTGTGCACTCCAGGGATCGGCGGATGTTGCGGGCCGAGCTTGGGAAAGGGGTCCCAGCAGGAATCGAATAAAACAAACACCGGCCGGATGTGATGTTTTGCCGCAATGGTCAGAAAGGTGTCGATCCTCTGTCTGAACCCGGTGGCGTCCTGCTGCCACACCAGGTCGTGCAGAAAAACCCGCATGGTGTTCATGCCCAGGCCCTGGGCCCAACCGAGTTCCTTGTCGATTTCCTGCGCATCGAAAGTGGCCGCCTGCCACATTTCGAGTTGGTTGATGGCGTTCGCCGGAATGAAATTGCTGCCCACCAGCCAGGGTTGTTGCTGGTACCAGTGATTCGCTTTCTCGGCCGACCAGCGCTGCCCATCAGCAAACATCTGGCTACTGAACCCCAGAATCAAAACCAGCAAGAGGAAATGTGAGCGCTTCAAATCCGCCTCCCGCGCAGAGATGCGCATACCACTGCTGTTCCCAAAACCGAAGGGAATCTCAACTGGTGATCTTATTTTGAAGCGGGTTTCAGGACAACCGTGTTGCGTTCGTCACCAGCGATAATTCGATAGAATCGTTTCAGGTCGTCCGCTTTGCTTACCGGCACGCTTAGTTCTTTGACCTCGAAGGTGCGGTTATAGCGAATTGCGTTTCCGGATACGACGGTCTTCGAGTGGTAACTGGCAAAACTGAAGTCCACGTCGACGGGTGGCGGCAAGTCGTCCACCTCGTAGCCTGGGGGCAGCGCAATTTCAAATGTGTCCGTGTCCTGGGCCGGTCCTTCGAATTCGACGGGAAAGTTGCGCCGCTCTTTCGTCTCCAGTAGAGCGCTGGTCTTCGATCCCAGCACCCTCGGCCTGACCAGGAGCAGGTTGCCCGCGCTCTTGGCATAATTGGCCGCTTCGAAGGAGTAGTCGAAACCGAAAGGCTGGTCCGTATGATTAAGGTTGGCTATGCTGGCATGCGTGATCTGGAAAGTCGAGATCGAGGCGGCGAGCAGTCTCTCGATGGGTTTGATCCGGTCGATATCTTTCGTCGTGGTGCGCAGCTCCCACCGTTCTGACCACGCCCGGTCGCCCACCCGTACCTCCTGGACATCGCCCTTCAACGTGCCAGTAGCATCCAGCGAGAGCTTCGCCGTGCGCTGAATGCTGTTCATCACTGGCGGCTGTTCGGGTACTTCAACCAGCTCGCCGCCGTCCGGCGTCACCAGCAAGCCGTAGTTGTCCTGAAGGTATCCGCCGATCTGGCCAAAGGGCGTCAGTTCATTGGTCGGATCAAAGAATAGAAGCTTCCCCAGCTTGGGATGTTGCAGCGTGGCAACCAGCAGTGGGCTGCTCAAGCCGTCCGGCAATTTGATGGCAAGAATCACGTGGTCAAAGCCGCCCACATGCGCCGGCATCTCGGGTGTGACCGATCCCCGCTCCGAATTGATCACCACGTAGTACGAGTCCACACCGATCTCATGCAGCATGGAACTCATCAGCGTGGCTTTGTCCTTGCAGTCTCCGTAGCGGTGCATGAACACATCGCTGGCCGAATGGGGCTGGAAGCCTCCGATACCCAACTCGATCGCGACGTAGCGAATGTCGTGCTGGACGAACTGGGCGATAGCCGTCATCTTGGCCAGGGGAGTGTTTCTGGAAGCGGTCAGCGCCGCCACTTGCTGTTTGATTTCGGCTGAAGCATCCAGCCGGCCGCGGGTCAGGTTCCCGTACCAGTTCCCCATCTGTTGCCAGGTGACGAACCCGTTCGCGGCGGCGCCGCCGGGGGGAAAAAACGATACGATCACTTGGCCCGCTACGCCCTCGAGCGGCGGCATGTCGTCTTCTTTTCGAATCGCCTTCACATCACTGACCGCCCACTGCCACTGATTGCTTCCCCCCGCTCCGGGCTTGGCTTCCGGATAATTGAGCCATGACGCCTTGTACTCCCAACCGGAAGGCACTTGCAGGGAATAGTGGCTCTCCCGCACCGGGATCTCCCGCTGGAAACTCCAAATGTCCTGCAAAACCATGGGCTGCTCGTCGATTTCATATTCGTAGCCGATAACGTTGCCGGGATCGGCCGCCGGTATGTGAAGGACTTTGGCCTTGACGTCGGAGATCAACTCGCTGCCCTCGACCTTGGGCAGCGATACTTCCACGGCG
Source organism: Terriglobales bacterium (assembly GCA_050745885.1). GTDB lineage: Bacteria > Acidobacteriota > Terriglobia > Terriglobales > Acidobacteriaceae > JAIQFF01. Next base: position 2,882 of record JBOGLD010000181.1, read on the forward strand.
TCTTTGTCCTTGACCTCATAGTCCTTGCCCTGGGCCGGGATGCACCAGCCGTGCAGGCTGGTAATCTTCTGGTGGAGATTGAAGGGTACGGCGACCACGCCGTAGTCGCGGCCGCCCGGGCGAAGAATTTTGTACGCGATTCGAACCGTCTTCTTGATCTTGTCGGCGGAGAGGACAGTGACTGTTTTTTCCGAATAAAGCAGTACGGCATCAGTCTTCTCATCGTGAGCCGGCAGCGGCGCGCTGACCAGCGCGTGCATCCACTGGGGCGCATCGCCCCCGGCTGCGGCCTGGGGGACGCAAGCCAGCAGGCCGGCCACGATGCCAAACAGGACTCGCGCGATTTTCCGGTTAGTTGGCGGCGCTCGCCGTTCCCGGTTGCAGGACGATTTGTTCCTCATCGCTGGTTCGAACCACCTGAAAAAAGTTTCGCAGAGCGGCGTAGTATTTCGGGTCCAGGAGAAGAAAATCCACGATCAGGTTTCGGGTCAGGTGCAGCGTGTTCTTGGCATTCTCCACCTGCAAAGAGTAGGCAATGACATGGGCATCCTGCTTCTGCGCTGCCGGCAGGCTGGCCACCTGCCAGCCGCTCGGGATCTCGATCGTAATGTCATCCTGTTTTGCGAAGGGGAAATCAAAATAGATGGGGTGGACGCGATTGGCGTGGTCAAATACGTGCTGCTCGGTTGCGCTGAAAAGTCCGACAGGAACCAGGGCCCGTCGTCCCGCCCCCGCGGCCCAGCCGGGAACCTTCAGATCGAATTCCGCTTCCATGAAGGACTGGGAACTGCTCCAGTCCGGTTTATTTGTCAGGTCCACTTCGATGGCTGCCGGGATATACTCCCGCACCTGGTCCTCGAGAAATTTTTTTCGATCGGTCTCATCTTCATTTCGCATTTCGACCCGCCGCCGCATGGCTTCCAGGCCGGTAAAGGTAATCGTCAGCTTTCCTTCCAGATCACCCGCGTCCGAGAGTCGCAAATTTGCCTTGCGCTCGATGCGCGATGCCGAACTCTCCGGAAGGGTGGTCCGGACCCAACTGCCGCCGTCTTTGTCGAGCCGCAACCCCTGTACGCCGGTTTCCGGCCAGGTCAGCAATCCGAATGGCGTAAACGCCGCTCCCGGGTCGCAATAGATGTCCTTGCCATTGAGTTTTACCAGCACCACATTGGCGTCCAGCTTGCTGCGATCCATCAGGTTGGCCTGGAAAAAGTAGTTGCTGCGGTCCGCGACCCATACCCCGCTGGCTTCCAGGCCCGCGGCTCGAACCAGCGCCAGATAAAGCCAGGTAAGCTGCACACCGTTGCCGTAACCCCGTTTCCAGACGTCCTCGACATTGCCGGGGTCCTTCTCCTTGGCGCGCTTCTGTTCCTGCTCCGTCTTGCTGATCTCGTAAGAGGTGTTGCGCAGCTGCTGCACGCGAGCGTAGATCTTTTGCAATTTCACGTCTGGCGGGTCGGAAGGCGAAACGATCTGCGCCACGGCCTGTTCCATGGCCTTGCGCTTCCCCACAAAACTCTCCAGTTGGTCGTCGAGCCGCTTGTCGGCTTTCTTCCAGTAGACCGCTGCATCGCGCTCAAATGGATCTTCGCTGTAGATGAAGTCGACGCGCGCCTTCATCTCATTCTCCGGCGGCATGAAGTCCTCGGTCTGGAACGCGGGGATATTCGCGGCCTCGAGCCGGACAACCTGGTCGCTGCCCTGCTTTGGTTCGACCGTGCCCACAGGCAAGCCCTGCCAGGTCCAGCGAACGTTGAGGGTGCCATACTCGGCGTGGTACGGCTTGAGCGAAAACCTGGCCTTCCTGGTGAACAGCTCGTTGCTCAGGATCCAGTGCGAGTCAAAAACCAGGTTTTCTGCCAGGTCGATGGTGTAGTAATACTCGATGATGCTGCCCACCTGAACGTCGGGCAGGGTGAAGGTCTTGGCCAGATATTTCAGGCCCTTGGCCTTGGCAATGGATTTGTCAAAGACCTTTCCGTCGAAATTGGCGATGGAGCCGTCGGGCCGGATGGTCCGCGCGTGGATGTTTACAACGTTGCCGCGATCTTGAAAGAATGGAATCTCGATATCCGCATATTTCCGTCCTTCTTCGGTCAGTATCTTGATCCGGAAATAGTTGTTTTCATGAGCGGTGCGGCCGGTATCGTCGCGGTCCACCTGGCGGAAGAGGATGATCGCCGCTGCCCCCGGCGCTTGCGGCTCCCTGGTCATCTGCAGTTCTTCCGGCGAGACCGGCTCAAATCCGGCGCTCACCCTCGGCGCGAGGCAGGCAGCGACCGCCAGAACTATCAGCAAGGTAAGCGACGCAATGACGGGCAGACGACGAAGAAACACGGCTTGATACCTCGCACAGCTTCTCACTTACGCAAAGGCCGTCCGCCGGGGACGACCTACGGCACGCGACAATATAAGTGTGCGGTCGCGCGGTCAAGCGAAACCTGCTTCTAGGTACCCGCTGTGCAACCTTATTAATGGTGACGGCGGCGCTAAACGGAAAAATGTGCGTTAGTTCCTATCCGAATGGATAGTCCAATGCGAAGTTAGACCTACTCTTCGCCTGGGAGCTCTAAAAAGCCACGACCGAGCCGATGGGAAGTGTCCTAACTTGAGCTTTTCTTGGCGTCCTTTGCGGTTTAGTACTTGCTGCCGTCCTCAACCACCTAAACCTTCTAACCGCGAAGGGCGCAAAGGTTAACCGCAAAGGCCGCAAAAGGGGCGAACAGATCCACGCGGAAAAATTACCAGCCGTTGGTCGCGCTGGTCCTGAAATAGTAAATTGAACTAACGTTCTCGTTCGCTTCGTCGTCTGGTTGACGGGCAAGAAGCGCCCGCCCCTGGAACGGGCACGCAAGAAACCGGCGGGTAAAGATATGGCGGAGGAGCGCTTTCCCAGATTCACGCTCGACGACAACGAGCACGTGTCCTGGATCGCGACTTACGTGGCGGCCGGGTCCTGGGGCGAGATCGGCCTGCTGAACGAACAGCCGCAGTCCTGGTTCCTTGGTTTCGCGCGCTCTCTTAAGGGCAAGGCCGAGGAGTCGATCGACAACATCTTTTCTATGCTGCAGTGCGTGTTGATGGCGCAGCGAAAGGCTGATTTCCTGGAAATACAGCTTGAACCAGCCTTCAGCGCCTTCGCTCGCGCGAATGCGATCGCTTTGGCGCAGGCGGCAGGAGGCGGAG
>JBOGLD010000182.1:0-3815 GCA_050745885.1 Terriglobales bacterium
TTTCCCGCCAAAATCTTTCCGCCGCGCAACTACCGCGACCCGGGCGCCTTCGACTACCGGGGTTATCTGGCGGAGAACGGAATCGTCGCGCTGGCCTCAGCCAAGGCGGCAAACGTCGAGGTCCTCCCCGGGTTTGCCGGCAGCCGGGCTGAACTCTTGCGCTCGCGAATCCATCGCAGCGTCATCGACAAGATCCACGAGCTCTGGCCGCCGCGCCAAGCCGCGCTGATGGACGCCATGGTGATCGGAGAAGATGCGTTCATTAACCGCCCCACCCGCGCGGATTTCCAGCGCTCGGGCACCTATCACGTGCTGGTAGTTTCGGGGATGAATGTAAGCATCCTCGCCCTGGTAACGTTCTGGTTTCTGCGCCGGCTGCGGATCAGCGATATTCTGGCGAGCGCCATCACCGTTTCGCTCATGGTGGCGTATGCGCTTTTGACCGCGCTGGGCTCTCCGGTCTGGCGAGCCACGCTGATGCTGGCACTCTATCTGGGTGCGCGGCTGCTCTACCGCGAGAAGTCGATGCTCAACGCGATGGGGGCGGCGGCGCTGGGCTTGATGGTAGTGAATCCGCAGGTCCTGTTCGGCGCCAGTTTCCAGCTGACCTTCTTGTGCGTCTGGCTGGTTGCGGCGGTGGGAATACCCATTCTGGAGCGCACGACGCAGCCCTATGTCCGAGGCTCAAGACATCTCGACTCAGTTTCCTATGACTTTGTTCTTCCCGCGAAAATCGTGCAATTCCGTTTGGATTTGCGAATGATTGCCGGCCGCTTGCAACGCTTTGCCGGTCGCCGCATTCCCTTGCCGGCGCTGGCCGTGGCTGCGCGCCTCCTGACGGGAACCGGGGAGGTGCTCCTGATATCAGTCGTTATGCAAATCGGGCTCGCGCTTCCGATGGCCTACTACTTCCATCGCGCCACGGTGGTGGGATTGCCGGCCAACATGCTGGTGGTGCCTCTGGTGGAATTACTGATGCCGGCGGCGGTCGCGGCCCTGGGGTTGGGTTATGTTTGGCGTGCCCTGGCGAAAATTCCTGTGCTGATTGCGGGCTTCGCACTCGAAGGCATCGCCGGAACGGTGCACTGGCTGGGGGGATTGCGGGTAGCCGATCTGCGCGTTCCTACCCCGGGGACCGGCGTGATCCTGTTGAGCGCTCTGTCGATCGCGTTGGCCATGGCGCTGGTTCGCCGCCGCCCCGGGCTGGCCGCGGGGGGATTGGCTGTACTCGCCGCCAGCGCGTTCTGGATTTCCGCGGTTCCGCCGCGTCCCCAGATTCGGCCCGCCGTGCTGGAGATGACCGCGATCGATGTGGGGCAGGGAGACTCGATCCTGCTGGTATCGCCCACCGGCCGCACTTTGCTGGTGGACGCCGGGGGTCTGCCGCGCTGGGTGCACTCGGATTTGGATATCGGCGAAGACGTGGTGTCGCCGTACCTTTGGTCGCGCTCCATCAGCCGGCTCGACGCAGTTGCCATCACCCATCCGCACGCCGACCACATGGGGGGAGCGGCTGCGATCCTGGCCAACTTCCGGCCGCGGGAGTTGTGGCTGGGTGATGACTCAGCTCCGGAGATGAAGGCCTTGCTGCAGCAGGCGCGGGAACTGGGCGTGCGCGTGGTTCAGCGTCAGGCGGGCGACCGTTTTGACTTTGGCGGGGCCGAGGTCCGCGTCCTGGCTCCCGGCCCAGAGGACCTGGCCGCGCGGCGCAATGATGAATCGCTGGTGCTGAAACTGGTTTACGGAAAAACCTCGGCCCTGCTGGAAGGAGACGCGGAAAACAAATCAGAACAGCGAATTGCGGAAGAGCAACCGGAAGCTGACTTGCTCAAGGTGGCGCACCATGGCAGCGCAACTTCAACCATTCCGCTTCTCCTTGACCGCGTGCATCCCCGATTCGCGGTAATTTCCGTGGGAGCGCGCAATACCTATGGACACCCGCGTGGAGAAGTTCTGGCCCGGCTGGGCCAGGCCCACGTCATGACCTACCGCACCGATCTCGACGGTGCGGTCAGCTTCTATCTCGACGGCACCACCGTCAGTCCTGTTCTTCCTCGGGCGGAAGGCCACTGATATCGATTTCCGCGGTCTCGTCGCTGCCGGGGGCCTGGCGATATTCCTCGATCAGGCGCCGGGCACGGTCCGCATCTTCTTCCCGCACCAGGATAATCGTGCCGCCGACTCCAGGCAGAATGTCCTGCTGGGCATCCAGGGAAGTGATATCGGAATCGATCCCGGTGGATTCCAGCAGACCGCGCACCACCATGGCCTCGGATTCCTGTTCGGTATCGAACACGCGCACCAGCTTCTCATTCGGACTAGGGCGGGGATTGGAGCGCGCAGCGGGACGTTCGTTCATAGTTCCTCCGATCGGGGCAGCGGACGCGGCACACGTCAGGCCTGCCCATCCCGGTTCGGTCGGGCAGCGCTCTGATTGTAACCCCATCGGTCAGGGTAACCGAAGTCCTGCAACCCGGGAGATGTTGCGTTCGCTTCCGAATGCCGACAGAATAGGACCCAGGGGCCTAGGACCAAGCGGCAGAGCGCAACGCACCGTTGCAGCCGCGCATCGAAACCGGAAGGCGGGGTGGCGGCAGTCCTTGATGCGGCCGGCGTTGATTGTGAAGATTCTGGACCGTGATGGTGCAGATTTTGAACCGTCTGGGGGCGCAATGAACGAACTGGGGAGGGCTGAGCTCTCCACACACCTGACCGAGAAGGAACAGGAAGCGAAAGACATCCGGCGATTACAGCTCATGATGAGCATGGTGATGTCGGTGATCGGGCAGGACGGTAACCTGACCGTGGAAGAAGCCTCGGAACTGGTGGCCGGAGCCAAACGCGCCGCCCTGGCCATGTTCCCGGACAAAGAGCTGGCCTACGACATCCTCTACAAACCGCGATTACAGCGCCTGATGAACGAACGCTTCCGCCTGCAGTAGAACCTGCAGATCGCGACGCGCTCGCAACCACTTAAAATTGTCTCTCGAGCCGATTCGCTTCCATGCGATAGTTCTGGCAAGGATAGCCCATGCACATCGCACGACAGACACCGCAGGAACTTGTCGTGGTGGCCGGGACCCGTTGGGTTTCCGCAATCTGCCTGGCCGCCGCGCTCTTCACCCTCTACTTCGTGATCACCCTCCACGAACCGAAAGGCTACTTCTTCTTACCTGCCTTCTTTCTGCTATTCGCGCTGATCATGGACCTGCGGAAAACCTTCACCTTCGACGCCGGGCGGCTCATCGTCCGCTGGCAAGGCCGCAGAGTCTTCAAGACTGAATCGGGCGAAATCCCCTTCTCCGACATCACCGACATCGGCACGGAAGCCAGCAGGGCCACGACCGTCCCCGGGAAAAGGGACGTCCCCATCTATCGCCTCACCATCATCACCCTGCGGGGCACCATACCCATGGCTTACGCCTACAGTGGACAGGGCGACCGTTACTCCACTCTGCGCGGGCAAATCCTCGATTTCGTCAGGCCCGGCGCATGCAGGGTCACCGAATGACCGGGCATAATCAGTGTTTGCGGCGACACGGTGAATGCAACAGCAACCGCAGATCCTTCGACTCCGCTTCGCTTGAGATGACAAGCGCGCTTTGGTTATTGTGGGCGGATCACTGGCAACCTGGAAGTACCTGTTGTTAACAGGGTTTACATTCATCATCGACCTCCCTCCTCCCGGCGCGAGGGGTTAATGAGTGAAATTGATTCCATGACAATGTCGGCTCCCACGCCCGAGTAAAGTTGGTGGTGCCAAAACCAACCAACAGGCTCGGGAGAAAGGAGCCGAACGATGATCATTATAGGAG
>JBOGLD010000183.1:0-10143 GCA_050745885.1 Terriglobales bacterium
GCCTCTGACGCCCGCACGTGGGTCCGAGCCACCAGCATATAGATCGAGGGCACGATGAACAGGGTAAAGAGCGTGCCAATGATCATGCCGCTCACCAGCATGATGCCGATGCTGTTCCGCGCTCCGGCTCCAGGCCCCTTGGCCAGAACCAGCGGGAAGTGGCCGATTACGGTGGCCGCAGTTGTCATCAGAATCGGCCGCAGCCGGGTTTCGGCCGCCCCGATAATCGCGGACAGCTTGTCCCGTCCCGTCTCTTGCAGATGGTTGGCGAACTCCACGATAAGGATGCCGTTTTTCGACACCAGTCCCACCAGCGTGATCAGTCCGACCTGGCTATAGATGTTGAGCGTGGTCAGCCCCAGGAACGAGAACAGCAACGCTCCGGAAATAGCCAGCGGCACCGATCCCGCCAGGATGATGAACGGATCACGGAAGCTTTCAAACTGCGCTGCCAGCACCAGGTAGATCAGGATGGCGGATAGTAGGAAAGTCCCAAGAAATTTGCTGCCCTCGGTTCGGAGCTGGCGGGATTCCCCCGCGTAGTCAACCGTGAAGCCCTGCGGCAGGATGGCCTTGGCCTCATCTTCGAGGACGCGAAGCGCCTTGTCCAGCGGCACTCCGGGCGGGATCACTCCCTGGATGCGGACCGCGTTGAGCTGCTGGAACTTTTTCAGGTCCCTGGGCTCGGTCGTAGTCTTCAAGGTGGCGAAGGTGGAGAGTGGCACAAGCTTGTTTTGCGATCCGGTGACGTAGATCTGCGAGAGTTGTTCGGGCGTCAAACGATCCGCGCGCTGGACCTGGGGGATGACTTTGTAACTTCGACCCTGGATGCTGAAACGGTTGACATAGTTTCCGCTCAGCAGAGTGGAGAGATCCTGCCCGACCTGGCTCAGGTCGACCCCCTGGGATCGCAGCTTGTCGCGGTCAAAGACCACCTCAGTCTGCGGCTGGTCGAACTTCAGGTCGGAATCGGCGTAAATGAACAAACCGCTGGCAAAAGCCTTGGCCACAAGCTGTTTTGCGAAAGCCAGCAGTTGCTGCGGCTCAGCCGGCGACGCGATCACGAAATCAACCGGGAAATTTCCGCCACCCGGCAGCGGTGGGGGGGTCAACGGGATTACGCGAATGCCCGCGATCTTCGAAAGCGGTCCCGCGGATTCGAGCAGAAGTTGCTGCGTCGTCTTTTTCCGCTCGCTCCACGGCTTGGTCACCATGCCACCGAAGCCGCCGGTAGGACTCGTAATCTGAAAGATACTTTGGCTTTCAGGAAACGAATGATAGACGTCGTAGACCTGGTTCGTGTACATCCGGGTCTGATCGATCGTCGAGTTGGGAGAAGCCTGAATGACTCCAAACACGACACCCTGATCCTCGGAGGGAGCCAGTTCGCGCTGCGAGAACATGTAGAACGGAATCATTAACAGTGCGACGATGGCCCACAGCGTGAGAACGACCGGCCGGTAGCGCAGTGTCCCGGTCAAGGCATGCTCATAAGCCCGGCGAAGGCGCTCAAAGCGGCGATTGACCCATCCCGCGAAGCCGCGCTCGGTGTCCCCCGCGCGCAGCAACTTCGATCCCATCATGGGGGAGAGCGTCAGCGCCACAATGCCGGAGACAATCACAGCACCGGCGAGAGTGAAGGCGAACTCGCGGAACAGCGCCCCGGTCAAGCCGCCCTGAATGCCGATAGGCGCATACACAGCGGCCAGCGTAATGGTCATCGAGATGATCGGGCCCACCAGCTCACGCGCGGCGTCGATGGCGGCCCGTGTGGGAGTCTTGCCCATCTGCAGGTGCCGCTCGACGTTTTCCACCATGACGATGGCATCGTCCACCACCAGCCCGACCGAGAGCACGATGGCAAGCAGGGTCAGCAGGTTGATGGTGAATCCGAACGCCAGCATCAAAAAGACCGCGCCAATCAGGGAAATCGGGATAGCCACGACCGGGATCAGCACCGAGCGCATCGAGCCGAGGAACAGGAAAATGACGACAATAACGATCAGCAGGGTCTCGGTAAGAGTCCGCAGCACTTCGTTGATGGCGTCCTGAATGTATGCGGTCGAGTCGTACGGAATGCCAACCTTCATCCCGGTGGGTAACTGCGCCTGAATCCCCGGGATGGCGGCTCGAACGTTCTTGATCACTTCCAGAGAGTTGGCGGTGGGAAGCACCCAGATTCCCATGAAGGTCGCGGTCTGGCCGTTAAAGCGGACTTCCGAGTCATAATTCTCGGAGCCGAGCTGTACGTCAGCGATCTGTCCCAGCCTTACTACTACTCCGTTATCGTTCTTTACCACCAACTGGCGAAATTCTTCCGCGGTCTGCAGGTCGGTGTTGGCGACCAGGTTTACCGACACCATCGAGCCTTTAGTGGCACCGAGCGCGGAAAGATAGTTATTGTGCGCCAACGCGTCATGCACCGCAGAGGGCGAAATGCCGAGCGCCGCCATTTTGTCGGGCTTCAGCCAGATTCGCATCGCAAAAGTACGATCGCCGAGGATATCGGCACGCTGCACTCCGCTGATGGCGCTGAGCTTGGGTTGGACGACGCGGGTCAGATAATCCGTGATCTGGTTCTGATCCAGATCGGCCGACGAGAACCCGATGTACATCGCGGCAAATTGATTGTCAGCGGTTTGCAGATCAATGACCGGAGCCTCGGCTTCGGGCGGCAGGTCGTTGCGGACCTGGGCCACCTTGGCCTGGATCTGGGTAAGCGCAGCGTTGGTATCGTAGTTGAGCTTCAGGTGCACCGTGATGGTGCTGAGTCCCTGAGCGCTTGAGGACTCCATGTAGTCGATGCCGTCGGCGCTGGCAATCACTCGCTCCAGCGGCGTGGTGATGAAGCCTCGGACCAGATCCGCGTTCGCGCCCACGTAAACGGTCGAGACCTGCACCACCGCGATGTCGCTGCGCGGGTACTGACGCACGCTCAGTGAACGAATCGACTGCAGGCCGGCGATCAGGATGACCAGGCTGACGACGATCGAGAGGACCGGCCGCTTGATGAAGAGATCGGTGAACTTCATTTAGCTCTCCTCGGGCTTAGGAGTAGGATTGTTTCCCGGCTGGACTTTGTTATTGACCTGCACGGCGGCGCCGTTGCGCAGTTTGAATACGCCCGACGTCACCACTTCATCGCCCGCTTTCAGCCCGGACACGACCGCTACCTGGTCGCCGCGCGACCCTTCGACCTTAACGAACTGTTGCCGCACGCCCCGGTAAGTCTGGCCCTTCTGGTCTTTCAGATCGCTGATCACGAAGACCGAGTCCCCGTACGGGGCATAACTGATGGCCGATGCCGGCAGGGTGATCACGGAGCGGCTCGCGCCCAAGACCACCTCCACCTGAACAAACATGCCGGGCTGTAACTTGCCCTCGGGATTGGGAAGGGTCGCCTGCACCTGAACATTCCGCGTGGCCTGGTCCACCACTGAGTCAACAGCGGTGACCCGGCCCGTGAACGCCTGGCCCACGAGGCCGTCAGAGGTGACCCGCAGGTTGCGGCCGACTCGCACCTGTCCCAACGCCTGCTGCGGCAGACCAAAGTTCACATAAATCGGACTGAGCGACTGAAGCTGGACCACCGGACTGCCGGCGGCCAGGTACTCGCCAAGATTGACCTTGCGGATGCCCAGCCTTCCCGAGAACGGCGCGCGGATCGTCTTTCGCTCAATGGTGGCGCGGATCTCTCCCACATTCGCCTCGGTTTGTCTCTGCTGAGCCGTGGCCTGGTCGTACTCCATGCGAGAGATGACGCCATCTTTCGCCAGTTGCTGCATCCTGCCGAAATTCACTTGCGCCAGGTCGCGCTGCGCCTCGAGAGCGGCCAATTGGGCCCGCTCCTGGCGAGTATCGAGCTCGACCAGGACCTCTCCCTGGCGTACGAACTTCCCGGAATCAAAAGTGATTCGCGCTACCGAACCCGGAAGGTCGGCGCTGACCATGACCCCATGAACCGCCTCCATGGTCCCGATCACGCCCATCGTCGACGGCCATTGCTCCCGCTTGACCACGATGCTAGTGACGGCCGTGGGAGGCGGCTGGAAGGTTGCCGCCTGCACCGCCGACTCAACCTGCTTGTATTTGACGAAACCCAGGGCCGCGAGCACTACGACTGTCACGCCCAACATCAGGATCATTCTCTTTGCCATGACTTCCCCTTACGTCAGAAAAAACCAGAAAGTGATCAGCCGCCTTGTCGGGGAAGGCGACCGCCTGTCCAAAGCCCCGCCCCGGGCTGAGCCCAATTGCACATTGGATTCAGGACAGGCGCGGCGGGATTCGGGCAAATTATTTGCAGCTAGGGACAACAAAACACTGGCTCCTTGTGTAAATCGCCCGAGCGGTAGGATGGGCCCATGGTTGCCCGACCATTTGTGCCGGGCTCATGATCTGGGGCAGGATTGCCGTGTTTTGGTCACCCGGTTGCAAAATCCTCCTGCTGCCAGCGACAATCTGGTGTGGAGAGAGCCGATTCATGCGACGCCGCGAAAGCCAGCCTTGGCAATCCGTTTCAGCCCGGCGCAATGGTACTGCTGACCCTGGGCAATCCTCGCGAGAAGTTTTGGGGGGCGATTCTTGGCCTTACCCCTCACGGGCTCAGCCTGTCTGGCATTGAGTTGGGTTCGTTCGAAGATCTCGTATCCATAATCAAGGCGGGCGATCCCGCCTCTTTCGGTGTAGTCTTCTTTCCCATGCATCGCATTGAGCGGGCGGAGCTTGATTCATCCGATGGCAGCATTCCGTCCCTTTCTCAACGCTTCACAGAGAAGACAGGACTCGATCCGGCTTCGTTTTTCACCCGCCGTTTGACCGTCGGTCTCCCTGCGGCCGGAGATCGGAAATGAAATTTTCGCAACTGCTCACCGCGCCCAACCAATTGACCCTGTTGCGCATGATGTTCGTGCCCTTTATTGTGATCAACCTGGTTGCCGGCCACTACCGGTGGGCGCTCGCTTTGTTTGTGCTGGCTGGCTTCAGCGATGGTCTCGACGGGATCCTGGCCCGGACCCTCAAGCAGCAGACCATGCTCGGCCAGTACCTCGATCCCATCGCGGACAAGCTTTTGCTCAGCACCATGTTCATGGTGCTGGCCATTTTGCACAAGATTGCCTGGAAATATACCGTGCTGGTCTTCAGCCGTGATATCTCGATTCTATGTGCCAGCGCGGTGCTCTACGCCATCGCCGGCCTGCGCGACTTCCGTCCCAGCATATTCGGCAAGGCCAACACGTTTGCCCAGGTGGCTGCGATTTTCTTTGTGCTGCTGTTTCAGATCAAGCATGCCCGCTGGATATGGATCACTCAAACCACCTTTCTGCACGCCACAGTGGCTTTCACCGTTGTGTCAGCCCTGCACTATGTGCTTCTTGTGGGGCAGCGGCTGCACGCAGCGAACCAGGTTTCTGCCGAAGCTCCCAAGTCGGCGAGCAGCTCGATTTGACCGGTTTTCTCGTGTCCCCCTAGAATTAAGGATTCTGTCTGCAAAGTCCGCGTCTCATGGCTCTGCGCCTTTACAACACGCTCTCCGGCAAAATAGAAGAGTTTCATCCCTTGCAAGGCAACCAGGTTCGCATGTATGCCTGCGGGCCTACGGTTTACGACTACGGTCATATCGGAAACTTCCGCACCTTTGTTGCGGTTGATATTTTGCGGCGTTTCTTGTGCCAGAGCGGGTTCGAGGTGCGCCACGTCATGAACATTACCGACGTGGACGACAAGATCATTCGCAACGCCGCCCAGGAGGGCTTGGGCGTCAAGGAATATACGGCCAAGTACGAAAAAGCCTTTCTCGAAGACAGCTCCACCTTGAATATCGAGCAGCCGGTTCTCGCCCGCGCCACCGACCACATCGAAGAAATGGCGCGCTGCGTGGCTGAACTGGAGAAAAAAGGTTTCGCCTACCGCACCGACGACGGTTCCTATTACTTTCGCATCGCCAAGTTTCCCGGCTACGGCAAGCTTTCGAAAAAAGATTTTGCCGGAATGGAAGACGGTGCGCGGGTGGATGTGGACGAATACGAAAAAGACAACGCTCGCGACTTCGCCCTGTGGAAGGCACCCAAGCCTGGGGAGGCATTCTGGGAAAGTTCAATTGGACGGGGGCGGCCGGGCTGGCACATCGAGTGCTCTGCCATGTCCATGCAGGAACTGGGAGAAACCTTCGATCTGCACGCGGGCGGCGAGGACCTGATATTTCCGCACCATGAAAACGAAATCGCGCAATCCGAGGCGCTGACCGGGAAGCCTTTTGTGCACTTCTGGTTTCATGCCCGCTTTCTGCTGGTGGAAGGCGAAAAGATGTCCAAGAGCGCGGGCAATTTCTTTACTCTGCGCGACCTGGTGCTCAAGGGGTACAAACCTTCCTGTATCCGGCTGTTGCTGGCTTCGGTGCCCTACCGTCACCAGTTAAATTTCACCTTCGATGGCTTGAAACAGATGGCCAGCAACGTGGACAAGTTGCGAAACTTCCAGCTGCGGCTGCAGGCCGGCCAGTTCCCATCCGGCGCCACCGATTCCACGCTGGCCGGTGACGCCATCGAGCAGATGACTTCCGCCCTGGACGACGACCTCAACACTGCCCGGGCCCTGGCGGCCATCCTTGACATGGTGCGCAAGGCCAACATCGCACTCGACCAAGGACAAATCAGGCAAGCTGACGTTGCGCCACTGCTTTCCGCCCTCGACAAGTTCGACGAAATCTTCGCCGTCTTGCGCGATGACGACGCCGGCAAGATGAAAGCGATCCTGGAATGGGCAAAGGCGGAGGGGCGTGCGAAAGATCTCAGTCAGGCATTGCTGGACGCCGCCGGAACGCAAGCCCTGTCTGATGCTGAAATCCAGAGGAAAATAGCTGGGATGGAAGCCGCGCGCCGGGCACGCAATTTCCAGGTTTCGGACGCCATTCGCGGCGAATTGACCTCCGCCGGGCTGCTCGTCGAAATCACCAAGGATGGGGTTCGCTGGCGCCGGAAGTAGGCTCGGTTGTTGTGGTCACTGCCCCGAGTTCGTTCTAACTGCGCAACCGACTTTTCCTCCAGTCCGCCTTATCCAGACTGCGCCGTTGCCTCCTGCTTCCCCATGGAATCGGAGTTGCAGACTCGCCCTGCGCCGCGACCTGCGTCCACCCACCGCTCTCATCCCGCACCGAGATATACCCTCCGGATGCCAGCTGCAGCGGCTTCAAGACTCGCCGCTTGAAATCTACCCGGTCGGCCTGTGTGGGCTCAAACCATGCCGGGGTGATGAAATCAGAAACCAGCACGCCATCGATCTTGTACCCCAACCGGTCGGCTTCGACGGCGTCACAGACTTCCAGCGCATAAATTCTTCCGTCCGCACCTTGCGCACACCAGTTGATCCACGGGTCTGCCAGCATCTCGAGTAACTCGTGGCTCAGGGTAACTGTCCACGACCCTCCAGTCTGGAGATCAAGACCTGCAAATACTTTGCCCAGGGGCGTTCCTCGGCTGGTCAATTCGTGATAGCCGAGGGCACCGGCCTGGTCAGGATTGTCAGTCACGGAAATCTGCCACCAGCCCTCGGCCAGCGACTCTTCCTTAGATAAAAACGTTAACTGACAATCCGCGTCCCAATACGCCCTGAAATCCAGAGTGACCTGCCGTTGCAACGCTGGAATCGCAGCCGCGACCTCCTTGTCGCTGAGGCAGGTGGATGCATTGGTGATTGCAATCACAGGTAGAGTCATGAAAAAACCTCGCCTTCACTCCCGAATGCAACTGAGAACCGAGAACTGATTACTGGTCGCTGGGTGTTGTTTCTGGTTTCTGGCTCTTGTTTTGGTTTCTTGCCTCTGGTTCTGCTTTCTGGTTCCGCCTACCGCAGCACCCGTTCGCTGAGTGCGGCATCGAGAGCCGGATTGCCGCTGGGAGCGCACACCTGCTGGTTCCACTGCCGTTTCAAGTCCTTGGGATGAGGGATGACGGCGTTCCACTGCGCCCTCTTCGCCGCTGCGGACGGGGCCTGTGGAATCAGCGAGGCAAAGCTGCTCACGCTGGTGAGGATCAGGTTGACCGCGGCTGTGATTCGGGTGGAAAGCGCCGGGTCGCTGATGTGAGCAGCCTGCAGGAGTGCCGGCAAGTTCTGGTTGGTGTCCTGAATCAGACTCTCGATCTTCTGCAGCGTGTCCAGGCTCGGATTCGTTTTATAGGCGTTGTACAGCGCCTCCAGGAGAGTCAGGTCCTTGCTTGCTTCCGCAGAGATGTTCTGGATGGCGAGAGCCTCGGCGGGAGTCAGCTGCTTTCCCGATTGCAGGGTTGCGACCAGCGCCGCGATGTTCAGGGCCATTTGTGTGAGAACTGGCAAATCCGCGAGCGCCACGCTGATCCACTGTGCGCTGCACCCCGTGGCGATTAGTGAAAGGCCCATCACGGCGACCAGTACGATTCTGCTCATTGAATTCAACTTCATGAATGTTTTCTCCTATCTGGATTGTTCGTATGATTTGAATTTGTGATGTGAGCGCCACGGCCACCTGGGGACTGGCGCACCGGCTGTGCGGCTGACCATCGTTTAGGGCAGCCGTAGGCCACAAAAACAAAATCGCCACCGGCCGAAGCCGATGGCGATTCTCTTTGGGAAACTTTCGGAGTTATTTCAAAGCAGCGACGGGAACTCGCCCGTGCCTTGGGTCAGGCGGTCTGCTCGCTGGCCTGCGCCACCCGCAAAATCGTGCTCTCATCAAAATGCCGACCCAGGATCTGCAGCCCGATGGGCAACTTTTCTTTGGTCTGACCACAGGGCACGGAAATTCCTGGAATTCCCGCCAGGTCCGCGGTCACGGTGTAGATATCGGCTAGATACATGGCCAGCGGGTCATCGA
The DNA here is from genome assembly GCA_050745885.1 of Terriglobales bacterium. Lineage (GTDB taxonomy): Bacteria > Acidobacteriota > Terriglobia > Terriglobales > Acidobacteriaceae > JAIQFF01. The sequence continues at coordinate 8,849 of JBOGLD010000183.1, forward strand.
TTTTTTCACCTAGCTTGAACGCCGCTGTCGGGCTGACCGGAGCCACGATGGCATCCACCTTCTTGAATGCCTCTTCAAAGTCGCGCGTTAGCAAGGTGCGCACTTTTTGCGCCTTCAGGTAATAGGCGTCGTAATAGCCCGCGCTCAGGGCATACGTTCCCAGCATGATGCGGCGCTTTACTTCAGCGCCAAAAGCCTGATCGCGGCTGCGCCGGTACATCTCGGACAGAGTGCGGCCATCCTGGGCGCGATAGCCATAGCGCACGCCGTCAAAGCGGGCCAGGTTCGACGACGCCTCCGCCGTGGCCACGATGTAATAAGCGGGGATCGCGTACCGGGTGTGCGGCAGCGAAACTTCCACGATCTCACAGCCCTGTTGGGCCAGCTTCTGAATCGCCGCCTCGATGGCGCTGCGAACTTCCTGGTCCAGCCCTTCCCCCAAATACTCTTTGGCCACGCCGATCTTTAGTCCGCGCACCGGCTTTTCCAGCTCGGCGACATAATCCGGAACAGCAACTTCGGCGGACGTCGAATCCATGGGATCTCGGCCGGCAATCGTCCGCAGCACGATGGCCGCGTCTTTAACCGTCTTCGCAAGCGGACCGATATGATCGAGCGAGGAGGCAAACGCAATCAAGCCATAGCGTGAAACCCGTCCGTAGGTCGGCACCATCCCAACCACACCGCAGAAAGAGGCGGGCTGCCGAATCGAACCGCCGGTGTCCGAGCCCAGAGCCGCCACCGCCATGTCCGCCGCCACAGCCGCCGCTGAGCCACCTGAGGAACCGCCTGGAACGCGGGTAAGATCGCGCGGATTGTGCACCGGCTTCCAGGCCGAGTTCTCATTGGACGAACCCATCGCAAACTCGTCGCAGTTCAACTTGCCCAGCACCACTGCGCCGGCTGCTTCGAGCCGGGCAACCGCCGTGCAATCATAGGGCGGAATGTAGTTGCCCAGAATTTTGGATCCCGCCGTGGTGCGAATGCCCTTGGTGACCATCACATCTTTGATTCCGACCGGCACACCGCCCAGCGGCGGAAGCTTCTCGCCTTTCGCCGCCAAGGCGTCCATCTCGGCCGCCTTGGTCATCGCCCTCTCTTTGGAAAGAGTCAGGAAGGCTCCAATTTTTGGATCGTCACTCTCGATTTTGGCGTAAAACGATTCCGCCAGGGCCGCAGCGCTGGTCTTGCGCTCCTGCACCGCGGAGCGGGCGGCATCAATGGTGAGCAGGCCGAGATTCATGGGAACCGGTCGTTGGTTGTTGGTTGTTGGTCGTTGGTCGTTGGCCAAAGGC
>JBOGLD010000184.1:0-8005 GCA_050745885.1 Terriglobales bacterium
GCCCATCGCATTGCAGATCCGGTTATCCTAGGCCTGATCGAAAAATGGGCTCAACGCTGGAGCGATGCAAGGTGGTGTTGTCATCCACGCGGAAGGAGGTACTCCACAGGGGCGGTCCGATCTCACCCGTGTTGAGCAACCTTTATCTCCTATCTCCACTCTGTTCTCGACCTGTGGTTTGAAAAGTAGCTCAAACCGCAGTGTCGGGGCGAGGCGTATCTGCTAAAGTCATCTGGCCTGGCACCGTGCGCTTCGGCGACGGAGTCAGCGCAGTCGGATTGCCTGGGCGCGGTTCTTGCGTCTGGTTGCTCGCTGGATTCCGAGTGCCAAGATCCTACATCCGCAATGAATACCACTGTTGAAACACTACCGTCGCAGAAGAAGATGCTGGGCATTGCGAGCCGGTTCGCTAATTTTGACCACGCTCTGAACATCGAAGAAGTCGCAGAAGTGCTTGGCATGAGCAAGAAGACCATCGAACGAATGGCGAGGGCAGGTCGCATCCCGTCCTTCAAAATTGGCACGCAAGTCCGCTTTGATCCACGGCTCCTCGCCGAATGGGCGAAGACCGCCCGGGGCGACAAGAGGCAGCGTTAACTCCTGCGTCGCGGTATGTGTCGATGAACAGCCGACCGCGCGCGGCGCGATCCCCTTGCGAAGATGGAACGGGTTGACATGAAACCCGATCTCCCCGGCGAAAGTGTCGCGTGGAACATCCTGACGACAGTAGTAGAAAATACAGAGTAACTCGCCAGCATCGCTCTGCAGCAGCAACGCCACGCCGTTGTCTGTCTTTTCCTGTGAAAAGCCGGGCCAGCCGATCTGTGGAAACCCGTCATTGTCCCACGCCGGTCGCGTCGTCATTTTCTCCTCCTGCTAATCTGGTCTTATGCTGGATGAAGCCCGCAAGCAACGAGCCCTCGAAGCTGTCACCACGTACAGAGCGACGCTGACATCAGACGAACGAATCGGTGCGTTCGCCGTCTGGTTCGCGGAGCAAGAGTTTGGCTGGAAAGATACCCGCAAGGAACCGCCGACAGACACGATGCTCGTCCTGCTGAAAGATACGAAGCTCAACGTCGTCGGGATTGGATATCGCACGAGTGGCGGCGGTTGGTGTGTCACAGACCAGCCCATGCGCTTTGTGCCTCAATTGTGGGCGCGGATTCCCTGATATCCGATTGACTTCACCTACGTCACATCCCTAAGATTGCGCCCAACGGGCATGGTCGGCCAAAGCAGTCCACATAGCTCCCCTCATTGTCCCTCAATGACTTACAGGGCCCTAGAAGGCCTACAATGGCCCCTGATGGCTCCATCCGAAAGCGTTTCCGAAAGCAAACCGAAAGCACATGGGAGGTCATGTGCCATACCAATCTTTCGGGAAGTTCTACGCGGCGACCAGGCCTCGTCCGGCGTGCCGTTCATTTCTTCAGCCGCTGCTCCTTTTCCCCCTAGCGAATATACTCAGGGATAAGAATGAGGTGACTATGCGGCGTGGTCCAATCAATCGAAATTTTACAAAGCCGGAAGCAAGGAGCTTGAGTGTCTCCTCCGCGAGTTCCTTTGAGCAGATAGTTGAGGACCTGAAACTCATGCCGGATGAGTATCGAGGTTCGGCTGAGTTAAGGGAGTGGGTGCGTCAAAATAAAGACCAAAAATATGTACCGTCGGATTTACTAAAAGCATTTGGATTCCAAGTGGAGGCTTAGTTGACACTTCAGGTGCTGTGGAGGGCACAGAAAAGGAACTGGATTCGGAACCTCACGGGGCGATGCATCAGAATGACGACTCGATTGTAAGACTCAGGAGAGGCCATTGTTAGCATCGACGATGCCCAGCCTGCCGTCGGAGGGAGACATCATTGTGGGTCATGCACCCGGGGTGGAAGTGACTGAAGCATTCGATCTTGACGAGGAGTGAAAATTGACGCCTGAATCGTTCATAACCACGTATCATCCAGCGTTCGCTGGGTCGTACTCGCCCAAGGCAGTGCTGCCTGCTGTCGTGTCTGAGATGACCTACGCGGGGATGTCTGTCGCAAATGGGCAGGATGCCGGACTGGCTTGGGAGTCACTCATCACGGGAGGCTTGGATCGCGACGAGCGCGACCGGATCAGGAAGGCTCTTTTGGACCACTGCCAACGCCGCTGGCGCTCTTCAAGATACTGATGGAACTTCATAAGCGGTCGTCTGCCACGACTGCCTAGTTCCGTACCCGCCTCCCCGCCGAGAGGGGAGATTGCACAACACATCATGATCGAATGTGACCGAAGAGATGTCTGGTGGGCTACGCCACCACAATGATGAAGTCAAACGGGCCGGGCCATGCGGTTGGATAGAAATCACCGAAGAAAGATCATTACTTCCTCGAAGGGAAACAGTGCGTCTGCGCTGACGCGAAAGGTGTGTTCAAGACCATGAAAAACAACCCCAAGTACCTTGACACGACCGACGTCGTTAGAGATGTTGTAAACAGCCGCTTGAAAATCGTACTCACATCGTTAGAGACGGCAACGTTAGGCCGTCATTCGGTGGGCTAGGGAAGCGTATAGAATGACTCCACTCAGACTCGAAAATCAGGAACCAAGCGTGCCCGAATCACACGAACAAAGTCGAAGAGATCGTTTAGCCCGGGCTTATCAGTCACTGGAGGGATTGAGCTGTGGAGATGCGTCTGGTGAGTGCTTCTTTGGCCCGAACGAAGACGTAGTTCCTTTAATTCGCCAGAGAGCCGCACCCGCGCCGCCGTGGACTTTCACCGACGATACGATGATGGCGATTTCGGTCGAACCCGGCGCTCTCGAAACCTGTAATCCGGAAAAGCCTTCCAAGGCTGCCTAACTAAATAGGACGAGCGCGCAGCGCATTCCATCAAGGCCCGGGGCTTCGGGCCCCAACCAAGGCCGAATACATTTGCGCAGACCATCCTGTCACTTTCATTTTTCGCTTGCGACAAAGCGGCGGACCATACATTCCGGATTGCCGGGCAATAGCTTGGGATCCTGGGATTCTTTGGAGTTGGATTGGTTCCCGCTTTTGTAAATAGAATGGCCTCACTTACCAACACACCCCGAGCCCCTTTGGCGCATCTAACCCATGATCGCAGACAAATCCGGACGAGGTTCGATGTGAAAACGCCCCTAATCACTATCGCCGTGTGTTCTTTTTTCTTCGTACTCTGCGCAGCCGACGCCCAAACTTCGCCGATGGACACGACCTTGATCGCGAATCCCATCTTTCGGAAAAACTGCGCAAAATGTCACGGGAAGACCGCTCAAGGCCGCCATTTCGGTGGACCGTCGCTTCTCTCGGACAAGACTGCATCTAGCTCCACCGATGACCTGCGCAACATCATCACCAACGGCAAGGGCCATATGCCCAAATATGCGGGGAAATTGACCGCGCAAGAAATCGACGCACTAGTCGTGCAAATTAAAGCTCTGAGCAAGAAATGAAGCGCCGGTCATGCCGTTAGTCGGAGCCAGGGAGGAAGGCTAAACTGGGCCCGTTTCATTTGAGACCGAATGAGACGTCTAGCTTGATTTCGCGCTTGTTGAAGCGTAAGTCGCATTGTGGGCGCAATGGAACTCAGCGTTGTGCGCCCCACGGACTCGGCCCCGACGCATGCAGATCGATCGCAACTGTCTTCTCTACTCGAAGAATGAACGTGCTTGGATCTTTCATCCCCCACTTTACATAAGGAACGTCGAAGTGGACGGTCAAACTCCAGTGGTCTTGTGCGAACTCAACCTGCGCTGGAACGTTGATTTCGTGCTCCGCGCCATGGATGCCGAACATGCCGTGAACTTGCACCGTAGAAACCCCGCTCAGCGAAACTTTCCCCTCAACATGGTCCGGAAGAAAAGTTATTTCCGAATAGCGTCCGCTCTCCAGGATTTCCTGGTGCATCTTGCGGTCACGGCCAGTGCTTCCACTGCCTCCACTAGTCGCATCCACAACGATCTCTCCGCTGATGGCATTGCTAGCGGGTGAGAAGTGGATTTGCCCGGATTTCAAGTTGAAGCTCCCATGTACGGTATGCAGCACATCGCCTAAAGTGAAACTCACCTTGGTCTGCGTGGGCGCAAAGTCCAGCGTGGCGGGCTGTGCCTGTCCCGATGCAAACGTGGCTGCCAAGCCAAGAAGAACGATGGAAATCAGTTTGAATATCATCTTCATAGAGTAAGGAGTTCTAGACGTTCAACATCCGCCATCCCAGGTTTAATCCATTCGCTGCAAAGTTGATCGGCGACAACGCGCCCACATGCATGGCCAGCATACGAGCAAACAACCGCTGATCGGAGCCGAAAGCCCGCATCACCCGCTGCCGGAAAGATGTTCTCAAATCGAGGGTAAGCATCAGTCGGGCCATAAGCGCCGGACGCCTCGCCAACGCCCGGTGCATCTGTTGATAATGGTCCAGGTCACCTGTCGCGAAACACTCGGCCAGTATTTCCGCTTGCCGAAACGAAAGGCACAAGCCTTCGCCGGTAATGGCATCCACCGCACCCGATGCGTCGCCTGTTAAGCTGACGTTGCCCTGGTAGACGTGTTGCAGCTTGCGGGTTGAGGAAGTCGCGCCACGCTCCACGGATGCCAGGTCGGCGCTGTGCAGCCGCGAGACAAGTTCCGGAAATGCAGTCAGTGCAGTATCCAAGCGCAGATGCGGGTCGAGGGAAATTAGCGCGACGCAAACCTCGTCCGCTGCGACCGGGGTCACATAGATCTGGCACTTCGGCCCCCAGTGCAGCTCCATGCAGTCGCTCCAGGGAGCAATGCGGTAATGCCGGCGAAATGCGAAACGAGTCCGGTCGTAACGGTAACGGTCGAGACCAGTCCATTGCCGAACCAGCGACTGGCCTCCATCAGCACCCACCATCCAGCGGGAACGCACGATGTGTTCACCCAGCATCACCCCTTCCGGGCACAAGCCGGTCACAGGAGTTTGCCAAAGCAGGGTAATTCCCGCGGACTCGGCCCGAGCGATCATGATGCGGTGCAGCACGGTCCGGCGTACACCGATGCCGCTGCCATTTGGAAAGCTTGCGTCCACGCTCAGGCCGCTGCTGACAAAACGAATTCCGCGAAACGGATGCGAATCCTCTGCCGGAACAGTAATCCCCAGCTTTCCAAGTGCAGCACACCCGTCTGGCATCAGCCCTTCGCCGCACGGCTTGTCAATGGGCGGTGCTGCCCCGTCCGCTACCACTACCTCGAAACCACGTTGGCGCGCGGCGATGGCTGTGGCCAAGCCTGCGGGCCCGCCACCGATTATGAAGACATCCGTTGTTTTCACCATTGCAATAGCAAAAGCTCCGAACAGAATCCAGGCCCCATCGCGGCCATCAGCCCGAAAGTCCCAGGCGTCGGCCGGCGATGCTTGGTAACTTCTTCCAGCATCACCAGCACCGACGCCGATGACAGATTGCCCGTTTTCCGCAAGCAGTCCCAGGAAGCGGCGAGTTGACCGTCTTTTAGGCCCAGCGCATCTTGAATTGCTTCGAGCACCTTAGGGCCGCCGGTATGCAGCACCCAGCTTCCAATGTCGTCGCGGGTGCGCCCATATTCGGCGAGGAGCGCGTCCACGTCCTGACCGATTTGCCTGCGAACCAGGTTCGGAACCTCGCGCGAGAGCACGAGGCTGAAACCCTTCTCTGAAATTCGCCAGCCCATCATCTCTTCTGTATGGGGGTAAAAAACGGAGCGGGTCGCAAGAATTCTGGGGCCCACTTGTTCAGACTCTGGCGCGAATGTCTTGCATTCCTCACCGGCTACAACTACTGCCGCCGCACCATCGCCGAAGAGCCCCGAAGAGATTAAGTTGGCCGGGGACAGGTCTTCCTTCTGAATGGTTAGAGAACAGAGTTCAACGGAAAGTAGAACCGCCAGTTGCGAAGGATAGGCCTTGACGTAGTCAGCCGCACGCGCAATGCCTGCTGCTCCCGCCACGCAGCCGAGCCCGAACATCGGCACCCGGCGGATGTTCGGCGACAGCCCGATTCGGTTGATCAGCAAAGCATCAATCGATGGACTCGCGATGCCGGTCACCGAGGTAAAGAAGAATGCATTCAAGTCCCGGGCAGCGAGTCCGGCACGATTCAGTGCGCGGCAGATTGCCTGGTTACCCAGGTCAAGCGCCACTTCAATCCACAGATCGTTGACCTCACCCCACCTGGAAAGCTTCGGATAGGCGTGAACGGGCAGGGCCAGATAGCGGCCGTCAACGCACGTGTTGCGGTGCAGACGATGAAGAAGTTCAGGATTCTCTAGTTGCGCACCCCAGTATTTCTCCAGTGCCTCAAGCAAAACTGCCTGAGTGTAATAGTATTTGGGGAATGCGCTGGCGGCGCTGACGATTTGCATAGTTGGATAGGGTTTCTTATTCGAGAAATACCCGCGTTAAAGGCGCGCTCACGCGGCGACGGCCCTCCTCGCCAAGCCCAGAGCTTCAGACCAGAAAGCGCCGGGACGGTGCGCCAGTTCCACAACGTCGCGGACCGCGGAAACGAATTCAGCGATTTCCGACGGAGTGACAATCAAAGGAGGGGCGACTTTCAGCACCATGAAGTCGTTCCCGCAAATCTGCGTGAGAATTCTTCCATCACGGAAAAGACGCATAACCAGAATCTGACCGAACATGGCGGGATGGATCTTCGCGAATGCCTCGAACGGCAAGCGTAGGGCAAGCCGTTGCGGAGACGCGAATTCAATGCCTAGCAAGAGGCCTTTGCCGCGGACTGCCTTGACCATTTCGTAACTGGACAACGCGGCAGCCAATTGCTTCCGTAGTTCCGCGCCTCGCTGCAAGGCACGTTCACCAAGCTTCTCTTGTTCAAGTAGATCAAGAGTAGCCATGCCCGCGCGCATGGATAAGCTGTTCTCACTGAAAGTGGAAGCGTGGACGATCGCACGCTTGAACGAGCTGAATACCGAGCTATGCACGTCGTCCGACATGAGCACAGCACTCACCGGAACCAACCCGCCACTTAAAGCTTTCGCAAGAACGACGATGTCTGGCGTGATACCAAAATGATGAGATGCCAAAAATTGGCCAGTGCGAAACATTCCCGTTTGTACCTCGTCCGCCACCAGAAGAGATCCGTAGCGCCGACACAAGTCTTGCGCAGTTCTCAAGTAGTTTTCTTCCGGGACTCGAATGCCGCCTTCCGCCTGGATGGGTTCGACAAAAAATGCAGCGTAATGCCTAGACGCCAGCTCTTTCTCGAGAGCTACGACATCGCCGAATGGCACCGACACGGCTTCAGGAAGCAGCGGCCCAAAGCTACCGCGCCAGTACTCACCGTCCATCAGCGATAGCGCACCGCAGGTCAGGCCATGGAAAGCACGATCGCAAGAGAGAAACCCCACGCGACCTGTGGATGCTCGCGCGAATTTGATCGCGGTTTCGACACCTTCACTTCCCGAACTCGCGAAGAATACTTTGGAGAGCCCGCCTCCAGCGAGTTTGCAGAGGCGTTCTGCCAATTCTCCCGCCAGTTCGGGGACATTGCTCTGCAACATCACGGGGCCAGATTTGTCCAACTCGTCTTTGAGCGCGGACACGATCGCCGGATGGTTGTGGCCTACGTTGTGAACACAGTAACCGGACAGGAAATCGAGAATCCTGAGGCCATTCGCGGTGAACAATTCCGTTCCCGCGCACCGTTCGTATCTCACATTCAATAGTTCGCATAACGATCGTGGCGCGGAAAAGCAGCCTTTCGCGAATCCCGCAGCAGTGGGGGTCGTCTGACTCTTTCATTTTCAAACATGCCAACAGCTGAGCGCCTCGCAACCGATGCCTACGCCGAGCACGTGAATCCCCAATGGGTCAAGCTACTCAGTCTGCTTGAAATGTTACTTTGCGACAGTCCACTAGCTCCTGAGAGTGCGACTGGCTGGCTTCCCATCTTGTGGAATTGCGCGGTCGTACAAATCGCATAATCGTCAATTAGCACTTCCGAGCAGCCGCTCATTAGCGGCCCGAGTCCCGGGACGCTGC
>JBOGLD010000185.1:0-6638 GCA_050745885.1 Terriglobales bacterium
CATCAAACCGGAATCGGAAGCCAGTTTGGTCTGGATGTCGCTGGCCAGTTGAGCGTCATTCGGGGCCTTGGTGCAGCCCACGCCCACCGTTAGAATCGCGAGCATCACCGCGATAACACTGAGGGAAAGTTTCGCCTTCATAGAGAAATGCTCCTGATTGAGCTAAACCGACTACACGTAGTTTAGATGCATAAACGTGCGGATTCCGGTCAAAATTATGTTCGCAGAACCCGCGGACACTGAACGCCGAAGGCGGGTGGCTTGGGACGATTTGGGCCTCGGACGAGGCCGGGTTGGGGTAGACTCCCTGACTTTTCTCCGGTCAGTGCTGGCGCAGGAACTTGTAGTCGAGGATGGACGCAGCCAGGCCGATCGCTTCTGGATCCCTGAGATCCTTCCGCCGGATGATTCGCCCTTGGCAGAGCACGGTACTGTTTTTCTGGCCGGAGATCTCTTCTGGCATCTCGAAGACCATTTCCACCAGCGTATTATCGGGTAATTGCTGGGGTCCGAGCAGCAATACGCCGGACTGGCTAAGGTTCTCGACTGTGCCCTCATGCCAGGTCCCCAGGCCCTTGGGGCGGTAGCGAACCGGAACTTGCAGCGTCAGGCGTCGGGCACGAGGAACCCAGGTTGGCTTCTTGTTGTTCTTGCCCCGTTGCGGCTCCGGGGTGGTTTGAGGCGCACCGGCTACGCGCTTGATGCGCTTCATCGTTTTCCAGTCGTACTTGTATTCTGCCGCGCACAGCAGACACACCTGGTAGTAGTGGCCGTCGGCAGCTCGCCGGGGCCAGGAAAATTCGTGGGAGCAGCGGCCAAGCATGAGGACATCCATTAACTTCTGTGGCATGGTCGTTTTTCTTCCGGACGGGATCACCGGGACGAACTATCATCCAACAGGGGTTGGCAGTTGGGCTAGGTTACTTTCGTCTAATCCTATCGTGGTGCCGCAACTGCTGGAAATAATGGGAGTTTTGTGAGTTGGGCGCCGGCGTCCTGGGCAAGAGAATGCCTCACCCCCGGATCAAGCAGATCCGGGCTGCCTGGGAACCGCGTCAACCCTGCAAAGCCAGCGATCCAGGCGTGTATGATCACGGCGTGGACTCGGTTACTGCGTTTGTCCTGGCAGGTGGTAGGAGCTCTCGCATGGGCCAGGACAAGGCGTTCATGCAGCTCGGAGAACAAACGCTGCTGGGACATGCTTTGGATCTGGCAAAGGGCGCGACCGGAAGTGTGCGGATTGTCGGTAGCACGGAGAAATTCGCCGCGTTCGGTCCGGTTGTCGAAGACATCTATCATGGGCGCGGGCCCCTGGCTGGGATCCACGCAGCGCTGGCTGGGACACAGACTGAGCTGAATCTGATTTTGGCCGTGGATATGCCATTTCTTCAGCCCGAATTTCTGACCTATCTGGTCGCGCAGGCGCGGCAGAACGCGGCCGTGGTAGTGGTGCCTGAGGCGGGCGGAGGCCTGCAACCTCTTTGTGCTGTCTACCGCCGGGACTTTGCCCCAATCGCGGAACGATCCCTGCGCGCTGGAAGCTACAAGATCGACGCGTTGTTCGGGGAAATTCAGACCCGCGTAATCGAACCAGAAGAGCTGGAACGGAACGGTTTCGGGGAGGCCATGTTCCGCAACCTGAATACCGGGAAAGACTGGCACGAAGCAAAACAAGAACTGTCAGCCAAGTGATTTCAGCATTTATCATTATTGAGTGCAGCAGTAGTTGGCTGGCGAGCAAGAACAGGTTTGCGGTCCAGAGCTTTTAACCGCAAAGGTCGCAAAGGTCGCAAAGAACGACCAACGGCCAACGACCAAGGACCAACGACCAACGACCAACGACCAAACCCATGTCCACCAACGGAAAGTTCGCACCCTACATCGAGTTCAAGGATGTCTCCAAGGCTTTTGGTGACAACCGCGTGCTCGATCACGTCAGCTTCTTCGTGATGCCGGGCGAAACGGTGTGCATCCTGGGCCGCAGCGGTGTGGGCAAGTCGGTGTCGCTGATGAACATCATGGGATTTCTCAAACCCGATTCGGGCCGTGTAATCGTGGCCCACGAGGACATCACGGACTACGGAGAAGAAGATCTGGAACGCATTCGCAAGAAGGTCACAATCGTGTTCCAGAACGGAGCCTTGTTCGATTCGCTTACCGTGGGCGAGAACGTGGCCTTTCCGCTGCGGGAACGGCGGCAGCTTTCAGAAGAGCAGATTTATCAGATCGTCGACGGCCTGCTGGACATGGTCGGGGTCAAGGAAATGCGCGAGCAGTTGCCCTCCGATTTGTCGACTGGGATGAAGCGCTCGGTGGCCATCGCGCGCGCCCTGGCTGCCCAGCCCGAATGCGTTCTCTACGACGAACCCACCACCATGGTCGATCCGTTGATGGCCCAACTGCTCGGCGATCTCATCAAACGGCTGAAAATTCAGCTGCATCTGACCAGCGTAGTGGTGACTCACGATATGCGACTGGCCGCGAAACTAGCCGACCGGGTGGTGTTTCTGCATGAAGCCAAAGCGCTTTTTTTCGGGACGTATGACGAAATGGAGCGCTGCGACGAACCCATCGTGCAAGAGTTTCTAAGGCTGGATGCGCCGGGGATAGAATCACAGACCGAGCGGAACGGACCAACCGACAAGGCACCGGCGGATGAGGACCGCACCACGCCGTAAGCGCTCCCGATGGTACGTTAAGCGTTAAGGAATCGCGATCATGCTGCACTCCGGGAACAGCCGCTTCCGGGAATGGTTCAAGAGCGTCAAGCGCTTCTTCAGCCGGAAACCCGACCTGCCGGAAGATCCCTACGCCTACGTGACGGCTCCGAAGAAACCCCGACCACCGTACCGCAGTGCCGCCGCTGTGGCGGACCGGCCGGAAGACTGACCTCGCGGGCCTACTGGGGAAAATTTCTAGAAGCCTTCGCGCACTAATCTTTCCACGGTGAGAGAGGGGTTGGCGGATTCTCCCCTCATCATCTTCTCCACATACTTTGCCACCATGTCTACTTCGAGGTTTACGGGATCGCCTGGCGCAAGCGATTTCAGGTTGGTCATCTTCACGGTGTGCGGAATAATTGCGGCCGTCACTTTTGTCCCTTCGATTTTGGCCACGGTCAGGCTGATGCCTTCGATGCAAAGCGAACCTTTGAAGATCACATAGCGTGCCAGTTCCGCCGGTATTTCAATCTGCAACCAGAAGTCGTCGGCATCTTGAACTTGATCCAGCGCCAGAAACTTGCCGATACCGTCCACGTGGCCCTGGACTATGTGGCCGCCGAAGCGGCCGTCGGCGCGCAAGGGAAGCTCAAGATTCACCAACGCATCTTTCTTGATTCGGGAAAAGGAAGTGCGCTCCCAGGTTTCAGCCGCCAGGTCCGCGGCGAAAGATGTGGGCGTGATTCCGACGGCGGTCAGACATACGCCGCTGACCGCAATGCTGTCACCTTCCTTGAGTTCCGGGCATAGCCGGGTGGCAGCGACGGTGAGGCGACGGTTGCCGTTCTGGTGCGCAATGCCCCTGACGCATCCCACGTCTTCGATGATGCCGGTGAACATGGAGTCTCCGCGCACATTGTAGCGCCGCGCTACTTTGTCCTACTCCGCGTACGGGTCCCGCAAGTATCCTTCGACCGCAAAATCTTCGCCAAAACGATGCAGCATGATCGATTTCACGTAGGCCGCGTCGCTCATGTGGGCGAAGCCCGGCCCCGTGGCAAAGGGCACCGAACCAGTGCTGGCAAGGATTTTAGGAGCGTAGTAAAGAAATACCTTGTCCACGATACCCGAGGCCAGCGCAGCCCCGTTGATCATGGCTCCGCCCTCGACCAGCAGGCTGGTAATCTCCATAGTCCCCAGGCGGCGCGCGATTTGGGCCATGTCGGGACGGCCGTCCCCCACTCCCACTGGGACTTGCTCGACCCGAATTCCCTGGTCTAACAGCTCGCGTTTCCTTTTCTCCTCGGCGAAAGAGCACAGCACGAGCACGTCTTCCTTTGCCGTCTTGACCACGCGCGATTCCGGTGGCAGGCGCAGCCGCGAATCTACAATCACCCGCAGCAGCGGCCGACGCCGGGGCAGGCCGCTGCGATCCGTGAGCAACGGATCGTCAGCAATGATCGTGCCTACCCCCACCATGATGGCATCATGGCGGTGACGAAGCTCCTGCACATGGTCACGGGCAACTTCGCTGGTAATCCAACCTCCGCTCGCGCCCCCGCCGCCCAGCGCCGTGGGGTGGTGCAACTCGCCTGGAGGAGGGGCGATTTTTCCGTCCAGAGTCATCGCCGCTTTGAGCGTGATCAGGGGCGTGCGATGACGGACATATTTGGCGAAGGCCTCGTTCAGCGCTCGGGCTTCGTCGGCCAGGATGCCGGAGGCAACGGAGACCCCGGCATCGCGAAGGCGCTTAAAACCCCTGCCCGCAACCAGTGGGTTCGGATCCTGCATGCAGGCCACCACGCGACGGACGCCGGCCGCGATGACGGCATCGGCGCAAGCTCCGGTGCGCCCCTGATGCGCGCAAGGTTCGAGATTGAGGTAAAGAGTTGCGCCTCGGGCGTTTTCGCCGGCCTGCTCCAGGGCAAGAACTTCAGCGTGCTTGACCCCCTGAAAGACGTGCCAGCCTTCACCGATGATCCGGCCGGCGTGGTTGACCAGGACTGCCCCCACGCAAGGATTGGGCGAAGTTAAACCAATACCTTTACGTGCCAGCTCAAGTGCATGGTGGAGCAGGTGTTCGTCGGTTTTCCGGCTCGACAAATCCAGCCCGGAGGGAGGCGAAGATGTGGCTGCCCCTTTTCGAGGTTTGCGTTGGATCGTTTTCTTCGAAGTCATCAATAATTTTCGGCCCGGATAAGGTTTGATGCCAACGCAGGCTAAACGAAAAGCGAATCCACAAAATCCTTGGGATCGAAGGGCAACAGGTCGCCGGCTTTTTCGCCCACCCCCACGTAGCGCACCGGAACACCCAGTTCACGCGATATCGCAACCACCACGCCGCCCTTGGCCGTGCCATCGAGCTTGGTCAGGACGATGCCGGTTACGCCTGCGGACTGGGTGAACTGCCGCGCCTGTTGCAATCCATTTTGTCCCGTGGTGGCGTCCATCACCAGCAGCGTCTCATGGGGCGCGCCGGGAATGATGCGCTGCGCCGTGCGTCGCATCTTTTCCAGCTCCGCCATCAGGTTGGTCTTGGTGTGCAAGCGTCCGGCGGTGTCGACGATCACGTAATCGGTGTGCCGGGCGGACGCGGCCTGGAGCGCGTCGTAGAGCACGGCTGAGGGATCCCCGCCCGCCTTGGTGCGAATGACTTCGGTCCCGGTGCGTTGTCCCCAGACTTCGAGCTGTTCGATGGCTGCCGCCCGGAAAGTATCGGCGGCACACAGCAGAACCGTCTTGCCGTCCGCACGCAGGACCTGGGCCAGCTTGCCGATAGTTGTGGTCTTTCCCGTGCCATTCACGCCCACCACGAGAATGACCTCGGGCGTTCCCTCCACCCGCGCTACCGGCCGAGAATCCGCGGCGGTCAGGATGGCGAGAATTTCTTCTTTAAGCAGCCGCTTGAGTTCGTCCACATTCCCGATCTGCTTGCGATCGGCCTTTTCGCGAAGTTTTTCCAGCACCTCATGGGTAGTGGTCGAGCCCAGGTCAGCCCCCAGAAGTGTGGCTTCAAGGTCATCCAGGGTGGAGCGATCAATCTCCTTGCCGAAAGAGACTACCTCATCGATCCGCTCGCTTAGATTTTCCCGCGTGCGGGTCACTGCCTCCTTCATGCGATCCAGGAAGCTGGGCTTCTGCACTTCGTCAAGGCTGCCAAAAAGAGTCTGAATCATGGAATTTCGGGACTTCCGAGTCCGAAAGTCAATTATAGCGGGCGTGGCGTTAAGTCCGTGGCGGCTATCGCCTCTTAACCGCAAAGTTCGCAAAGAATGCTTTGCGTTTTTCGCGCTGCCTTTGCCGTCTTTGCGGTTAAAAGCTGTTGCCCGAAGCTATAGTCAGGAGACTTCCGCGGCGGCCACGGCGGCACGAGCCTCAGGGGCGGAAGAGGGCGTAGCCGAGGGCTGAGCTGAAACCGTCTGCGACGACGCGGCAGTTGGAACCGACACGGACGGGACCTGTATGCGGATTTCGCCCCGCTTGTAAATTGTGGTCAGGGCGGCGACCGCGGTGGGATCCAGCCGCTTGCCGGAAAGGTTGTGGATGATGCGCAGCGCGGCTTCCGGATCGTGCGCCTGCTGATAAGGACGGTTCGTGGTCAACGCGTCGAAGGTGTCGGCGACGGCAATGATGCGCGGCAGCAAGGGAATCTCGGCGTCCTGCAGGCCTCTGGGATAGCCGCGCCCGTCCAGCGATTCGTGGTGCAGTTCGATGCCCGGAATCATGTCTTTCAGTTGGGCTACTGGGCGCAGTATGTTGGCGCCCTTGGTGGTATGGGTCTTCATGATTTCAAATTCTTCCGGGGTCAGCGCTCCCGGCTTTTTGAGGATGCGATCTTCGATGCCGATCTTGCCCACGTCGTGGAGTTGAGCCGAAATCTGCAGCGTCTCCAGGAAGGCAGGGGACTGTTTCATTTCCTTGGCAATCAGTATGGAATAGCGCGTGACGCGGTCGGAGTGGCCGCGCGTATAGGGATCC
>JBOGLD010000186.1:0-6537 GCA_050745885.1 Terriglobales bacterium
GGTCAAGCGCATTTTCGATTTCGCGCTCATCAATCGCTCTCCTGCTCCCCCGGCCCTGAAAGCCAAATACGCCCTGGAAGGCGCCAATCAGATCGTGGCTGACCTCGAGGCCATCGAAGAACTGGGCGTCATCCCGGTCCTGGGAGACTACCTGGACGAGAAAGACATGGTGGCCCGCCACCTGACCGATCGTATTGCGAGTGACCTGATGGAACTGGTGGCCCAGGCCCCAGGTGGAACCCGAGCCGCTACCCCGTAACCGGCGGTGTGGGTCGGACACTCCTGTCCGACGCCTTTGACTTTGATCAACAAGCTCGTTCCCTGGCCTCTGCGATCACCGGAGCAGCCAAAGACCTAAACAAGAACTAAAGTCAAAAGCGTCGGACAGGAGTGTCCGACCCACACCAGCCAGTAACCACCGTAACCCTGCCCCACACAGAGGTCTCGCGGTATATTGGATCGAATGCCGAAGGCCAATAACCATCCGCCGCGCACGCCCAAGACCGCCATTGCCATCCTGGCCGCAGGCAAAGGGACCAGGCTGAACTCGAAACATCCCAAGGTGCTGCATGAGGTTGGCGGAAAACCGCTTCTGGCCCACGTGATCGCGGCCGCGGCCAAAGTGGTCCCGGCCAGCGACGTATTCGCCATCATTGGATACGAAGCCGACCGGGTCCGCAGCGCGGTGGCCGCTTCGGGCATAGGATTCGTTCTTCAGCAGGAGCAGCGCGGCACCGGACACGCCCTGATGGTCTCCCGGGAAGCACTCGCCCCCTACGATCTGGTCATCGTGCTCTCCGGCGATGCCCCGCTCATCACCTCACAGACCATCGAGCAGCTGCGCGATTTCCATCTTTCGAACAAGGCCGCGATGACCTTGCTCACCGCCCATCTGGCAAGCCCCAGTGGATACGGAAGAATCGTCCGCAAAAAGGCTGGCACGGCCGAGGTCAAGGCGATCGTCGAACAAAAGAACCTGACGCCGGCTCAGCAGAAAATACATGAGATCAACGCCGGCTTCTACGCTTTCGAGGTCAGGTCTTTGTTTGACCGCATAGACAAACTAGGCACCGACAATCATCACGGCGAGTTCTACCTCACCGACATGGCCGCAATTCTGGCTAAAGCCAAACAGCGTGTGGTCGCAGTGCAAGCCCACAACGCCTATGAAGTTTTGGGCGGCAACACTCGCGCCGAACTCTCAGCGATCGACCAGCACATGCGCCTGGCCAAGTGCCGGCAGTTGATGGACCAGGGCGTTACCATTCTTTTTCCCGAAAGTTGCGTCATCGACAACGACGTCGAGGTGGGCGCTGATACCGTCATCGAACCGGGCGTCCAGCTGCGGGGCACGACCCGCGTCGGCAGCGACACGCGTATCCATTCTTTCAGCGTGATCATGAGCTGCGAAATCGGAGACAACGTGCTGGTCCAGACCGGCTGCGTGTTGGAACATTCCGTGATCAAGGCCCGTGCCTCGCTCGGCCCCTACAGCCATCTGCGGCCAGGTTGCGAAGTCTGCGAAGACGCCCACATCGGAAATTTCGTTGAGCTGAAGAAGACCCGTGTCGGCAAAGGTTCGAAAGCCAACCACCTGACCTATCTGGGAGACACTGAAGTCGGCGAAAAAGTAAACGTTGGCGCGGGAACCATCACCTGCAACTACGACGGCGTGAACAAGCACAAGACGGTTATCGAAGATGGCGTGTTCGTCGGTAGCGACAGCATCCTGATTGCGCCGATCCGGATCGGCAAGGGCGCCTACGTGGCTGCCGCCACCACCGTCACCGAAGATGTTCCGCCGGATTCCCTGGCCCTGGGCCGCGCCCGCCAGATCGTGAAAGAAGGCTGGGCTCGAACAAAACGAGAAAAAGCTCAAGCGCAAAAGGCCAAGTAGCAATGTCATCCTGAGCGGAGTAGCCGCTTCGCGAAGCGAAGCAGCTGCGCAGTCGAAAGATCCCTACGAGCTCACGCAGGCGCGAGCGTCCCGCTCGTGCTGGCGGTCCAAAAGCGCGGGTCCGCCCAGTTTTCCGAAAATCCCATCACTCGTAGTTCATCTACGACGCAGGGGTCCTTCGACTCGCTGGATCGCCCGCCAGCGGCGATCCAACTCGCTCGGGATGACAGAGGTTGAAAGCTAAAGTTGAAGAGGGATTGAAAAAGAAAGCGCCGGGCTTGCGCCCGGCGCCTGCACGAGCGGGACGCTCGCGCCTACATTGCTACTTCGAGACCGCCGCAAATAACGGCGAGTGCATCAGCCCCTGAAACTGTTTATCGTCAGCCTTGAAGTGCATCTGCAGGTCGGAACTGTCCGAGTTGACGGTGACGTTATCGAGCGCCAGCTTTTCCGTCGGCGTGGCCGACATCCTTTTGTAGAGCATGCCCGCCTTCAACAGCGAGGACAGCGTGGTTGCCGTCATCGAATCGGAAGTCACGACGTCCAGATCGAAATTCACGCCGCTTTGAAAGTTCATGGTGTAGCGCGAACCCAGGATGCGCTTTTTGATGGTGTCGTAGTCGGCCAGCCCGGCGGCATCGCCCAGGACTGAGTGCAGCATGTTTTGCGTTCCCTGCTGATCGAGCACGCTCCACACCGTACCGGAATCGACCGAGCCCATCATGTCCGCGATCTGCGTATTGGCGTCCAAGCTGTACGAGTAGCCGTCGCGGGCATCCAGCGCGCCGCGCAAAGCGCCGCTATCTCCGAAGAGCAGCGTGCTGTCATCCAGAAAGGTCATCTGCATGCCCGCAGACATGGGATAAATATCGGAATTGCGCAGCTTGATCGGCTTCACTTTGCGCAGCCGCATTTTCTTGAGCACCGCGGCCATGGCGAACTGCCCTTGCGCCACGCCCACGACCCGCACGCCCTGCTTGCCGCTGCGATAGGAAGCGAACGTAAGCTGCTCCACGTCCTTGTCGGGATCAATGCCCGCCCCCCGCAGCGCGCCTTCAAATTCCTTCAGGCTGGGCGGCAAAACCTGTTGCTTCAGTGCCATCGCGGTATCGGAATTCTTGAGCGCGCGATAATCCACCGAGATGATCTGCTGAATGTCGGAAGGAATCACGGTGCGCGCCGAACTACCCAGCGGCATCGCCCATGCCGTAGCGCCCAGTATGAGAAGAACGCAAAGACCGCCCTTGACTGTTTTCATGAAGAACCTCGAGGAATATGTGCGTTTAGATGCGATTTATATCCGTATTGTATGCCCATTTTGAGGCCGATAGCCCAAACGAAAGGGCAGGTCTTGTGACCAGAGAGGTGCATGGTGGGCAGCGGTCAAATTGGCAGGGCCGCCACCTTCTTCCGGGTCTCCGCGGCGAAGAAGCTGTCTTTGAGCGACTCCAGATTAATCTCCACGTTGGCCAGCGCGCCTTGAATGCCCGCCCGCGCCAGGGCAGTGGCCGTGGTCAAGTCCGATTTCATGTTCGGATTCGTAATCGGTATCAGGCGCTCGACGATGCCCGCCACTTCCCTGGCCCGCTCCGCCACACCCAGGGGGACGCTGGTCGCCTGCCTTAGAGCCGCGTCGATCACGCCGTCCGCGCTGGCCGAGCCCTTGGCCTGCTTGTAGGCCTTCATGACCGCGTTGTAGGACTCGGCGTCGGCATCAATCGCGGCCTTCAACTCTTCGCGCAATTGCGAAAGCCGGGCAATCGCCTCGCTCAGCTCGCGTTCGTGCTGGACGTAAGCTTTTTTGCCCCGAGACATGGACGCCACCATGGTCGCCAGCCCGGCCGCCATGGCACCGCTGGCCGCCGCCGCGCTGCCGCCGCCAGGAGTGGCCGTCGCCGCAGCGAGCTGTTCCACAAATGGTTCGACGCCGGCCCGCAGCCCGCCAATCGACATCTTCCCGCCCATCACTGCTGCCAGGCGATTTTCCAGAATCAGTGACGAATCGAAATTCTCCACCTGCAAAAACCATTCCGCCGCGGATTCCAGCGCTCTTTTCGGAATCAAACCAACAATCTCGCTGCTTACCGGCGTGACCCCATAGCGGGCCGCTTCCCGCTTCACCACTTCGAATACGCGGTGGATTGGAGTCTGCTCAAAGTCGGTCAGGTTCATGGAGACCTGCGCCAGCCCGCGCACCAGGAATCCCGCGCCCTTGACGAAGCGCATTCCACCACTCGAAAAGCGGACCGCCTTGGCGATCTTCTTGGCGATCTCAACCTCGGGAGTGTTCAGAAAGACGTTGTAGGCAATGAGAAACTTGCGCGCGCCCACGACGGTGGCCCCGGCCGAAGGATGTACCCGCAGCTCGCCATAGTCCGGCCGGCGTGCGGGATTGGTCGCGATGTCCGCTCGTATTCCCTCGAACTGGCCGCGCCGTATGTTCTCCAGATTCTGCCGCTCCGGCGAAGTTGCGGCCGCTTCGTAGAGATACACGGGAATCTGGTAGCGCTTCCAGATTTGTTCGCCGACATGCCGTGCCATTGCGACACAGTCTTCGATGGTCAGGCCATCAATCGGAATGAAGGGCACCACGTCCGCCGCACCCATCCTCGGATGCGCCCCCTGGTGCTGATTGAGATCAATCAACTCCGCCGCTTTACCCACGCCACGGATTGCAGCCTCCTGGATAGGCTCCCGCTCCCCCACCAGCGTAATGACGCAGCGGTTATGGTCGGCATCCATCTCCCGATCCAGCAGGAAGACGCCGTCCATTTTCATGGCCTCGACGATGGCGTCAACTTTGACCTTGTCGCGGCCTTCCGAGAAGTTGGGAACACATTCGACGAGAGTTGACATGCGGGAGAAAGAATATCACTTACCTGGTGTCGCTAAAGCTGTCATCCTGAGCGCCGCCTTTCGTCCTGCGAAGCGGGACGAAAGCAAGCGAAGGACCTATGCATTCCGCGTCAGCGCTAACCGTGCGAGGGGTGAAGGCCAAGGTAAATAGTAACGATCAGAACTAAGCCAAGAGTTGGGTGCTGTTATCTTCGGGCAATGCAGAGGTCCTTCGTCGGGAGACCTTCGCGCAGCGCAGGTCTCCGTCTCCTCAGGATGACGGAGCGTGAAATGGCTACTGCTGAGGCAGAAAATCCTCCATCACCGCCTTGCGCATGAGGTCGGGCGGCAGCAAACCCTGCGCCAGAATGAAGTCGTGAAATTTCTTCTGGTTGAACTTCGTCCCCAGCTTGGCTTCCACATCCTTCCGCAAGGCGATCAGCTTGGTGTAGCCGTAAAAGTAGCTGTTGGCTTGCCCGGGCGCGCGATAGGTGTAGCGCTCCACTTCTTCCTGGGCGAAGGCGTGCGATTGCACCACGTCCTGCTCCAGAACCCGATACGCGTCCGCCGGCTGAATCTTTCCTGCCTGCAACTCGGGATCGAGAAACGCCCGCGCCGCCCGCAGCAGCCGATAGTCCAGCGACACCAGTTGTCCCTCCAGCGGCATGTAGGGACGGATCAGGTATTCCGAATAGAGTCCCCAGCCTTCCACATTCGTGCTGTTGAAAGCGTACTCAACCCGCGCCAGGGAAACTCCGTGTTCGACCATGGAGTCGAACTGCAATTCATGTCCGGGCCGCGCTTCGTGAGCGGTGATCGTCCAGGCCGCCGCGTCGAAGGTGAAGTCATCGTATTTCTCGGAGCTGGTTTGCCCCGGTCCGGCCGGAATGTTCAGCGGCAACACGAACTCCCCCTTCTGCCCCGTATTGTGCAGAAACGGCGGAGGCACCATGTGCGGCGCCGGCTGCTGTGCAGTCTCGGCCGCGGTGGCAATCCGGATTCGCGCCGGACGATTGGGCAGTGTCACGATCTGATTGTCGACGATGATCTTTTCGATCTGCTTCAGCCGCTCTTCGTAAAATGGCAGAATGGCGTCGCCCACCAACTGCTTCTTTTTCAGCTCGCGGATGACGTCGCGATAGTCACTCGATGGCAGGTGCCGTTGCTTGGCAATCTGTTCCGCGATCGGCTTCATCTCGGCCTGTAGCTCACCGAACATCTGGTGCGCCATGGCGGCGATCTGGCCGGGCGGAATGTCGATGCCGTAGTCTTCCAGGCGAAGCGCGTACTCTTCGGGCGGAAGACGAAAATCGGTGCGGGCCTTGGGCAGCACGTTCGCCCTGGTCCACGCGTCATACTCGGTGAGCTGGGATTTGAGTTTGTTGTAAGCCTCCTGCCAGTCGGTCAGCTTGTACTTCCGCAGCAGGGTGGCGATCCCCTCCATGTAGTTGGGGTCGCGGGCGAGTTCGGTTTCAATCTCCGTGCGCGCGGGATAGACCACTCCCGGCTTGGCCATCTGCTCCATCACCCGCTGCTTAAGGATCGCCGCCAGTGGCTTGTACCCTGGCTCCAGACCAGCATATTTGCGGATACGGACCACGGCTGCAGCCCGGCGTTCCGCAGGGGTTTGCTCATCCAGCAGAATCTGCAGCCCGCGGAAGACGAAGCGGCTGGCATTGAGAAAATCCACTTTGTGGGCGCGCGCAAAGTCCTGCTCTCTGAATTGCAGCTCGACTTTGCGGATCATGATCTCGAGGTCCTGCGCCACTTCCTTCTGCTTCTGTTGTCCAACTGAGCTCTTGAAC
>JBOGLD010000187.1:0-17517 GCA_050745885.1 Terriglobales bacterium
GGCTAAAGCCCCAGAGTTGTCCCCATCGCCACGCGGCGCTGAAAGCGCCGCTCTTCCACGTTACGCAGAGACCGGACATGGAAGCGCCGGCCCACCCCATAATTCCGCAGCACCGTATTCCGCAGCACCGTGGAAGAGCGGCGCTTCAGCGCCGCGTTAGACGCCCTTTGAGATCGGCTTTAGCCTCCGTGGACTTGCCGCGCTGGGAGAGACGAGCACCAGGGCTAAAGCCCCAGAGTTGTCCCCATCGCCACGCGGCGCTGAAAGCGCCGCTCTTCCACGTCACGTCCGGCCGCGGAGACCGGACATCGATGCGGAACTAGTCGTGTCCGTCACTGCCGCGCACCTGAAACACATAGAGCGAGTGGTCGAGGATCGTTGTCGGTTTTTGTTCCAGCAGCCAACGGTACGTCTCCGGTTCGGCCAGGTACTGTCCCGAGAGGTTGGTTGCGCTCACAATCACAGTGCCGGAGACTTGCTTGCTTCCCCCGAAGAAATCAGATTGGATTCCGTAGACCTGGGGATCGACGCTTCCAAAATACGACAGCCACAGCCGCTCACCGGGATGGTCGCGTTGATAGTCTCTCAAGGCCAGCAGTCCCTGGCCCCAATCAAGATTGCTGTCGGTCAGCAGTCGGTAGCTGTCCTGTGGCCGCACGAATGGGGTGAAATACGAGAGATAGCCGGGAGCATAGCGCAGCGCGTCCGCTGCGTTCAGCGCCGCCAGCAAGATCAGTATGGATACGCCAGCTCTTTTTTTTCCGGCCCACTCCCACACCGCTGCCGCAAACAAAATGGCGAACGGATACATGGGCAACACGTGCCGGTCTCCTAGGTTGAAGCGGGCAAAGATCGCCATTGCCAGGTAGGCTGCGGGAAACGACGACATGATCCAGAGATCGTGTGGCACACGCACCTTTCTTCGCAAGGCAATCGCCAGGCCGGTCAACGACAGGGCCAACACCATGGTCGGCCACTTCAGCACGATCACGACCGGGTAGTACAGCTTCCAACCGCCATGAGATGAAACTTGTCCCAGAAAAAATGAAGGCTGACCGTGGCGGTTGTGGCGCGCCAGTTCACGAAAGCCTTCGACATATTCTCCCGCTGGAATCAACAGACTGTAGTTTCTCTGCCCACGCACCGGCTTGACAATGGGCTCATTCCAATTGGGAAAGGTGGCAGTCAAGGTGCCGTCGCGGACGGTGAGGCGCGAGACGTGAAAGAAATATCCCGCCCACACGACGAATAAGGCGAGCAGCAATGCCGCCGCCGTCCTGCTCCAATTCCAGTGCCTGGGCGCCCGAACGATTTTGTCCGGCCCCAGAAGCAGCATCCACAGCAGGGCGAGCACGAACATGGGCGCGGTGGAGAACTTGGCCAGCAGCATCAGACCGAGCAGGAACCCGAACCCAAACGTATGAACCCAGGTTGGCGTCCGTCGCCAGCGCACCAGGGCCCAGGCCGCGGCGAAAATAAACAGCGTGGCAGCGCCGTCGGTGGCCGCGATCGAAAAATGCGCGATCAGGGAAGGCGAGAACGCGAACAAGGCCAGCGCGAAATTTGCCGCGCTAGGGGAAAACAGCCGATCCGCAGCCTGCCATACCAGCCCGGCCAACGCCAGCCCCAGAAAAACATTCATCACCCGGGCCCGCCATGCCAGCGATATCGGATCGGGTGCAATGCGAGTGGCGCGGAATGCGTCCGCCTGCTGCTGTATGTCCACCTGCCACTTCTGATCCAGAAGCGGGAGCGAGCACCACAGGCGGGCCAGCGGAGGATGATCGTTGTATTGTTCGAATCGTCCGTAACGCCAGGCGTTCAGTCCTTCCGCGATGTGCACCGGCTCATCGTAGGTCAGCGACTGGGTGCGGATGAACCAGCCGCATTGCGCCGCATAGAGAAAGACCAACAGTGCCGGAAGCAGCCACCGCCGCCTCGCAGCCGCATGATTTGGCGGCGTGAGCGGGGGTGATGTCGGTGGGACAGTTTCCGGACGGGTCATTCTGGGGCCCGCTGCGCTCGCGGGGAGTTCACTTTACTTCAGCATGCAGCAAAGTTCCACTCGCTTCCGGCT
The DNA here is from genome assembly GCA_050745885.1 of Terriglobales bacterium. Lineage (GTDB taxonomy): Bacteria > Acidobacteriota > Terriglobia > Terriglobales > Acidobacteriaceae > JAIQFF01. The sequence goes on from JBOGLD010000187.1 coordinate 2,078, forward strand.
GCTAGACTGTAACCACCAACATGCCCAGCAGGTCATCGAGATATATCGTGCACCATGGACAATGAGTAGGGATCAAAAAGACAAGCCGGTCCCGGTCCTTCCATCGAGGACAGGCTGGACCCTCCCCCTGATCGGCCTGGGCTGGGGTATTGCCGCCGGCCTGGCGGAAGCCGCCGGCCTGCTGGTGTTTCAAAGGCTCAATTGGGCCCGATGGGGCCCGATGATGCACGTCGCCAAAGAGATTTTCTGGATTTCGCCCCTGGTGGATGCCGTTTTCTTTTTTTCCCTGGCCCTCATCGTGAGCCCGGTTGCGCGCTTCGTGCCTCGCTTTCCTGCAGTTCGAGCGCTTGTATTCCTGCTGACCTTCCTGACCGTCTATGACTGGCTGACGCTCACGAATCGCCTCTACCATCGCGCCTGCCTTTTGCTGGCGCTGGGCGCCGGCGTTGCCTTCGCCCGCTGGTGCGGCAGGCGGGAAGACGCCTTCCTGCAATTCGGCCGGCGGACCGCGCCCCGCATGGTGGCCGCCTGGGTGCTGGTATTCGCCGGGATCCAGGGCGGCCAGTGGTGGCACGAGCGGAGTGCCGTGGCCCATCTGGCCCGGCCCGCATCCGGCGCGCCCAACGTGCTGGTGATCGTCATCGACACGTTGCGCGCCGACCATGTTTCTTCTTATGGCTACTCCCGGCCGACCACCCCGAATCTCGATCGCATCGCGCAGCAGGGAGTATGGTTCCAGAACGCGATCTCCGCCAGCTCCTGGAGCTTACCTTCCCACGTCTCTCTGGTCACCGGGCGGTATCTTTTCCAACACGGGGTTGGCAATGTCCAGCCCGAGCCCTGGCTGGGATGGGATGGCAAGAGCCTGGGCGGCTATGCCACGTTAGGCGAAGCTCTGCAGCAGAAGGGTTACCGCACCGGAGCATTTTCTGCGAACCGCACTTACTTCTCGCGCGACCTGGGTTTCGGACGGAGCTTTATCCACTTCGAAGACTACTTTCACTCCCCTGCCGACATGTTTGTGCGGACGCTCTACGGCCGGGAGTTTGCCCGCATTTATCTGAAGCGCAGCGACCACAGCCTGGTCAAGCGTATTCTCCGGAGGCTGGGCTGGACTTCCCTGCTCGATCAGGATGCGGAAGGCTCGGGCAGCTACGGCGGTGCGTTCGGAGTCCGCAAACGCGCCGACGTGGTCAACCAGGAAGCATTGAAATGGATCGGCCGGGACCGCCGGAGGCCGTTCTTCGCCTTCCTCAACTATTTCGATGTGCATGATCCTTACGGAGGGCCGCGGTCCTATCCCAAACCTGCCTGGCCGCAGCAGACCAGCATCGATGCCTATGACGATGGAGTGAAGTATGTCGACGATTACATTCAGCAACTGATGGACCAACTGGACCGCCGCGGTCTGGCGAAAAATACTCTGGTCGTCATCACCTCGGACCACGGCGAATCTCTGGGCCAGCACCACCTCGAAACTCACGGTCGAGCGCTGTACTGGGAGCTGGTCCACGTTCCGCTGGTGATTTATTTTCCCGGGCATGTTCCGGCCGGCCTGAAGATAGAAAGGCCTGTGACCAACGCCGCCATTCCGGCCACGGTTTTGGATCTGGTCGGGGGGGATGACTCCAAGTTTCCTGGACCTGCACTCAGCGCGCTTTGGAGAACGCCGATGGTCGGAGCCGGATGGCCCGACCCGCTGGCCGAGCTGGCACAGAACAAGTATCCCGGCAAGCGCGACAAAGAAGCCGATCAACTGGTGCCCACCGCAACTAGTGGCGCGATGAGGTCGATTATCAGTTCCAGGTGGCAACTGATCGTGCACGCCAGGCTCGGCGATCAACTGTACGACTGGACGCACGATCCGGGAGAGTCCGCCGATCTGATCTCCACTCCAGAAGGCAAGACCGTCGCGTTGAGCATGAAATCAGACATGGACGGGTTGACCAAAGCCGCGCGCCCAAAACCGGTGAATAAAAATTAAAGAGGCAGGCGGGTTGCCTGCCTCTTTCGTGGGGTGAACTCCTCGAACCCGCGACCGGGGTAAGCCACGGGGTAAGGATGTGAAGTTGTTTCAAGTTAACTACCGGGGCCATCCCGGCGCAATACTGGAAAAATACTAGAATCCCGCCAGAGCTTTAATTCCCTTGGTTTCCACGCATTCGTAGGCGCGGCCCGCGGCCAGGTTCTTGTGCTCCTCGGTCCCGCCGTTTGGCCAATCGATCACCAGACGGTCGATGTGGTCTCTCTTTCCCAGGCCAAAAGTCAGAGGAAGTTCGGACTGCGACAGGTAACTGGATCCGCCTTTGACCAGGCGCGACTGACTGGATTCGCCGTGAAAAATGCGGACCCGTGCTCCAATGGCGTCGCGGTTCGACTTTGTGCCGACCAGCCGAATGCGGACACCCTTGTTTCCGCCCAGTTGGTCGTTGCGAAAAAGATAGGCAGGACCGTTGTTGGTGGTCATCAGCAGATCGAGATCGCCATCGCGATCAAAATCGCCGTGAGCCAGTCCGCGCCCGACCTTGGGCTGGGTGAAGCCGCCGCCGACTTCGCCGGCCACATCGTGAAATCTTCCCTGGCCATCGTTCAGGAACAATTGCGGCGGCTGGGCGTAGCCGACTCCGCGGACGTTGCGCACCGTATCATCGATGTGCCCGTTGACCACCGCCAGGTCGAGCCAGCCGTCGAGGTCGGCATCCAGAAATACGCAACCGAATCCCAATCGGTCCTTGGAGGCCAGGCCCACCCCGCTCTGGGTAGCCACGTCCACATAATTTCCATCGCCCGAAGCCCGGTAGAGACCGATCATCTCGTTGTCGAAGTTCGTGATGGCCACACCGGGAGTTCCCGAGTTATTGAAGTCGGCCACGTCCACGCCCATTCCGGCGCGCGCCTTGCCCTCGGTGCTGAAAGCGATTCCGGCCTCCACGGCAACGTCCTTGAACGTCCAGTTGCGCTGGTTCCGGTAGAGCTTGTTGGGTTGCGTGTCGTTGGCCACCAGCAAATCCGGCCAGCCGTCCTGATCGTAGTCGAGCATGGCCACGCCCAAGGACTTCGAGCTGCTGTCGAAAACTCCGCTGGTGGGGGTGACGTCTTCAAATTTCCCATTTCCCAGATTGCGGAACAGCCAGCAGGTTTCACCGCGATAGGCTTCGGGAGTGCAATACGATTTGCGCTTTCCGTCGAGGCTGCAAAACACATCGTGCTCGGGAGACCACTTCACGTAGTTGCAGACGAACAGGTCCAGCAACCCGTCGCGATCGAAATCAAACCAGAGCGCGGAAGTGCTGAAGGCCCGTCGCCCGCCCAGCCCGCTGGCCCTGGTTACATCCCGGAACCTGCCCTTGCCGGTGTTTTTGAACAGCACATTCTGTCCTACGCAGGTCACCAGGATGTCGGGATAGCCATCGTTGTCATAGTCTCCCACCGCCACTCCCATGCCGTACATTTCAACGTCCAGGCCGGCGCTGCGGGTGACATCGGAAAAAGTTCCGTTGCGATTGTTGCGATAGAGCTGGAGCGTGCTGCGTTCCCGCTTGTGGCCCGGCCAGTCCATGCCATTGATCAACAGAATGTCCTGCCAGCCGTCGCCGTCGTAGTCCAGAAAAGCGCACCCGGCGCCCAGGGTTTCAGGAAGCAGCTTGCCGCCGTAGGCGCCGCTGTTGTGACGGAAATGCACCCCGGCTTGCGAGCTCACGTCCACCAACCGGAAGCCTGGCGAAGACGCCGGCGCGAACGCGGCCGACGCATCCAGCCGCAGAACGGAAGTGGATGCGAGACCCGCCATGCCCGCCAGGAAGTGACGCCGGTTCACGGAAGATTGACCAGGCCGTTGCGGATTGCGTAAACCACCAGCTCGGCGGTTTTGTGGATTCCCAGCGCGTCCATGATGTTGGCGCGATGGACCGCAACGGTGTTCGCGCTCAGATCGAGCACCGCGGCAATCTCCTTGTTGGATTTGCCTTCGACGATCATTTGCAGGATTTCAAGTTCGCGCGGGGTAAGATGCTCGTTCCGGTCACCGATCAGCTTGGCCGGACGGCTGAGCTGCGAATCCAGCACGGTTTCTCCCGCTGCGACGCGGCGGATCGCCGCTCCCAGTTCCAGGTCGACGGCATTTTTCAGGACATATCCGCGGGCGCCCGCATCCAGGGCCTGGCGCACCAGGGTGTCCTCGGGATGCATGCTGAGCATCAGCACCAGAGTTTGCGGCCGTTGTTCGAGAATTTTCCGGGTAGCTTGCAGACCATTCATGTTGGGCATGGCGCAATCCATCACTACCACGGTGGGGTGAAGCTCTCCGGCGAGGCGGACCGCTTCCGCGCCATCCTCGGCTTCACCGGTCACCGTAATGTCGGGCTCATCTTCCAGAATGCGGCGGAATCCCCGTCGCACCAGGTTATGATCATCCACCAACAAGACAGAAATTTTATCCGGCATGCGACTCCAACTTCTCTCTGGGAACCGTCAATCGGATTAGAGTGCCGCCTGGTGCTGGCCGGGTAAAATCGATCGCGCCGCCCATCAGTTCCGCCCGCTCCCGCATCGCCACCAGCCCAATTCCCTGCTTCACTGAGTCCGCCATGAACCCCCTGCCGTGATCTTCCACTTCCAGTTCCAGGGTCCCGGGCAAATACCGCAAGCGCACCCAGGCTTCCGCGGCTCCGGAATGCCGCGTCGTATTGTTAAGCGCTTCCTGCAAGACGCGATATACATGAATAGCAGCATTCCCATCCACGGGATAGGGCTTGCCTGATTTCTCATAGGATATGTGAATACCCGCCTGCCGTTCCACCACCGGCAAATACCAGTCCAGGGTGCTCTCCAGCCCGTTCTCGTCCAGCATGACCGGATGCAAGGCCTGGGAAAGACTGCGAACCTTGTCCAGCGTGGACTGCGCGATCTCGGCCACTTCGCGCAGTTCCGCCCGCAACGGCGAGCCTTCCGGTACCTGGCTGCCCGCCCGCGACAGCATCGCTCCCACCGCAGTCAGAATCTGTCCAAACTCGTCGTGCAGCTCGCGGGAGATGTGACGCAAGGTGGATTCCTGGGTCGAAATCAGTTTCTGCGCCAGCTCACTGCGTTGGGCGGACAGCGCCGCCAGTTGCGCAAACAACTGCCGGTTGGAACGGATCGAATACAGCCCGGTGAGCAGGATCGCCACCAGGGTGAGGGTGAGGAACAGATAGACTTGCCGTTGCACCCGGTCATAGATCTGGGCGATGCGCAGGGCCGCCTGCTCCTCGCTTTCGTTATTTTGCACCAGCAGGCGGGCCACTGCGGTGCTCAGCGCGGCCTGGCGCGCCTGCAACGAAAGCTGGATCTGGGCTCGGGCTTCGCTCGGTCTGCCGTTGGCGGCCAGCGCGAAGGTGCGATCCACCGCGTCCCAGAACTGGGACATGGAGTCTTGCAGATACTGGCGTTGTTCGGGCGTGCGGTCAGCCACCGCCACCTGCTCCTCGCGGTGCAGCGCGTCGCTCAAATCCTCCCTGACCCGTTGAAATTGGGCCGTCCATGCGGTCAGGGGATAGGGCTCGGTGTTATCCAGCATGTCACGCATGGCCAGCGCCAGGGTGTTGAGATCGTTTTGAATGCGCAGGAGTTGAAGCGAGTCCTTGCGATTGCGGTCCACCAGATTGTTTTGCAATTCCCGCAGGCCCGAGACCTGCCAAGTGATGTATCCCGAATACGCCACCACCGCGGCTAACGTAATAATCAGCCCCAGGACAAGTCCCGGAGTAGGCGAGCGATGAGGCGCAGGCGAGCGCGGCACGCACCGAGGATACAACGCGATGATATGAAGTGCCACCACAAGCGCTCGCTCGGCCCTGTCATCCTGCGCGCTGGACAAATCCGGGGGAAGTTGGTCGCCGGACGGAACAATCGCATCGTCCGGCATTTATACTTCCATGCGTAGTTGGGAGAAGAGATGACAAAGCCGCTCCAGATGAGCGTGTTGTTCCTGCTGGCGTGTGTGATCGCATCCAACGCTCTCGCTCAGGTGCCCAAATCCGATCCCATAGCTGCGACTGAAAACATCTACGCCGATTTGCTGGACGCCTATGGCGCGTTCAGCACCATTGATTCCGGTCTCATGAAGAGTTATGGGGGCAAAGATCTTCAGTCCTGGAGGAAAGCATACGAAGAAAAACGAGCCGCCCTGGTCGGGCAGCTGGCAAAACTGCCGGCCGCAGGACTTTCCAGGAGCGATGCGCGGGCGGTCACCCTCATGCGCGCTAGTCTTGACGATTTTCCGAGCGACGCTTCAACCTTGGCTCCCCGCGGCAAATGCGGAAATGCAAAACAATCGGGCCTCGATTACGACGCATTGCGCGCGGCGCTATATTCCTGTTTCGATGAACTCGCCAACAACCTGCAGTTCGAGGGCGCCACGGTCAACCGTGTGTCCGCGCTCAGTCTGCTGGAGCAAATCGACCAGCCGGAACGCCGCAAAAAGCTGTTTCTGGCGTTCACTCCGCTATGGGAAGCCGTAAACGCGCAGGACCAGCCCGACAGCCCGTATCGCCGCATGATCCGAATGGCGTCGGCCGATGCCGCAAAAAACAAGCCGGCGGTCGCCGCCGCCGCCGAGAGCCTCGGAGTCCAGCCGGCCGACGTTGAAGCCTGGCTCGAGCGCATCCTCGACACCTGGCGCCAGGTCAGCGGCGACACTCCCATCGAGCCCTGGGATTATCGATATGTTGCAGGCGAACCCGGCCGTCTGGTGGATCGAGCGATCCCCCTCGCATCCCTTCTGAAGATCAGCGAAACCTACTATCACGATCTCGGCGCCGACCTCAACCATCTCGGCGTCCTGTTTGATCTCGATCCCCGCCCGGGAAAAGCGCCGCTGGCATACACCGACTTGTTGCGCTGCGGCCGGATGGTGAATGGCGCATGGCGTCCGGCCATCGCGCGCGTTTCAGCCAATTACGCGCGCGGCGGTCTTTCCAACATGAACGAACTGGTGCACGAAGAAGGCCACGCCATCCACTTTGTCGCGGTTCGAGCTCGTCCCGCTTTCACCTACAACGACAGCCTGCTGTTTATTGAAGCTTTCGCCGATGTGCCGTCGTGGAGCGTCTACGATCCAGCCTGGCAGCAGAAATATCTGGGCGTTGCCGCGTCTCAGCCGGCATCGTTGCGAAATCTTTATTCGGGGGTGATGCTGGACGTCGCCTGGGCCTTATTCGAAATCAGAATGCTGCACAATCCCGCCGCCGACCCCAACGCCGTCTGGACCGAGATCACCAGCCGCTACCTGCACGTGGTTCCGCATCCGGAATATTCATGGTGGGCGGTGCGAGTGCAACTGGTGGATTCTCCCGGCTACATGGTGAACTATGGATTGGGTGCGGTGATCACCGCCGACATCCGGCAACGCACCCGCCAATCCCTCGGGCCCTTCGAGACCGGCGACCCCCGCTGGTATTCCTGGATTTCCGAACATTTGCTGCGGGTGGGTGGAGAGTTTGAAACTGCGGACCTGCTGCGCCAGTTTCTCGGACGCCCGGTGTCGCCGCAAGCCCTGATCGACGACATGCGAAGGCTGGCGCCGCCGCACTCTGCGCCGTGAGAACTTAGTTCGGCTTTTCCGGAGAGGCTTCCAGATCCTGCGGGAACGACTTGAAGGAGACATCGCGCGATTTCGACAGAGTCTTCTTGTTGGAGTCGGTGGTGTTCTGAACCAGCGTTCCCTTCATCAGGTAGTAGGCTTCGTCACCGGGGTTTTTGCCCGGTCCCCGTTCGATCGTCCCCTTGAATTCGTACCACACGCCGTGCACCGTCTCGGTAGTGAAGTTCAACTTTGTGCCCTCGAGTTTGCCCGGCTTGAAGAAGTGATCGAGGAACTGGCCGCGATCGCTCTCCAGATCGCCGTAGCGGGAGATAAATCCGGTGACCCGGCCGGCATCCTCGACCGTGAGTTGCACGAATTCTCCGTCCTGCAAGAACGAATACATTCCCGAGTAGTCGTCGGCAGGCTTGGCGGCGGGGATGGTTGGGGTTGGATTTTGCGCGCTCAGCAAAGCGCACGTCAGCAACATCACCAGGGAAAGGTAGCTGTACCGTCTGCCCATGTGCGTATTAAAGCACACCGCCGAATCTTTACTGGCGGACGGCAGACTCCTCGCTCATCGCTTCCGGGCCTGAATGACAATTCTTTACATTGAATCGCGAAACATTGGGATAACCGCCGTTGGATGGCCGGCATTGGGGATACCGAAATGGCCCATTTTCCAGTGAACTCGTGAGTATGTACGGGACCATAAGCGGACTATAATTTACTATTCGAAATTCGGTCTGCTTGATGAAACCTGCATCGGCGCTTTTGGAAGCAACAGTCGAGTCCGACCCAGAAGCCGCCCTGCCGGCCCTGTTGGTCGATCTCCCCCCATGGCATAAGGTCTTCTTCCGGAATTTGCGGGATTTGTTTCGGGCTCAACAGCCAACATCTTTTTCTGGATACTCCCCGCCTGGCTTGTTTTGGCCAGACGTCTTTGTCGCCTCGAGCCTGCCCTGGAAACGGTTTGCGCAATCAGGGCTTTGCCACCTCGCGGGAATTTTGCTGCTTTGGGGATCGGTTCAGCTTTGGCCGCAAAAGCCGGATGTGGTGGTCAAGCCGGCCTTCGACCGCGCTGCCGTCATCTACTACAGCCCCTCTGAATATCTTCCGCCACTCGATACCGGCGGTAACCGAAAGCCGCTGCCGGAAAAAGGCGAACCGGAATACGCTCCGCAGCCCATTATCTCGGTCCCGCCCGAGGCGGACAATCGCACCCAGACTATCGTGACCCCTTCCGACGTCAAACTGAATCATGACGTGCCGCTGCCCAACGTCGTGGCCTGGTCCCCCACGCAAGCCCAGCCGGTGGTGCCTCTTGCGTCCACCAGCGCGGCAGCCAATCTTAGGCTTCCGGCGCTGAGCGTGACGGCGGTCGCGCCTGCGCCTGAAACGATGCCCGCCAACCGGCAAAAGGCTCCCGAGTTTTCCCAATCGGTGGTAGCGCCGACCCCTGACGTTGATGTGCAGCCTTCAGCGCGAGCCTTGCTGGCTCCGCAGGCTGCGATCGTGGCCCCGGCACCCCGCGTAGACGCTGCATCAGCGCGCAAACTGGGAGACCTGAACATCGGCCACTCCGAAGTAGTCGCGCCTGCGCCGGAGTTGCCGGTGGCCGAACAATACACAGTTGCGGGCGGAGCCCGGAGCGCACTGGGCAGTGGTCCGGCAGCCGTCCCCCCGCCACCATCGATCCAAGGCAACGCAGGTTCAGACTCCGGAGGCGGCAGGCTGATCGCACTCGGCATTCACCCGGGGGCAGGAGCGCCGGCGGAACCGCCCGCCGGAAATCGCCGCGGTACCTTCGCCGCCACACCTGCTGGAAAGAGGGGCGCTGCCGGAACTCCAGACGTTACAGCCAGCGCCGATCATGGCAGCGGCAGCGGTTCCGCCGCAGGCAAGAACAGCGGCGTCCCAACCGGCTTGACCGTCGGCCTAGCCCCCAACGCTCAGACTTCCACCGTGGCGGGCCAGGGACAAGGCAGTCCATCCAATTCCCGGCTGGTGGCAGATGCAACCCCGCCGCGAGTGAGCGCCGCGCCGCCTTCGCCGCCTGCCCGGATTTCCGAAGACACCGGCACTGACGTCGACCATTGGATCTTCGGCGACCGGAAGTTTTACAAGATGACCCTGAACATGCCTAACCTGAATTCCGCGGGGGGAAGTTGGGTAATTCGTTTTGCCGAGCTGAATGCTGGCAACGGCGCAAGCGACGACAAGGCCGAACTGACCGCTCCCGTAGCCACTCAGAAGGTCGATCCCGCGTACCCGCTGGAATTGATGCGCCGCAACGTTCAGGGCACGGTGACGCTTTACGCCGTCATCCGCAACGACGGCTCGGTAACCGATGTGCGCGTCCTGCGCGGGGTGGACGACCAGCTCGACCAATACGCCCGAGCTGCGCTGGCGCGCTGGCGCTTTCGTCCCGCTACCAAAAATGGCGCGGCAGTCGACCTCGAAGCCGTGGTCCTGATCCCGTTCAAACCAGTGCGCGGAAAATCAAGCTTCTAGTAACTGAGAACCGGCAACCAGGAGCCGCAAACTGGGTTCGTTATTTCCCCGATCCCGTCTTACTCTCTAACATCGCGTAAGTGGCAGGATCAGCGCAAATTTCGTAATACCACCGGTCGGTCCAGCGCAGCAAAGAAAATTTCTGCGGATCGATTTGCGGGATCTTGCTGGAACGCACCAGGATTTTCTTGAAAATATCGTTCCCGATGGGAACCAGTCCGCGGTATATGCGGAAGTCCTCGCTGCCCCACAGCGCGGGCAAATCGAGGCGGCAAGGCTCGAGAGAGATTTCCTGCTGCAGGCGGGAGAAAGCCGCTTCGCTGATGCGAATTCCATTGAGGTTATATTTGAAAGTGAAGTCCTCGGGGCTCTCAGCCGCGGCGGAGTCATCGACAGTTTGGAATGCATACACGTTGAACGGGCTGTTCGCCCCCTGCACCGTCTTGCGAACCTGCTTGCTGCACGAGGACAGCCGGTCACTCTCGTTCAGGGCCTCGGAGATCATGATCTGTTGTTCACCGTCCATCAGATACATCGGCGCCGAATCCTGAAAAGAAATTCCAGTTCCCAACTCCAGCGCCGGCAGTCCCGCCCGCTCCAGAAGATGGTTGTAGCCGCGTACGATCTCGATAATTTCACGCGCCAGCACGCAGGCCCGGCTTACTGCCATGGGCGCCTCGCCTTCGTGCTCCAGCAGGGCGACGATGAGGGCGTCGCCTTCAACAAACACTTTGCGCGCGCCGTATTTTGCCAGCAACTTATTGACCGGATCGTAAAAGTTGAGACTGAAGTAGGAAGCCGGATTCATCCCCTTGGCCAGCAGCGAGCGGGTAAGCCGGGATGAATCACGGACATCCGCCTTCAGGATCACATGGCGGAGTACTTTGTCTTCCGATGGTTTTTGCTCCTCCGGCAACAGGAATTCGTAAAGCGTGCCATTCATGGCGGAAAGGTCCCGCAACTTCGAATTGCCGATCAGATTGCCGCTGTCCAGGGCGGAATTCAGCGCCTCCAGGCGGCGCAGGTCGCGGTGGTAGCGCAGGAAGTCGCGTAGGAAGCGAGCCGCCATCTTGGCCCGTTCCCCGCCCCGGCAGGCGGCAAACCGAACCATCGCGGAGTACAGGCTTTCGGCGGAGAGCTTGCCGTGTTCTTCAATCAGCTTCTCCACCCGCTCGCGTTCCTCGCGCAAGATCAGCCCATTTTTTAATTGCTGCGCGTTGATGCGCGGAGAGTACTCGGCAAGCAGCGGCACCACTTCGTAGGAGGCGATCACGTAATCCATCAGCTTTTCGCGCTCCAGCAATTCCACCCAGGACTGGAGGCGCGCTTTTTGGGTGCGGCCTTCGCTGCTACTGTCGTCGGGCTGGCCGGAACCCACCAGTTCGTGGGCGTTTTCCGGAACATTCAGCCAGCCATCGACCACTGCATCGTCCTCCGCTTTTGAGCCTAGATTTAAACCTCGCAGAAACTCACGCACCACCCGCCGCACGTTGGAAAACCGGTCCGGATCGCGATCGAAATTGCCCAGCATCACGTAGTGCTCTGCGTTCAGATAGGTATCGCAACCGTCTTCGGTGAAGATCAGCGGGTTGAGAAAGAGCTTATATTCCGCCTCGCCGCGGTTACCGAACAGGGAACGGCGCATACGCGCCAGGGTTTCCTTCTCGATCTCGCGCAGAATGCGGAACAGCTCCTGGCCCGTTTTGCGCAGGATGATTTTTTTTGCAACCTGAAAAGCCGCAACCCGCTCGCGATACTCCAGCGCCTTTTGCTGGCGCACGCCCTCATAGCTTTTGAGCATCATGCGGCCGCGCTCCAGCAGTTGGGCAAACTGCGCGTTCAACTCGATGCGCAGAAATTTGACGATCGCCACCCGCGCCAGCACATCCACGGAAAGATTTTCCACCGCCTTGGCGCGATTCAGCGCCACCACATGCAGGTCGGCCAGCAGGCTCTTCAGTTCTGACGGTCCTGCTTTCTGCAGCTGGGGGTTCACAAACCGCGTGGATCCGATAAAGTGACTGCCTCCGCTTCGCTCCGGTGCCTCGGCAGCCAATAATCCATCCATGTCTCCCTGGCGCACGATGATGCGCGCGATCCGGAGCCGGGCCTGCTCCACAAATCGAGGGCTGAGATGTACGTCGTGCCGCAGGTTGTCCACGCCTAGTTGGAGATCTTCAAGAGTAAGCTTGGGCGTGTAACTGCTCAGGTTTGGAGGCTGGATTTCCTCAGGCGACCGGCCGAGTTTGAAGATAGGAATGCGTGGCATCGTTGGCGATCTCGCCGGCCTTCTGCTGCCGCGCTGCAGTGCTCAAGCGAGCGCGAGGTTGCGGGACTGCGTATCTCGTCTTCGTCGCCGCCGCAAAAGGACAAGACAGGTGAATCTGCCTCCCTCAAACCCTTCGCAAACGGCTGATTTTACTGCCTATACGGGAGGTTAGCATGGTCGCAGAAGTGGGCCAACGTTACCCAAGTCACCGCTTGGATTGGGGCGCGTTTGTCTTCAGCAGTCAGCAATTCACATTTGTTGAGTGCTGATTGGCGGTTTGAGTGCCCGATGCTGATTGCTGAGGTCCGAAGTCCGAAGTCCAAACCTGCTCCTAAAACTTCGTCACCTCGGTGAAATTGAAATCACGTACTTTCATGGACGGGGCCACCATGTCGAAAGATTCCTCGCCGCTTGCCCGCACCGGAGTTCCCATGGCTTCAACGTTGGAAAGCATGTGAATCAGGCTTTCATTAAAGCGGAAGTTAAGAATGCCCTGGCGAACTTTTCCATCTTCCACATAGAACGTGCCGTCGCGAGTCATGCCGGTAAGAATCTTTTCGTAGGGATCCACCTCGCGGATGTACCAGAGACGCGTAACCAGCACTCCGCGCTCGGTGGAGGCGATCATCTGGTCGACTGTTTTCGGATCCGCGGGAGTGCCGAATACGATATTCATGGGAGCTTCGCCCATTTCGTTGGGAAGCGGAAAGCCGTGACCCGTCGCCTGCACCGGCCCGACCTTATCCTTGTATTCCGACTGTTTCATTTTTGCCGCAGTCGATCGCGCATACACCAGACGTCTGACCGCGCCGTTTTCGATCAGCTGCACTCGCTGCCGCGGAACGCCCTCGCCATCGAACCCTGCGCCCGACTGCAGTGGATGCGCCACATCATCCCAGACATTGATGTTTGCCCCGAAAATTTGCGTGCCGACGCGGTTGTTGAGAAACGATCGCTGGTCGAGAATGGCCAGACCGCCGAAGTCGAAGAACATGAAACCTACCATGTCGAGCACCGCGGCAGGTTCCAGAATAACGGTATATTTTCCCGGCGGAATCTCCCGCGGACGGGCAGATTCCAGGGCCTTGCGCGCCGCAATCTCCGCCAGGCCAGCAGGATCCTGCCGGCTCACGTCGGGATAGTTCGCTTTCTGCCATCCCGAAGAATCGCCCGCCAGCATGGTAATCGAGATCTCCGACGAGGTCTGCGTGTGCCAGGCGGCCAGGCCGCGTGAATTGAAAATACCTTCCACAGCTTCCGCCGAGGAGAAGATGCCGGCAGTGGTGAGCTTGTGCCGGCCAGCCACTCCGACAATTTTCTTGACTGCTTCGGCACGCAGTTCCGCGGTAAGCGCCGCAGTCTGGGCAAAATACCGGCTCGGAGCGGCCTGGGCTTTCTGTGGGGCGCCCTCGCCCGCGTCCGCCATCGGCAGCAAATCGGAATCGGGATGCTGAACCTTCGCCAGACTTTCAGACGCTTCCACCACCCGCTTCAGACTCTCGTCGTCCAGCTTGTTGGTGGTGGCCCGAGCGGTTCTTCCGGCGAAAACGGTCCGCACCGACGCCGCGTAATTCTCTTCCGCGACGTTCTGATGAATAACATTATTGGCAAAACGCGTCAGAGCGCTCTTGCCGCCATAGAAGATCACTTCCACTTCGTCCGCGGTCGAGTGCTTCCGGATTCGCTGGAAAATTTCGCCGGCTTGGTCTTGATTTAGCATTCAGCAATCAGCCCTCAGCCCACTCAGATCTCTAAAGTTTTTCATTCCGGCAACTCCTACACTGGCTGACCGCCGAGTGCTGAGTGCTGATCCCGCTGTGACGAAGGTCACGTACCTCTATACGCAGTTCCCACTTTGACGCGAGCAAACCGCGCCGGCGCCGCTCCATGCCCCGTCCCCATGACCTGTTGCGGCTGGCCCTTGCCGCAGTGCGGCGTGCCCCACAGCGTCCACTCATCACGGGAACAAATCGCATCCATCGAGTTCCAGAACTCCGTAGTAATTCCGCTGTAGGATGGATTTTTCAGCATGCGGGTGCGCTTGCCATTTTTGATCTCCCAGCCTGCTTCGCAGCCAAACTGGAAGTTGTACCGTTTGTCATCGATCGACCAGGAGCGATTGGTCTCCATGTAAATGCCCTCGTCGGTTGACGCGATAAGCTGCTCGCGGGTCAGCGGCTTTTCGCCCGGCAGTATGCTGATGTTGGTCATGCGGATAATCGGCAGCCGGCTCCAGCCTTCGGCACGCAACGTTCCACCCGAGCGGTTGGCGCCGATGGTGTGAGCGGTTTCCCGCGAACTCAGATATCCGGTAAACAGGCCGTTCGAGATAATCGGAGTGCATTGCGCCGGGACTCCCTCGTCATCGAAGGCGAAGGTGCCGAGCCCGGGGCCGTGTTCCTGGCGCGCGTCGGCAACGATGTTCACCAGGTCGCTGCCATAGCGCAGAGTGCGGAGCTTATCTAAAGTCAGAAAGGATGTTCCGGCAAAATTCGCTTCCATGCCGAGCACCCGGTCGAGTTCGATCGGGTGTCCAACCGACTCGTGGATCTGCAAGCCCAGCTGCGAGCTGTCCAAAATGATATTGAATACGCCCTCAGGACACTGATCGGCGCTGAGCAGCGCTACCGCCTCCTCGCCCACCCGGCGAGCGTTTTCCACCAGCTTCAACTCGTCAACCAGTTCGAATCCCTTGTTCTGCCACTGCCCTCCGTAGGAATTGGGATACGAACGCTTCTGAATCTCGTTTCCGGCGAAGGCGTGGGCCGCGTAACCTGCGCCGGTCGTGTATTTCGTCTGATGAATGCTGGAGCCTTCAGAAGAAAAAAACCACTGCTCTTCCCGGCGGAAGTTCAGGTTGGTCTCCGCCATGGTGACGCCCTTCACCGAACGCAACTCTGAATCGATCTTCAGCAGCAACTCAATATTCTGCTCGACCGAGGTGGTGAAAGGATCGATCTGGAACGGCGAAGTCCACTCGGCGGCAGCAGGTTTCTCCGGCGCCAGCCGAATATCGTGCTGCTTCACCCGCGACGATGCCTTGGCGATCTCGACCGCGCGCGCGGCGGTAGCTTCGACTCCAGCCCGGCTCATATCGTC
>JBOGLD010000188.1:0-18060 GCA_050745885.1 Terriglobales bacterium
TTGAGAGCGAGGCAGCGGCCTGGCGCCCCGCCGGCAATCCCTGGCTTATTGCTGTCACCGTCTCCCTGGCCGCATTCATGGAGGTGCTCGACACTGCCATTGCCAATGTCGCCTTGCCCCATATCGCCGGGAATCTAGGCGTGAGCAACGATCAGAGCACTTGGGTGCTCACATCGTATCTGGTAGCCAACGCGATCGTCCTCCCGATTACGGGATGGCTGGTGAGCTTGTTCGGACGGAAGCGTTTCTTCATGACGTGCATGGGTATTTTCACCTTGAGTTCCCTGTTCTGCGGACTCGCTCCCAGCCTGGGTTATCTATTACTTTTCCGTGTGCTCCAGGGCGCCGGTGGCGGAGGTCTGCAACCCATGGCGCAAGCCATTCTGGCGGATACCTTTCCTCCGGAGAAACGCGGTCTGGCGTTTTCCATCTACGGCATTACCGCGGTTTGTGCTCCCGCGATTGGGCCGACCCTGGGCGGTTGGCTCACCGACACTACGTCATGGAGGTGGATCTTCCTGATCAATCTGCCGGTCGGTCTTCTGGCCTTGGCGCTTGTATTCCGGCTGGTCGAGGACCCGCCTCACGTGGTGCGCCGCAAAATATCCCAGATCAAGCTCGACTACGTCGGATTTTCACTGCTCGCCCTGGGAGTCGGAGCTTTGCAGATCATGCTGGATAAGGGGCAAGAGGATGACTGGTTTAGTTCGCATTTCATTCTGGTTTTGGCCATTACCGCAGGCCTGTGCCTGACCGCCCTGGTTTTCTACGAGTGGTTTCACGACGACCCCATCGTCGATGTACGTCTGTTCAAGAACTCGAACTTCGCCACCGCGAACATGATGATGTTCATGGTGGGCGCCGTCTCTTTCGCCACCACCGTCTTGATGCCGCTGTATCTGCAAACCCTGATGGGGTATACGGCTGAATCGGCGGGCATGGTGCTTTCGGTGTCGGCCGTGCTGCTCCTGTTTGAGTTGCCCCTGGTTGGCCGTTTGATCGGAGCGTTCCAGTCGCGTTACCTGATCGCATTTGGCTGGATCGCGCTGGCGGTCGGCATGTACATTTCCACGCAAAACCTGGACTTGCTGATCAGCTTCCGTTCCGCCACCCTGCTGCGTATCGGCCAGTATTTGCCCCTCGGTTTTATTTTTGTGCCCGCCACGACGGTCGCCTACATCGGAATTCGGGAGGATAAAAGCAACGCGGTGGCGGGCCTGGTGAATTTCACCCGGAATATCGGGAGCAGCGTCGGAACATCGATTGTGACCACGATGATTGTAAGGCGATCACAATTTCATCAGGAGCGGCTGGTCACCGGCAGAAATATGGCCGCAGGGCTTCACGGTGCAATGGGTGGTCTGGTTCAGCAACTGACCCAAAGTGGGTTGAGCTTGCACAGCGCCCAAAAGCAGGCCCTGGCTCGAATCTACGCTGCGGTCCAGGCGCAGGCAGCCGCCCTGGCCTACATCGACACGTTCTGGGTGCTCGGGGCTGCGGCCATTGCGATGTTCGGCTTGTCTTTTGTTCTGAAGAAAAATGACCCGCGTGGGGGCGGCAGCACCGTTCCGGCACACTAAGAAGCGGGAGGCTCCCCCCGGCCGCGAACCCCAACCTCCGAAGGCTTAGGTCAGTCGAAGGAAGCACACGGGCGCAGGTTGTTGATTGGTCGGGACCTGGCGACGATTCTCAAAGCCGAAAACCGAAACTAGTTCCGGGGTCGGGTGTCCATACCAAAGTCGCGTTCCACTCGGCGGTACCAGGTTTCGTCGTCGCTGCCGTTGAGCTCGACCCATTCCTCATCGGTCATTGAACGGCGCCACTGCAGGAAAGGTACTGCATCCGGTCCCACTGGATGGCGGAGTTGCCAGGTTCCGCTCTCCGCGATTTCCACGATCTTCTGCGCCACCAGGGAAGGCGGTGCAGGATGCTTCAGCGAAGCCTCAAAAAGAGAAGCGAAACGCGCCCGCTGGCGGTACGGTGAAGCGTCCGGCTGATCGCCGATGCGCCGTGCCATGGCTGTATCAATGATGCCGGGTTCGACAATGGCGACCCGGACATTGAACGTTTTCATTTCGCCCGCCAGCGCTTCGCTCAAGGCTTCGAGGGCCCACTTCGAAGACGTATAGGGCGCCAGGGGCGCGCTGGAAATTCTCCCCGCCACCGAGGTCACGTTGATGATGCACCCGCTCCGGCGCTGTCGCATGTGTGGAATCAAGGCCTGAAGGCAACGGATCGCTCCGAAATAGTTGGTCTCCATGACCGCGCGGAAATCAACCAGGGAAAGTTCTTCGATCGAGCCTGCCCGCTCTATACCGGCATTGTTCACCAGCACGTCAATCGGGCCGGAGTCTTTTTGTATAGCCGCAATCGCACGGCCCACTGATTGGTCAGAGTCGACATCCATGGTCGAAATTGTGATCGGCAGCTTTTCCCGCGCCGCCGCTTCAGCCAGTTCCGGAGATTGCGCCGGGTTGCGCATGGTGGCGTGGACTTTGTGGCCCGCACGGCCGAAAGCCAGCGCCGCCTCCAATCCGATTCCTTTGCTTGTTCCGGTAATGAGCACCGATGTCATATCTGTCTCCTGGCGTTTGCGCCCACTGATTGTATTTAGACCATTCTAGACTGCAAGGCCGCTGGCCCACCCATGGCTGCCTCGGCTGCACCATCCTTCGCTCTTTGCGAAGGGTGGGATCACGGAACCGTTAATTGTTGAAAATTGGTCGGGACGGGCAGACGATTTTCGAACTCTGCTCCTCGGGCCCCACAGTTTTGAACCAGCAGTTTCAGCAGCTCATGATTGAGCCAACCTTCCGCACCACCCACCCTTTGCAAAAAACGCAAAGGGTAGGGCACCCTCACCATCCAAAGGGTGGGCCACCCACCTAGCATTAGCAGTGTTCATCGTACTCGCGCTGACAGGGGCGCTGGATCGGCTGTAGCAGCCTTTTCAGCCACCATTAGAGCGACGCGGATTTAGAGCGGCGGCTCGTAAGCCCCGGCTTCACGACCCGTGCGCCGACCTGATTTGTCACAGTGCCGATCTGCGCTGAGGTACAATCGCCGGACGACCTAGCCCCTTCGTGCGCCAGCTCAAAACTTTGCACAGTGTAATCTACGGGCTGGAGGCGAATATGCTGCTCGTCTATCAATTGAAAAAGCGCAGGACATGTATGAAAGCCTTTCCACGTTTCCTCTTATTGTCTGCTTTGATTGCATACTCGCCGATCCTCAGCCATGCGAAAGACAAGCACCTACCGCTCCCTCCACAAATTGCGGCGGCTAAGACCGTATACATCGACAACGAAAGCGGTATAAGCAAGTTGGGCGATAGATGCTATACGCAGATTGCAAAGTGGGGTCGTTTCAAAGTCGTTTCAGACCCTAAAGACGCCGATCTTGTCTTTGTATTGTCAGCCCACGAATACACTCGTGGCTATGTCACTAGTGGCGGAGGTTCGACGAGCACGGTCAATACGAGCGGGAGCGTCGAAGCGACGACAATCGGAGATCAAACTACGGGCACGGTTCGTACTTCGGGCACCGTCAAGACAACAAGTGAACCAACTTACACACAACCCGTCACTGTAAGCTACACCTATCTAACGGTTGTTGATCCGAAGACCGGAAATAGCCTTTGGAGCGATTCAAAGCGATGGGGAAACCTGTACACTGGCTTCCATAGTGCAACTAAAAGTCTCGTGGACGATCTGATGAAGCGGATTAACGACGATTCCAAACAGTAACCCCGTAGGTTTAGGGCAAGAGACAGACAAGGCAAAACATTAACTCTGAAGGATTGGGGACTCCAAAATTACATAGCTGTTGCCCATGAACTGAAGTGGATTTCGCAGACTGTGAAAGATATAGGCACCGTTTTGCGTGACTATCGGAACTATATTCATCCCCAGAAAGAGTTGTCGGAAAAAGTCTCTCTGAGCACAGGCGACGCCGCCATTTTGTGGGAAATAAGCAAGAAGATTGCTAGAGAGGTACTAACGGAACAACCAGTCAAGGCAAAACTGAAGAAGTCGTGAGGAGGATGCGCTGGGGAATATGGTCTCTGTGAACGAACTGGGAATTCGGTCCCAGTCGTAAAGCGGTCTCGCTAATCTTGCCTTGGAATGATGCGGTCATACAACGCCATGCTGATGTTTTGTGCCATCGGCGTACCACGCTTAAATGGATTGCCGTCCGTGTGGCACCAACGACTCAGCTTGCGCTCATGCGTTGGTGTGACGTGACCGTACCTTCCAAGGTCCGTCAGAATTTCACGAGCGACTCCCGCATCATCGTGTCCCTTCCGATTGCCCGCCATTTCTTTGATGAACTGCTCGCAAAGTTCTCTTGCTACGGGAATATTAGGCATGGCTGTAGGCTAAAAGCTTATGGGCGGGTTGTCAAAATGCAGTTCAACCACAGCGTTTCCATTAATTACCGCAGCGCGACGGAGGACAGCGTACATGCTTACGTTCAATGCATTGCTTCGACACGAAGGAATCGACCCCAAGAGAGTCCGGCTCGTTCGTCATCAGGATAACCGCTCTTCGGTGAATTGCACGCCTTACAACCTGTGGCGAGCTGGGGACGGTCGCCTTGAGACCTACCAGCGAATTCAGAAACGACAAGTGTTTGAAATTGGCAGCCTTCTCGCCAGCTTTGTCGCCACTCCCGCTAACGATACTCTGTTTATTGGACTCTACCGGGTAGATGGAATCGGGACTGCCCCACCGGGCACTATCGACCCTGTCATCCAAGCTGACCGGGCGGGTCTGAACCTCTATGACATTCGCCGGGAGGAGCGATTATCTGACTACGCAGGTCTTTTGGTCATTGATTGGGGAAAGGGTTTTCGAGCTTGGGTACAACGTGCCGACCTAAAAGACAAGGCGGTGCTTGAAGTTAGGAAGGAGGCTAAAGAGGAGTCTTTCCCCGGGTTCACCCAGTTCTGTTGGGACATCGACCAAATAGCAGCCGTGCCTTTGACGTGGCAGGCGGTCCTCAAGTCAGTTAAAGGGGTATATATGCTGGTCTGTAAGGAGACGGGCAAGCAATATGTTGGGTCCGCTAAAGGTGAGGAGAGCCTCTGGGGGCGGCTCCTTGACTATGCCCGAACTGGTCATGGAGGCAACGTAGAATTGAGGCGGCGGGGTTCCAAGGGCTATCAAGCCACAATCCTCGAAGTCGTGAATTCGGACACCGGAATTGAACGCATAGAAGAAGCGTGGAAAAAGAAGCTGCTGGCTCGACAATTTGGGCTAAACCGGAACTAATGGGGAAGGAGATGTTATGAGTATCGCACCGACACCACAGGATGCCACGCTGCAAGAGAGCGACCTGCTGGTTCCGTTCGAGTCGCAGAATATCCCTAACGAATACAAGGAATATTACAAGACGAAGCGGAACAACTGTTCGCCACGATTCAAAGATTCTCGGGAATGTGGAGATACTACATTCTGCGCGACCAAATATGGATTCGGAGTGTTTGTTGTGGGAAGGAGTCCATCGAGTGGAAGGTGAAGTTGTTCCCAGACCAGAAGGCGAGAACGATGACCTTGAAAAGGAGCTCACAGTGGCTCTCAATCGCGGATATGGTCCGAAAATAGCCCGGTTCGCGTTAGCTCTCATTGGTGGTGCCGTCCCCTTAATTGGTGGTGCCGCATCCGGTGCCTCTGGTGCTTGGTCCGAGTCGGAGCAGGACCACTTCAATCGGGTCGCTGCCAGTTGGCTGCAACTTCAGAAGGACGAAATCCGTGAGATAGGAGTCACTATCGCGGAGATTCTTACTCGGATTGACCTGAATGATGAAAACGTAAGAAAGAGGATTGAGAGCGTGGAGTATCTAGGTTTACTGAAGAAATGTTTTCGGGATTGGTCGGCTGCGGAAAGTGAACAGAAGCGCATCCTAGTTCGCAATCTTTTGACGAACGCTGCGGTCAACAAGATTTGCACCGATGACGTTGTCCGTATGTTCATTCAGTGGATTGCAGATTATTCAGAGATGCACTTCAAGGTCATCAGGTGGGTTTACAAACACGTGGGCTGTACTCGCATGGAAATTTGGATGGGTGTTCATGGGGCTAGGGTCAGAGAGGATTCGGCAGAAGCTGACATGTTCAGGCTATTAATTCGTGACCTGAGTACGGGCAGCGTGATACGGCAGCATAGAGAAAAGGACTACAGCGGCAATTGGATTAAAAAGACCCGTCCATCGCGTCGGGGACAATCGCCGCAAACAATGAAATCTGCATTCGATGAGGAAGAGGAATACGAGCTGACTGAATTAGGAACTCAGTTCGTGCGCTACACGATGGATGAGGTAATGCCGCGAATTGCGGCTCCCGCCGCAGACGCTCCTAAGCCTTCGACTGCCTAACTTCGCCCCGAGTGGTCTGTTGAGTCGCCATGCTAGTCGCAGCACGTGTCGCCCTTCACGGCTTCCACTCCCTCTTTCGCGATAAGAGGAACCATGATGAGTGCAGCGACCGGGTCTGCCCACCACCATCCCAAACATGCGTTAAGAAGCAGCCCCATCAACAGAATGGCAGACAAGTAGACGCAGAAATCAGTTTGTTTAGCATCGGCGTGCATGGCTCTGCTCTCAAGCTCAGTGCCTACTCTCTTCTTCGCCCGAGACAAAATCGGCATTACTACAAGAGAGACACACGCGAGAATGATTCCCGAAATGCTGTGCTCTGGAGCTTTGTGTCTGACAAGGTCAGAAATTGATTCATACGAGATGTAGACCGCTAGGGCGATGAAGCATAAGCCCACAATGCTCAGACTGACCCTCTCGTTTCGTTCCCGCCTTCGCACGTCAGCGTCAACTGACATTCGCCAAAGCAGCACACTACCGGATGTGACTTCGATAAAACTATCAATCCCGAAACCGACCAGAGAGATGCTGCCGGCAAGTGCTCCTGCGACGACGGCGACCAGCCCTTCCAAACTGTTCCACGCGATGGTGAAATACTCTAAGCGTTTTCCGCGCAGGGTCGCATCTTGCCGAGCTAGGATATTCTCCATCGCTCAAGCATACCAAGGTTCGAAAGGTCGCCCATCAACGGAGTTTTGGTAGCTTATTCGTGCTCTGGCGACAAGCTCTTTCCTGTCGATGCTTGCTGTGCAGGGCTCACAGTGGGAGCCAAACTCTTGCCTGCACTGCTAGGCAGGAAGTTGGATGTCGGGTCGAGCGACTGGACAGGCTGACTGAGTTGTTGATTTAAATCTGATGCTGGCGCTCTTACGTCTGGCATGTCGCCCTTTCTATAAATCGCGTACTACGGTCGTCTAAAAGCCCAAGCGTTCTCTGCGAGCGGCTCCCACAACGCCCCCGCTGCGTCACTCTCGCGTTTTCTTTCAGCTTCCAACTCGAATATCTCGCTACGTCTCCTGCCTTCGCCAGATGTCGCTTTCGCTGGCGGTACGACGTGCAAGGCTGCATCCGTGCTCGCCTTCTTAGCAGCGAGCAATAGCTTTCCAATTTCTTTACACGTTCGTGGTGCTGTCCTAAACGGTGCTGCTTCGTCGAGCAGAAGTATGCTTTCGAGCCGTTTGTGCTCGGTTGCAGACAGCATCTCTGGACTGTCTATCAACTCCCGACAGAGCGCGTCCGACGCGACTTCTACGACGACTGCCCACTTTCTGTGATTGATGTCGCTCAATATTTCGACGAAGCGTGACTTTGCGGTGACAGGCTTCGTATCTTCCATGACACCGCAATCTATGGTGCCGAGCGCACGGACGATTTCGATTCGAATCAATTGCTTGATGAGACTTTCATCTTCTTTCGTCATATCCCTCCGATTTGTACGCGTACCAATTTCAGAACAAAACAAAGGCGACCCACTTTCGTGAACCGCCTGCCTGAGATGTCTGGGTTTGTCTGGTGAAGGACTAGTTGCGCTTGTCTTTCTTCTCCCGCTTGTTCTGCTCGTCCAGCGCTTTGCTGATGGCGCGACGAATGAGTTCAGACACAGGAGCGCCAGACTCTTGAGACCACCGCTTCAACACAGCGAGTTGCGTCTGTTCAATGTTCAGCGTGATGGGAACTTTCATGCGCCCATTCTGCCCGGTTACTATGGTAACGTCAAGATGTCTCCATGAGTACATGTAGACATATATAGACATGTGGTACACTGATTTCATGGCTCATGCGCTACACCTGTTGCTCGCTGGCATCCTGCACCGAATGTTCGAAGCGACGTTCGTATGGGTTTGCCTGAAGTGCTGCGAGTTCTTCATTGAGGATTATCTACTATGAAAACCGCCTTTAACCTTGTGTTCCTGCTTTGGTTGTTTGCCGGACTCGTAAGCGTGGTATTTCTCAGCGTCTCTTGCTTATACTTCGTGTCAGCGTTGTGAGCTTACTTGCTGCCTTTACTGTTGTGAATCATCCATCCTAGAAGCCCTGTCGCGCTCGCCGGAATACCAAGAGAAAGTCCTAGCTTCATCAGATTAGGATATTTAGCAGCCCATTCTGCAACGTGCGTCTCGGCGTGTTCCAGCAGCGCGTTGGCAACGCCGGGTATCGCCCTTATGCTCTGAATGGCTTCACCCGGGGCAGCTAGCGAAGCTGCACCAGCCGCACCGACAACAGGAGCAACAGCGAGCACTTCAGCGGCTTTCGTGGGAGCAGTCGCCATCTCGTCATTGATGTCCTTCTGTGTCGTCTTCTTACCCTGAGCAGCGGCACGAGCCATCGTGTCAGAGAAACTCTCGCCTTTATTTTGCCATCGTTGGCGATAGCCATCCATGTCTGTTCGAGCTTGCCTGTCGGCTTGCCGTCTTTCATCTCTGGACGAACACCTGCCGGAAACGGAACGTCGCGGGTGACATGTGCGCCGTCTTCCTTGGCGAACAAATCGTGCAGTTCATCAGCGGAGAGTTCATCTCCGTGAATCGCGGCAGCAATCGTCGGGTCGTTCGCAGCTTCAGACGTAATCCAATCGTGTAACGGCTGGAAAGTCTGCGCTGCGGCTTTAAGCCGTTCGTCGCCAAGAGTGGCATTCGTTGTCGCCATGCTGAGCATGTCGTAATTCTGTTTGGTAGTCGTGTACTGACGAAGACGCTGCTCATCAGATTGACCCTGCGCCTGCTTGACGCGGTTCTGTTGCGTGTTCGCTGCGCCTGCTTCCGCACCGATGACCACCGACTTGTCCTCGGAGATTTAGGAATCGTTTATCTGCCCAACCTACCCGAGCGGCTGACGACGACCACCGAAAAAGTAGGGACCCCGGGACTACATGCCGCAGTGGGGTGACTTGGGAGAGCGGCTGGAAAATGTGCAACCCAACTTCGACGTATACATGCTGGGCAAACTCTTGTGGTGCATGGTTAGCGGGCGACTCAAACTGCCTCGTGAGTATCACAAAAAACCCGCTTACGATGTCACGGTGCTTTTCCCTGATGACCCGAACATGCGGGTCATCAATGAAATTATCGAAAAGTGCGTAGTCGAAGAACCTGACCAATGTCTCAAGTCTGCTCAGGAATTACTCGCGGTAGTTAACGACAGCTTGGCGACTCTTGAGCGTGGGTTGCCCGCGCTGAATCGGGACGGAAAGCTGGCTCTCCCTTGTCGTATTTGCGGTAAAGGCTTCTATCAAGAGCACAGCCCCGGAAGTCAAATAAACCTCCCGGTGCGCGAAGCAAGTCCAATCTTGCTCCGAATTTTCGTCTGCAACGTTTGCACTCACTATGAATTGTTCGCCCCCGGTTTTCCAGACGAAGCGGCACGGAAGGGCTGGACACCGTGGCGTCCTAACTGAGCAGTCTGCTGTTGTTGAAGCACTCCTAGTTGCCGGAAAGGGCTCAGAATAGTGTTTGAGGAGCCAGTGCCGCGAGATGTTCGAAGCGCGTGGGTTGAAGTGTCTCGAAAGCCTTCTGCTGAACCTTGAGGTACGCCCACTTCGTCCCAGTCAACACGGTCGCATTTTCGCACCATTGCGTAGCCGCCGCGTCCTTGTGTAGAACCTCTCCGGTCTCTGCACCCTTCGACTCCAGCAGCCAGCGTGTCCCCTTTTCGTCCACGGCGACAAAGTCTGGATAGTACGAACGTAGATTCATCGCGCCGTCGGTGTAGTCGATTGAGAAACCGAAAGGCTGGGGCAGTTTTGCGAAGCGAGGGACATCTGGAGCGTTGTTCAAAAACTTGGCAAAATCTCTCTCGAAGTGATTGTCGCACGGCACAAGGTTGAAGACAGTCTTTGCATCCTCCAACACAGGACGCGACCACGGGAAGGGTTGGCAGGACGACAACAGCCGCTCCGGTTCCAGCAAGGTCGGCTCCTGTTCGGAAATAGTCAGTTTTTTGAGCGCCTTTGAAAAGACATCGACGCAGACATAATGCGCGACGGGCGTACCCATTGCTCTTACGACGACTGCGTCGGATAAATCAACAGGTTGCCCGAACGCTTTCTGCTCGAAGAACTCGCGCACTTTTGGGGCGAGCGCAGCAAACTGTGACGGGAGTTTTACCGCCTCAGCAATCCGCCGAGAGTAATACCCGATGACTTCTTGTGCGGTCTGTGGCTCTGGGATGGTGTAGTCGCGTTCAACTTCTTTTTGAAGCGTGATGATGTCATACCCTTCGTACCGGAAGGTCTTGTTGCGAGGGTCGTCTGCTGTCATGGGCAGCAGGATGGTCTGGAATGACATCACATCCAGCCCAGCAATCTCGTCCGCCAGCGTCTTCTTACGAATAAGCGTGGGCGACAGTACCGGAAGTCCGATGTCATACTCTTTGCGGTTGTCGAGGGGCAAGATGGTCACGATGCCGACTTTGTCCTTGCCAAGCTCGAACGTGTCCAGCTTCAAATCTTCCAGCTTCTCCAAGTCATCTACGAAGTCGAGGAACTTCTGGTTACCAATGATGTCCACCCGTTCGGTGAAATCCGCCGGGATGTCCCGGAACATCAGCCGCAGTCCGCGCCCGATAGCTTGCTCTGGCAGGATGTTGGCTTTGGCTGTGTAGGGACGGAGACCCACTACGACGGTCACGTTCTTTACGTCCCAGCCTTCTCGGAGCATGAGGACACTGACGATGGCATTGATGGGACTCTCTGGCTCGTCCACGTCGTGGACTGCTTTCCGCGCCTCGTCCAGTTCCTTCTTGCTAACTTCGCCTGATTTGTCCGTGTGGATGACCTGTGTCTTGTCACCTGCGAACTCTTCTGGATACTTCTCTCGCAGCCATCCTGCCACGTCATCCGCATCCTCGGTGTCGTTCATCATGACGAACAGGACGGGCTTACGCTTGAGTTGCTTTAGCTGGTCGCGGTATTCGCGCCAGCGCTCGACGGCAGCAACCAAATATCCCCTGTACCGCACACTCGCATAGTCCGATTTGGCTTCGACTATTCGAGCGATGCCCTTCATCGGACGCTTCACGATGTTGTCGAGAATGGCTTGCTTCAAGGGGTAGTCGGAGATTGTCCACGGGAAAATCGCTCCCTTTTGGAAACGCGGCGTAGCAGAAAAATCCAGTTGTGCTGCCAGTGGTGTCTTTCCGTGCAGTTTGCGGATTATGTCATTCCACTCGCTGTTCTCATCATGAGTGTGATGAGCTTCGTCATTCAACACCGTAAGGTGTCCGGCTCGTATTGCGATGCGGTCGCCAAAGTCAGTCAGTTCCAACTTCTGGGTCGGAGGCATTGACCCGAGTACAGCCGTCATTTCCTCTGGCTCGTCAGCACTACGGTCGGCACGTTCGTAAAACTGCTGGATATTTGTCAGGAAGAGCATCCCCTCAGCGGGAGCTTTCTCCGATTCGCCGCGCATGACGCAATCGAATTCCCAGAAGATTTCGAGTTCGCGGGGGATAATCGGGTCGCTACGGAAGACACGACCGCCTGCAAAGTCGGTCTTCAGTCGCTCCAATACGATGACGTTAGGCGCGAGAAGGAGAAAAGTTTTCGAATAGTCCTTGGCGACTTCTTCGGCTTCCCGTACGGCGTTGAAAAACTGCCACGCAACAGCCAGCGCCATGACCTTCGTCTTGCCACTGCCCGTAGCCATTTTGACGCAGTAGCGTGCAAAATCATCGAGCGGCGGAAGCTGTACGTCGCGAAGATTTTGGGCGTATCGTTCCAGCAGAGCCTTCCGGCTACGCACTTTCTCGAACTCCCACACGAAAATAAGAGTCTCAATCGCCTCCTGCTGAGAACGGTGATATTTAAACGGAGCCCCGGTCGCGAGCTTGTGGTCTGTGTAGAACCAGTGGTTCAGCAAGATGCGAGTTGTGTCCGTAATGCCCTTATGCCCGCCAGCAATCCACGCCTTAACAGCCTCCCGAAGTGCCGGAACACAGGGTGCTGTGCGCAACCTTGAAGCTACGTCCAGTAACTCGGTCTGCGCTGTATCAATTCCGCGCTTTCGGCGTGGCATTTCTATTTCACCTTTATGTCCAGAGTTTTGGTTGTGTCATTGCCAAGAATGTCGATGACCTTCACGACAATTTTATAATCGCCGGGATTTGGACACTCGTGCCTAGTAGAAAGCTCAAGGTTTGGAGTATTGCGTGTGCGATACGATTGCCATTGGTTGTGAAAAGTATCGCCCTTGAAATCCCAATCTACAGCCCAGTAGTCAATAATTTGGCTCCAATGTTTAACCGCCTGACGAGCTTCTTCGGGAACGTCATCAATAGGAATCAAAAAATCGGTCAGCTTAAGGGTCAGCACATTCTTTGTCTGTTTTAGCTCGACCGAAAGCGCACCCAATTCGAAGAATTTGATGTCACCTTGGTCAACCGCTTTTTTCTCTAAAACCTCACGGGGAATCTTTCTGAAAGAAACCTCGACACGAGACTCAGCCGCAACCTGTCGAGCCGTCTCGTTTAATTCGAACGCGAACTCCCAGCCAAGTATGTCCGCTGCGGCTCGTCGCCCCCCGGTCCCACCGCTGGACTTCCACACATCGCGGGCGATGGACTTGACATCACTCAACGTCACTGGGGCGTCTACAGCCCCAACATGCACCATGCGTCCTGCTTTCATCCCATGCAGCCATGTGTGTCCCGTCACCGGGCTGGCGTGATAGAGGTCCAGAATAAACTTCCGATACGCCGCCTCTCGTTGGCGCTGCTGTTCCAGATTGCTCTCGCCGCCAGAGTCTCGGAATTCCGCCGTCTGCCATGCTTGCCGCTCATATTTGCCGAGGTTTTGAACCGCGAATGGTCTTACTCTCGGAATGGATAAGAGACGCTTTCGGGTGGTGTGAGTCGCGAACCGACCCAAATCGCAAGCAATCCATCGACGATTGAACTTCTCTGCTACGGCAGCAGTCGTGCCCGAGCCACAAAAGCAGTCGAGCACAAGATTGTCTTCGTTTGAAGACAGCTTGATAATGCGTTCGAGAAGAGCCTCAGGCTTTTGAGTGTCGTAACCGACGAACTCATTCGACTGAGAATTAATCACGAAAATATCGTTCCAGAGATTCTGAACAGGCTGCCCCACATACTCGTCCAAGAAAATCTTCCGCCGGATTCGCTTTGATTTGTCAGGCGGGAACAGTAGTCGCCCTTCTTTGTCCCATCGTTCCATTACTTCACGCGAAATTGACCATCCGCTCGGCGGCGGGGCGTACCCTTTGTAAGCGTAGGTCAGGTTGGGTCGCGGATTTGGACTAACAAGCGGTGAGTCCATGAAGCGCCTGCCTGTTTTTTCGTCTACTCTGTTGAATCTCTCGTCTAGATACTTCTTAGAGTCTTCGCTGTCTTTGGTGAACTGCGGATTAAAAATTATGCTCTCTGAATTAGAAAACCAGAGAATGGAATCGGTCACGACGCCCAGCCGGTTTTGCGGATTGGCACTACCGCCTTTTCTCTTCCAAACAATTTCGTTCCTGAAGTTTCCCTGTCCGAACACTTCATCGAGCACAGTTTTCGCGTAGTGACCGACATGCCAATCGAGATGAACGTAAAGACTCCCGGCGGGGCTCAGTAACTCTCTCAAGAGACTGACCGTCTCGTAAAACCATTCCACGTAAGAATCTAAGCCGCGACCCCACGTGTCGCGATATGCCTTTTGCTCAATAATTGACGGCTCCTTGATGAACTCGACCGCGTCATCGTCGGAATCGGGGTGGCGGGATGGAAGTTTCGCCGTGAAGGAAAAATCCGCGCCAGTGTCAAAAGGTGGGTCAATGTAAATGAGGTCTACCTTGCCCGCGAACTCCGGCAGTAGAGACGGCAAAACATACTTCTTGTCACCCCAAATCAGTCGGTTGCGCCATTCTGTCTCACGACCCGCCGTAAACAATTCGAGACTGCGTTGGCGGTCCGCAGTACCCTCATTCACCGTCTCGATTGTTTGGAATGGGAGTGCGACTCGCACAGGGCTCTGTCGCTTGCCGTCAACGTACTTGCCTTCCCAAATTAGCTCGGTCATCGCGTAAGAGTCTAACAGCCGTGTTCCGACTCAGAGAAGTACAATGCCCGGAGCGGCTTTGAGCGAGTGTCTATGGGACGGTGGGAGCGCGACCCCGAACTCGCAATCGCGCCCCGAAGGGTCTTATCCATGAGCGAATTGAGTCTTCCCGATTCTGCTATGAAGTTGTCTGAGCACTTGTCGAGCCTTGCGGCGGTCAGGCAAAAACGGCATGAGGCTACTCGACAAAGGCGACTGGCGGCTGAAACCAAGAAACGAAGCCGCCGGATTTCCTTGACGCCGACTGAGCGGTTCGCGGTCCGGAACAAGACTGGAGGACGGTGCCATATTTGTGGCGGTCTGGTCGGGGAAAACTGGCAAGCCGACCACGTTTTATGTCACAGCGATGGCGGACAGCACTCGGCTGAGAATTATCTTGCGTCACACGCCTTCTGTAACAACTACCGCTGGGATTACTCGCCAGAAGAATTTCAATGGATTTTGAAGATTGGCGTCTGGGCACGGACCCAGATGGCGAACAAGCGTTCACGTATCGGCTGCGAGCTGGCTGAACGCTTTTTCCAGTACGAGGTTAGACGGCAGAAGCGGCGTGTCCCCAAGACTGATGAACGAACAGCAGATGGCACGAATAGGCAGTTGCAGGATTGACTCCTCGCCTGTACACTTCGTGCCGTTCGGAAGACAGCTAAGTTCTTCAGAATGTATTGGTCGGGACGGGCAGATTTGAACTGCCGACCCCTCGCACCCCAAGCGAGTGCTCTACCAGGCTGAGCCACGTCCCGACTGGAAGGAACCGGCCGCGTATGTTGCTCTGCGGCGGTGGGGTTGACTCAAGGATTTTACACCAGGCTCAGCGCTTCTTGCGTTTCGGGGCCGGCTTTTCGTCCAAGATCGCAAACTGGATCTTCTTCTCCACGGGATCGATGCGGTCCACCAGCACTCGCACTCTTTGTCCCAGGCTGTAGATCCTGCGGCTCCGCAGGCCAATGATTTCACGGGTATTTTCGTGATAGGTATAACGGTCGTCGGCCAGCGAATCGAGCGGCACCAGGCCTTCCACGAAAAGATCGGTCAATTCGACAAACAGCCCATACTTGGTCACGCTGATGATCAGGCCGTCAAAGTCTTCTCCCACGCGGTACTGCATGAACTTCACTTTTTTCCATTCCATCAATTCGCGCTCGGCTTCGTCGGCGCGACGCTCCGACTGGCTGGATTCCTCGGCGATATCGTGCAACTCCTCGATCGGGATGGGCCCGCCTTGCGGCCGGACGGCTTCGCGATGATCCGAAGGATCGCGCCGCTTCGACCACGGGGTGGCAGACGTTGTCGAGGTTCTCGCGCTGCCGTCGGCCGCCGACTCGCGCAGCACTTCCTTCAGAATGCGGTGGACGATCAAGTCCGGATAGCGGCGAATCGGCGAGGTGAAATGGGTGTAGGCGGTGGCAGCCAGCGCAAAGTGTCCCAGGTTCTCCTCGGAATAACGCGCCTGTTTCAAGGAGCGCAGCATCAGGAAGGAAAGAATGCGCTCTTCGGGCTTGCCGGCGATCTTCTCCGTCAGCTTTTGATACATGCGGGGCGTGATGTGGACCTCTTTCGGAATCTCGATCTCACGGGTGCGCTTGCCTGTTCCATAGTTGGCGCGGCGGTCGGTCTTGAGCTGCACGCGCTGAATGGGCAGCGGCCCCACCCCCAGCGAGTAACCAAAGGTCGCGGCGATCACTTCAAAGTCGTACACCCGTTTGGCATCGGGCTTCTCGTGAATCCGGTAGAGCGAGGCAATCCGCTTGTTTTCGAGATGCGAGGCGACGCACTCGTTGGCCGAAAGCATGAATTCCTCGATCAGGCGATGCGCAATATTTCGCTCTGAACGGGTAATGCTCTTCATCATTCCAGATTCGTCGAACTCGATCACCGGTTCAGGCAGATCGAAATCGATCGATCCGCGGCGCTCGCGCTTCCGGTTCAGGATCAGGGCAAGGTCGCGCATCAGCTCGAACCCGGCCACCAGCTTGCCGTAGCGCTCGCGCGCGCCGGCATCGCCTTCGAGCACCGCGTTCACAGCGGTATAGGTCATGCGTTCCGCCGAACGGATGATGCCTTCGCTCAATTCATAACCCACAATCTCGCCCTGATGATCGATCTCCATGACGCAGGACATCACCAGGCGGTCTACCTGCGGACGCAGGCTGCAAATATCGGTCGAGAGCTCGAGCGGAAGCATGGGCACGGCGCGATCGGGAAAATAAACGCTGGTGCCGCGCAGCCGGGCCTCCTGATCGAGCGCCGAGTCCGGCGTAACGTAGTGGGCCACGTCGGCAATGTGGACCTGGAGCTGAAAGTTTCCGTTCTCGAGATGCTGGACCATGACAGCGTCGTCAAAATCCCGCGCGGTTTCTCCGTCAATGGTGACAATCGGCAAGGCGCGGAAGTCGAGCCGTTTGCCCACCTCAGCGGCCGGAATAATAGGCTCGGCATCCTGCGCTTCCGCCAGAACGGCAGGCGGAAAACGATGCGGCAGGTGATGCTTGCGGATCATGATCTCGACGTCCGCGCCGAAGTCGTCTTCGTAGCCGAGAATCTCCACCACCCGCCCGCGAGGACTCTGCGTGGCCGTGGGCCAGTCCGTAATTTCGACGTCCACGACGACATTTTCCAGATCGTCCCAATCCGCCTTCCGCGCGGCTTCCCGGCCCAGCACGCGGTGCGGACTCTGCTTCCTTCTTCCTTTCTCGCTGGTCTTCCCTCCGGTCTCTGGTAAAGCGTCGCCCTCGCGGGCGCCGCTGGCAGGCTTCTCCGGATATTCCATCCCCGGCGGGATCACAATCTCCTGGGTAATCTTCTGGTCAATCGGGGTAACGTGGTTGAACCGGCTTCCGTAGTGGAATTTCCCCACGACCGTCGAGTGCGCTCGTCCGACCAGCCGCAGGATGCGTCCTTCGGCGCGGCCGTCAGGACGGATATTGCCGATTTCCACCAGCACGCGATCGCCGTGCATCGCAGACCCTACTGCTGGAGGCGGAATGAAAATATCGCCAACCAGTCGCGCCTTCAGGCGCTCATCAAGCGAACTGGCTTCCGGGATCACAAATCCGAAGCCGTCACGGTGCATGCTCAAGCGCCCCACCGCCATGTTCTTGCCGACGGCCTGCGGAATGGCATAGCGGTCGGGCCCAACCTGCTGCAGTTGTCCGCTGGCCACCAGGTGTTTCAAGCGCTCGAACAGCTCGCGGCGTGCGTCGCCATGCACTCCAAGTTCGCGCGTCAGCTGCTTGAAGCCGGCAGTGCGTTTGGGCTGGTTCTCGATCCTCTTCAGGATGGCGGAATCGGAAAGCATAGGGACGGGTCACTCTCGGGTATCTCTGTAAGGATACCTGAGCGTGTCCGGGCAGGCGGTCCCCTCAGGAACCCGATCTGGGAAAATATTTCTGCTGGAAAATTCCGCGATGATGCAGCTCATGGCCGGCGATGATGTAGGCGAGGGCGCGCACCGTGACTTCATTATTGCTGGCTACTCCGCGGCGGGCCCACGCGGCTTCATCCAGCGGGCGAAACAGCGCCACCGTCGCCTTTCGCACCGCCATGAACTCCTCCAATAGGGAGGCCAGGCTGCACTGGCCGAACCGTCCATATTTCACGTAATCATCCTGCTCGAAGCCTGCCAGCGGAG
>JBOGLD010000189.1:0-3669 GCA_050745885.1 Terriglobales bacterium
CGTCTGGCTACGAACCAGAAGGTCGGGAGTTCGAATCTCTCAGGGCGCACCATTCCTTCGATCACTTACAGGCGGGATTTGCCGAGACATGGTTTGGCGCTGCCCCAGACATTAGCAAGGAACTCTCAGCACTTCTCCGGTCTCCCTCGAAGCAGGATCGCTGGTTTATCGCCTTCGTTGAGAAGGGGTCGGAGGTCAATCAGTGATATCGCGATGTTACGCCAGTAATCCACCCCTTAGGCGCTCCACTGCTACACTCTACCCGAGTATCAATGGCGAGTTGGGGTGAGCAGCAAAGGAATACAACAGCAGCGGCAGAGCCGAGGTTCTCACGATTGCTTCCGGGCAGAATTCAATGGTTAGCAGTGGCGGCAGGCTGCGCTACGGGAATTGCTCTCCTGGGTGTCAGCTGGGTGTTATCCCTTGTGGCAATTTTATTGATTATTGGTGCTGCCGTGTCGCGTGGTTTTCCCCGTGCCGGGAAATGGTTCATTCTTGCACCAGCTCTGCTGCTGAGTGTGATGGTTCTTCCCTTTTGTATTGCGAACCTCGTCCCGCTCGTCAAGGACATCTCAATAGGACCCCACGATTTCAACTTCGTAGTCATGTCCCTAGCCTGGCTGCTGTCACCGGTGCTGCTCATTTCGTGTATCGCAGCCGTTGTTAAACACAGCCGTCGGCTGGTGTGATTTGTGGAAAACCTAAAAAGCGCAATGCACCAGTGGACGATATAAGTATCTCGCCATTCACATCCATGCGTCGGCTCGACAACGCGCACGGGAGTTGGCGAACCCACCCGAATTTTGCAAGGCACAACGACAGCCGAAGAAAGTCGAGGCTTTGTTTGCCCGCAGCAGCTATCTTCGCCACCCAAGCACCGTTTCGATGAGCGGCCTTTTCAACACCCACAGGCGTTTACACTCACCATTGGTCAATGAGTGAACCGGCGAATTGGCGCGGTTAAGAACCCCAGTGCCTGAGTACGGTTGGGTAAAGACCAGGGGAAATTGAGATCGGGTGCCGACCTGCAGGAACTATTCTACGTCGAGGTCCGTATAGCTACGATGTGGGAGGCGTTATGAAAAACTTGAGCAGATGGACGGCTTGGATGATTTTGACCGTGGCCGTGGGCACCCAGTGCTTCGCACAAGTCAACCATCCCGCGGCACCGAACCCTTCCGGGTTGACGGTTGACGCGAACAAGGATCCAAGTGAAATGTCGCAGGATGAGCTGTTCCGCACAATCAAAAAACTCGATGCGGAGTTGTTCGACGCCTACAACCGATGCGAACTGGAGAAATTCGGCTCGTTTTTTCCCGAGCATCTGGAGTTCTATCACGATCAGGGCGGCCTGGTGGCGACCACCCGCGAGCAGCTGCTGGCAGCCGTGAAACAAAACATCTGCGGCAAGGTACACCGCGAATTGGTGAAGGGGACGCTTGAGGTCTACCTGATGAAGGGCTACGGTGCAGTGGAGCTGGGCACGCACAGGTTCTCGCATCCGGGAATTGATACCGACGAGGGCGATGCGAGGTTCGTGCACCTCTGGAAATACGAGAACGGTAAGTGGCTAGTTACCCGAGTCATCAGCTACGACCACAACGAGCGCGTCGGGAAGCGGTGAACGCAAGTACGAAGCCGTCCGATGCACGTTTCCGATCCGCCTCCGATTGTCGTAATGAGCCAAGCCCGATTTCCTAGTGGACCAAGATCGCCCGGAATCCTGGGTTTTACGCTTCCAGAACCCTATTCGCAGAGGTATCGTGGAATCGACTCGCATGGAACCTCGGGAGGGACTGGGATGAGTTTTCAAAGGCGTCAATTGCTTCGACTGCTGTCACTTGCCTTTGGGTCGAGCTTCATCCTAAGCCGGAACGGATTGGACGCCGCGGGGCAGACAGCCACACAGCCAGCGATCCCACCTCCGCCGGCAGGGAAAGCGGCTAAGCACGAGTTGACCGGAGGAGCGGAAATGGAGAAAGTAAGCGGAATCGGAGGTTTGTTTTTCCGAGCTCACGATCCTAAAGCGCTGGCACATTGGTATCAGCAAAACCTGGGAGTCTTGCCTGTCCCATCGAGCGCCGGGGAATCCGCTTGGCAGCAAGAGGCAGGACCCACGGCGTTCAGTCCGTTCCCCGAGACAAGTGACTATTTCGGGGATCCCCATAAGGTCTGGATGATAAATTTTCGAGTACGGGACCTCGACAAAATGATAGCCCAGCTACGAGCGGCAGGAATCGAGGTCAAGGACCCGCAATCCTATCCCGACATTGGTCGCTTTGCTCGCCTGCATGACCCTGAGGGAAATCCGATCGAATTATGGCAACCGTCATAGCCAGGACAGTAACGGTTGAAGTCAGTTAGCACAAGCTTGCGCCGTTTGTTCGCTAAAATCAAGGCCAATGCCTTGTGAGCGAGCGGCCCTTGGATCGATGCGTGCTATCGAGATTTTTCGTCAACTACGGAGCGGTCGGATTTCAGTATGTGGAGCCAGCCAGAAAGAACAACACGAGCATCCATGCTGAGACGCCCAACGCCTGCGAAGAAAACCAACGTGGGAACCGGAGGGTGACCAGTCCCAAGACTGTGCCCAAGAATGAAAGCAGCAGGCCCAACAGCTCAACCCGGTAGTCGAAGGCAGGGAGTGGTCTTACAAACTGGACGTAAGCTAGAGCCCCGCAAGCCAGTAACGTCGCTGACGTTGCCAACAAAATAGCCGAGGCCTTCGCAAAGCGATGGGGTTCTCTGCTCCAATTTCGGAGGAGACCTATCTCCGCGAAAATAACAGCCGCTAGCGGCACGCCGAGCCAAATCCATCCAATCGTGAATCGCATACGTGTGCCCTGCCTCGCGCCAAGTATAAGTCCACGCTAGGCGGGCTGGCTGTTATCACGCGGGCTCCCAACTGAGGCTGCCCCACCCGTCGCGGTTTTTCGACGGGTGGGGCCCTCGGAGGTGGCCATCTCGCCCTTGAAGCCGTCGCCTCCCGCACTCCCAACAAGGCACTTGGCGTCAACGTCCGTGATCCTCCCTCTTGCAAAAAGCGCGAGCCTGGGGCAGCCGCAGGTCTAGAGTCTAATAGAAGGTGGGCCAGCCCCCATGCTTGCGGCATGATCGGCGAAACCATCGCGCACTACCGCATCGTCGAGAGACTCGGCGGCGGCGGGATGGGCGTCGTCTAGAAGGCAGAAGACACTGAGAGGGAAAATCAATGAGCAGAAAGATAGTCAGGACTATCGCACTAGGAAGCTTCGCGCTGGTGGTCATGCTGAGCACGGCGTGGCAAGCGCAAGCACAGGATGCCAAAGCGTCGTATCCGAGCATGGCCCCGCTTGACCAATACCTGATGACCGATCGAGGCGCCGAGATTGCCATGGCGCGGAGTGCGGCGCCGGCGGCAATCTCGCGCGATGCCGATGTTCTCGTCCTGGGACGGCATGGCTACGAAACCGCAGTCAAAGGCAAGAACGGTTTCGTGTGTGTCGTGGAGCGAGGGTGGATGTCCCCATTCGACGGTGATGCTGGGGCCAATTTTTGGAACCCTAAACTTCGAGGCCCGGTCTGCTTCAATCCGCCGGCTGCCCGTTCCATCCTGCCCATGACGTATAAAAGAACGGAGATGGTATTGGCCGGCCAATCCAAAGCTCAGATGATCGACGGCATCAAGAC
>JBOGLD010000190.1:0-32023 GCA_050745885.1 Terriglobales bacterium
GCTGCCGCACGAGCGGGACGCTCGCGCCTACATTCAATCGTTAGTGTTCGCGCTGAAAGCGATAGGGACCGCGGCGGTCGAGAGCAAATGCTTCTGCGACCTTCAGGAAGGCGCGGGCTGCATGGGACAGGCTGGCGGCTTCGCGATAGACCAGCCGCAGTTTCCGGTGCAGGCGTAACTCGCGCACCGGAATGCGGACCAGTTCGCCCCGGGCCAGTTCGTTTTCCACACTGATTGCGGGCAGGAGGGCGACTCCGTTGCCCATGGCCACGAAGCGCTTGATGGCCTGCAGGGTCGGCAGTTCGATGTCCATGTGCAGGGGTGTCTTGTGGCGTTTGAATGCCTGGATCACTTTGTCGCGATAAGGCGAGGAAACGATGTGCGCGACGAACGACTCCGCCCCCAACTGCCTGATACTGACCTGGGATTCCCGGGCCAGCGGGTGAGTGGGAGGCACCACGAAAATCAATTCATCCAGATAGGCGACAATGGAGTGCAGTTGCGGCTCCTGCGGATCGTAGGTGAGGACTCCCAGTTCCGAGTTGTGGCGCAGCACCTCCCCGGGAATGTGGCTGCCCAGTGAGCGCTGCACCGCAATGCGGACCATGGGATGCAGCCGCCGGAACTGGGCCAGCACCGGCAGCAGATAAAGCGCGGTGAATTCGTTGGCGGCGATGCTCAACTTGCCGCGATGCAACTGGCGCAGTTCGGCCAGCGCGCCGCTGGCATCGTCGCGGAGATTGAGCAACCGCTCGGCGTACTCCTGCAGCACGCGCCCGGCATCCGTCAGTCGGCCGTCGCGTGAAGAGCGGTCGAATAGAAGCTCACCGAGATCACTTTCCAGCTTGTGAATCGACTGGCTCACCGCCGATTGGGTGCGGTGCAGCATTTCCGCTGCCCGGGAAAACTTGCCTTCGCGCGCTACCGCGAGAAACACTTCCAGCTGCGCCAGGTCCATAATCACGTACCTTAATACATCTTACATTTCTATTAGTATAACTTATTCAGTCATATTTTCTAATACTAATGTAACAATTATAAGATTTGCTTAGAGCTCGCGCCCGGGTAGCATACGGCTCGTACCTGCAGGAGGGTCCCTGGACATGGAACGAGCACGGATCACAGTATTCGACACTACCCTGCGCGACGGCGAGCAGTCTCCGGGATGCAGCATGAATGTGCAGGAGAAGCTGCGACTGGCGCACCAGCTTGACCGCCTGGGTGTGGACGTCATCGAAGCCGGCTTCCCCATCGCCTCGGAAGGCGACTTTGCCGCGGTGCAGGCGATTGCGGCGACCATCCGGCGGCCCATCGTCGCCGGCCTGGCCCGCGCCTGCGCGCCCGACATAGAGCGCGCCTGGCAGGCGCTTAAAGGTGCCGCCCGGCCGCGCATCCATGTCTTCCTGGCCACTTCCGACATCCACTTACAGTACAAGCTCAAGATCT
The DNA here is from genome assembly GCA_050745885.1 of Terriglobales bacterium. Lineage (GTDB taxonomy): Bacteria > Acidobacteriota > Terriglobia > Terriglobales > Acidobacteriaceae > JAIQFF01. Next base: position 1,447 of record JBOGLD010000190.1, read on the forward strand.
CACAGCAGCAGTGCCTGGAGCAGGCGCGGGATTCGGTGCGCCTGGCCAAATCGTTGTGCCCGGACGTGGAATTCTCTCCCGAGGACGCCACCCGCACCGATCACGAATTCCTGTATCAGGTCCTGAATGCCGTGGTCGAAGCCGGGGCCACAACCCTCAATATTCCGGACACCGTCGGCTACAGCATGCCGGCCGAGTTCGGCGAGCTCATTCAGAGCATTCGACAGCGCGTGCGCGGCATCGAGAATGTGACCCTCTCGGCACACTGTCACAACGATCTGGGCTTGGCGGTCGCGAATTCGTTGGCTGCGCTGGCCGCTGGCGCGCGCCAGGTGGAATGCACGATCAACGGCATCGGAGAGCGCGCGGGAAATGCTTCGCTGGAAGAAATTGTGATGGCCATGCGGGTCCGGCCGGACCGGTATCCATACGAGACGGGCGTCGCCAGCGAGCAGCTTTTCCCGGCCAGCCAGATGCTGAGCGAGATGACGGGCGTGCCGGTCCAGCCCAACAAGGCCGTGATTGGACGTAATGCCTTCGCTCACGAAGCCGGCATCCACCAGGACGGCATGCTGAAGAACCCGCTGACCTATGAGATCATGACCCCGCAATCGGTGGGCGTGCCCGATTCCAGGCTGGTGCTGGGCAAGCACTCCGGGCGTCATGCGCTGGGACTACGCTGCGAGCAGCTGGGATTCCAGTTCGATCGCCGCGAACTGGATGAAATTTATCGCCGCTTCGTGGTACTGGCGGACAAGATCAAGCATGTGGAAGAACATCATTTGCTGGAAATGATTGAGCAGGCGCGGGCCACTGCCGGTAGCGGGCCCGGAAATGTGGAGGCAGGTGCGTCGCCGGTCAAACCGCGGCGTTCCCTGGAACTGGAAGGAACACTGAGAGCCTCGCCCGCTGCACGGGTTGCAGATTTCAAACTCCCGCTGCATCCTGCCGCTGAGCATCACGCCGACCAGGAAGACTATTTGTGGGGCGTGTAGAATAGGAGGCCTATTTCGCGGCGAAAGAATGATTTCGCGTTTTTCGTACGCAGTCTGTCTAACCGTCTTCTTCGTGTTGTTGCTCCCAGCGACCTCCTCAGCGCAGGGAACTCAGTCTCCCTTGCCGCAGGATCCCTTCGGTAGGCCCGAAAGCACCGTAGGCGTTCCCACTTACGGCAGGGGCTCAGTTCTGATACTCACTGTCCTCAACAACACCGGAGCCCTTCTTGATCGCCAGGCGGTAGTTAAGCTTTCTAATAAGAAAGACGGCGGCGTTATCTGGCGAACCACGGACGGCAGTTCGATCGCCACCTTTGAAGATGTGCCCTTCGGGACTTACGACATCGAAGTCAGTGCCGTTGGATACCTTCCCGGGCATCAGGAACTGAAGGCTGACCTGCAATTTTATAGCTATCACCTTGAGATGAGGGTAAAGCCGGATCCTAACGCGATTGAATTGACGACGCCGCCCGCCGCGAAAATACCCTCCAAAGCCCGCAAGCAAATTAATCGCGCGGTCACGGATTTGAAGTCCGGAAAATGGGAGGCAGCGCAGAAAAAACTGGAAGCAGCCGCCAAACTCGCCCCTTCCGACTCCGAGATAGATTTTCTGCTGGGCTATCTTTTCTTTCAGAAGCAGGAGTACGAACAGGCCCGTAGCAGCCTGGATAAAGCGATCGCCTCCGACCCTCACAACGCGCAGGCCCTCACCCTGTCGGGCCGGGTGCGCGTCCGGAGCCACGACTTCGCTGGGGCAAAACCGATCCTGGAACAAGCGGTGGCCGCCAATCCCGACTCCTGGATGGCTCATTACCTGCTCGCCGAAACCTACCTCAGGCTGAACGAATTCGAGAAATCACGGGAGCAGGCTCAAATTGCGGTGGAACGAGGTAAAGGCGGAGGCAATGCGGCGCAAATCGTTCTCGGCGAAGCGCAGGCCAGCCTGGGCCGGGACCGGGAAGCCGTTCAGACACTCAACGCCTTCCTGCAGGGCACGCCCGACAGCCCTTCAGCGCCGGCAGTCCGCGAACTGGTCGCCACCCTTGAACGCCGCGAATCGGATCGCGCCTTCACTTCGACAACGATGTCCCAGCCGCAGTTGCATTTGGCCGGTGTCGAGCCTTCACTGGCCGCCGTATCGGGCTTACCCCCAACGGAATTCTCCATACAAGCCTGGGAACCGCCGGGCATCGACGCGGTAAATCCACCCGTGGCCGCCGGCGTCGCCTGTCCCTACCAACAGGTACTCGACAATGTCGGCGACCGCGTGAAACAGTTTGCCGACGATGTGGTTCGGTTCAGCGCCATTGAGGGCTTGCTCCACGAACAACTCGACGAACTGGGCAATCCTGTCAGCAAGGTGACCCGCACATTCGACTACATGGCGTCAATTTCCAACAGTCGCCCAGGCTACCTCTCAGTCGACGAATTTCGCATCGAGAGGTCAGGCCGGGAAGAGTCACCCGACCACATCGCGACTCGCGGCTTGCCCACCCTGGCATTTGTCTTCCACCCCGACTTGCGTGACAGTTTTCAGATTGCCTGCGAAGGCTTGGGCCAATGGAACGGGCAAGCCACGTGGCTGCTCCACTTCCGGCAGCGCGACGATCGCCCGAACCGGCTTCACGAATACAACGCCGGTGGGTTCACATACCCGGGCAATCTGAAGGGCCGCGCCTGGATCGCCGCGAGCACGTTCCAGATCGTGCGTATCGAATCAGAGCTGGTGAACCCGATTCCGCAACTTCAAATTCTCAACGAACATCAGACGGTGGAATACGGTCCGGTGCTGTTCCAGAAGACCAACACGGAACTCTGGCTGCCCAAGAAGGCTGAGCTCTACCTTGATGTTCACAAGCGCCACTACTTCCGCCGCCTCAGTTTCGACCATTTCATGCTGTTTTCCGTCGATTCGGAAGGAGCGGTAGGCGAAGTGAAACAGAAGGAAGGGCTCTCCACGACTACACCCACAGCCGCGCAACCTCAATAGAACTCTTTCACGCGATTCCCCGACAGCCCGATCGCCCTCCCCTTTTGGAACATCTCCACCCGGCTCCTGGTTTTCCCCGTAACCCGTTTCGCCATACAATAGACAGCGCATGATTCTCAACCTGACGATTCTGCCTGGCGACGGCGTCGGTCCGGAAGTTACCGACGAGGCAGTTCGAGTTCTGGAAACGATCGCTGAAGCCTACAGCCACCAGCTCGCCTTTACCCGCAAACCGGTTGGGGGCGCGGGGCTGCTTTCAAGCAAAGACCCGCTTCCGGCGGATACCTTGCAGGCTTGCCTGGCTTCGGGCGCGGTGCTTTTAGGCGCCGTGGGTGGTCCGTCATTCGACAGCTTTCCCAGCCATTTGCGGCCGGAAAGCGGCCTGTTGCGCTTGCGCCGTGAGTTGGGCGTCTATGCCAATCTGCGGCCGGCGGTCTGTTTCCCCGCGGTGGAAGATTGTTCTCCGCTGCGGGCGGAAGTGGTGCGGGGAACCGACGTGATGATTGTGCGAGAGCTTCTGGGCGGCATCTATTTCGGGCAGCCCCGGACGACGCAAGGAACGGGCGGCCATCGCTCCGCAGTTGACACTATGAGTTACAGCGAAGCTGAAATCGAGCGCATTGCCCATATAGCCTTTGAGCTGGCCAGGACACGCCGGCGCAAAGTGACTTCCGTGGACAAGGCCAACGTGCTGGATTGCTCCCGCCTCTGGCGCGAGGTGGTGGCCCAGGTGGGGCAGCAGTATTCCGACGTCAAACTGAATCACATGTACGTGGATTCGGCGGCCATGGCGCTGGTGGGGCGTCCGACGGATTTCGATGTGGTGCTCACGGAAAACATGTTTGGCGACATCCTTTCCGATCAGGCGGGGGCCGTGGTGGGATCGCTGGGCATGCTGGGCTCGGCCAGCATTGGCGGGGCCGTCGGCCTCTACGAGCCGGTGCATGGCTCTGCGCCCGACATTGCTGGGCAAGGCATTGCCAACCCTCTGGGTGCGATTCTGTCGGCGGCGATGCTGTTGCGCTACTCCTTCAAGCTCGATCGCGAAGCTGCCGCCGTCGAGTCTGCCGTGGCTGCAGTCCTGGCAGCGGGATCCCGAACCAAGGATCTGGCCAAGCCGGGAGAGAGCGTTCTGAGTACATCAGCGATGGGACAAAAAGTCGCCGAAACGATCCGTGAAAAGGTCAAGCCGGCCGGGCAGAGAGCCGCCAGTTGACCGTAGTTCCATAATTGAACTTGCCAGCTGGATTTCCACAACACTTTTCAGCGCGACCCGTACATCTCCGACCTTCGGGAGTACCATCTATCCAAATAGACTTTTTCCGCCCGCGAGGAGGCAGAAATGCTCTCCAAATGCGCCAACCCGGGCTGCCCGGCCATCTTTCTTTACCTGCATGAGGGGAAGCTGTTCCGCCTGGATACCAGCAGCGAGATTATTGTCGGCACGCCGGCTTCGGAAACCAAGAAGGCGGCGCGGCACATCGAGTTCTTCTGGCTGTGCGATCAGTGCGCCGCGGAGCTGACTCTGGGTTACAGCAAAGGATATGGAATCAGAGTGGTGGCCCTGCCCAATGGGATGGCAGAGGCAGCCTCTGTTTCGTAATCTGTGGGCGCGAGCGTCCCCGCTCGTGCGGAATCGTCCGTGGCGCTGCGGCGCGAGCGTCCACGTTGGTGGGGAATCGTCCGGGGCGCTGCACACGAGCGTCCACGTTGGTGCGGAGTCGTCCGGGGCGCTGCAGCACCAGCGTCCACGTTGGTGCGGATCGTCCGGGGCGCTGCAGCATCAGCGTCCCCGCTCGCGCGGAATCGTCCGTGGCGCTGCACACGAGCGTCCACGTTGGTGCGGAGTCGTCCGGGGCGCTGCAGCATCAGCGTCCACGTTGGTGCGGAATCGTCCGTGGCGCTGCAGCACGAGCGTGGACGCTCGCGCCTACATCCAATCAGTTACGCCACTTGCTGCTGTTTTTCCAACATGGAAAAGAATTCCCGGGTGAGCTGTTCGTCCCAGTATCCCGATCTCGCTTCCTGACGCATGGTGATGGCCGCTTGCTCATGGCTGAGCGCCAGCTTGTAAGGCCGCGCCGTGCGCAGGGCATCGTACACGTCCACCACTTGCAGCACCCGGGCCAGCAGCGGAATCTCGCCCCGATGCAGGCCGTCGGGATAACCGCTGCCATCGGAATGTTCGTGATGGCTGCGAATAATCGGCAGCACCAGGCGCAGGGACTTGAGGGGCTGGCAGATGGTCTCTCCGGTAATGGGATGCCGCTTCATGATGACCCACTCGTCCGGACTGAGATTCGTTCCCTTTTTAAGGATTTCATCGGGCACGGCGATCTTGCCCAGATCGTGCAGATACCCGCCTCGGCGCAGTGCCACGATCGACTCCGGGTCCAGGCCAAGGTAGCGTCCCAGGTCGCTGGCATGGCGGGCCAGACGTTCGCAGTGGCCTTCGGTATATGGATCGCGGCTCTCCACGCTCAAGCCCAGAGTGCACAGCACCGATTCTGCCGTCTCCAGTTCGTCGGTAAACTCCTTGAGCTTGAGCAGAGATTTGACCCGGGCAAACAGTTCTTCCGGAAAAATCGGCTTGTGCAGAAAATCGTCCGCTCCCGATTCAATTCCCAGCAACCGGTCCTGCCGGTCAGTCAGGCCGGTGATGAGAACGAACGGGATCAGGCGGGTAGCCGGGTTGTCTTTGAGTTCATGGCACAATTCGTATCCCGACTTGCCGGGCATGACCACATCCGAAAGAATCAGGTCGGGAGGATGGCGAAGAATCTCAGCTTCAGCCTGCGCTGCGTTCGGGACCGCCACCACTTCGTAGCCGCGGGTGGCCAGTAGTTCCTGCATCAGGCCCATTATGTCCTGGTTATCGTCCACCACCAGAATTCGCGGCGGAGATCGCCGGAGCGACACTTCCCCCATGTCTTTATAAGACACTGAGCGGGAAGAAATGGTTGTCGGAAGTTTCTGGGGAAGGCTCATCTTGCGGCCGGAGGCAACAACTGTTTATTGTAAACGATTTCCCGTGGCGCGACGCACTTCCATCGTCCTTCCCGATTAGGAACAAAATTGCGGCGGATGTGTCGGCTGCCCTTGTGCTTCGCGCTCCTGGATGCATAGCCTTGCAGCATGCAGCGGCATTTGCGTTGGTCTCTGGTTCTTCTACTCGGCCTGGGGTTGCTCACGGGCGCGGCCGGGGGCGCCGCCAGGCGGCACACGATAGGGTTCGGCAAATGGACCACAATCAAGTGGTGTGCGGGACCGACCGAAAACAGGTGCCTCGACCTGAAGATGCGGACCTTGTATGTGGACGGCCATGCCCGGGAATCGACCCTGAGCGCATCCCATGACATCACCGACCGGCTCTTCGTGGTCCGCCGCGCTTTTCGGGTGAACGACGACTTGCCCGGCGATGCCTCGGCGCCCCGGTGGGTGTGGCAGCGTGGTGGATGGCTGCTGGTAGACCGTATGACAGGTCACATCTCATCCCTCGCCCTGCCGGAATTCGATCCCTATTATTCAGCGGCCAGTTGGTATCGCGATTATGCCGCCTATTGCGGGATCTCCGATGACGGAAAGAAATTCTTCGCTATCGTGTTCCAGGTTGGACGTCGCAAACCGGTCCTGAAAAAACTTCTGGGGAAGGCCGGGGGCGATGATGCCCCCGATGCGGAATGTCCGGCACCGGTCTGGGAGCGGCGGCCACTTCGAGTCACGTTCGAGCTTGATGAAAACCAGAAGTCCACCTATTCGGTCCGCGGACATGCAGCCGATCTGGTCAGCGATGACGAAGCAGAGGACGAAAAAGCTTCGCAGTGATGATGTGGCCTATTGTGCCTGATGCTTGAGCTCGCCGGCCTTCCGGAATGCTTCCTCGGCTTCAGCGTGCATTCCTTTCGCCTGGTAAGCCAGGCCCAGGCCAGCTTCCGCATCAGGGTCGTCGGGTTTCAGGCGTAGCGCTTCCTGGAATGACGCGATCGCCGCGTCCGGCTGATGGGCCCCCACATACGCCAGTCCCAGCAGATAGCGCGTTGGCTCCGAGCCGGGATCACGTTCCGCTGCCTGCTTCAGACTCGGGATAGCCTGCGCAAAGTTCCCGTGGTTGAGGGCCACAATGGGATCCTGCACCAGCGCGGTTGAATCAGTCTTCCCCGTTTTCTGTCTCAAATAGCCATTTGCCACAAAAAGGAGGAGTGCCGTTCCTACCGCGGCATAGTTGCGCCAGCGCCGGCGGATTTCCGGTGGCCCGGTGATGCTCATGGATAGGACCGCGCCAAGCCCCAGGCCCGTCGCCAGGCCTCCCAGATGCGCGGCATTATCGACCCCTGCGCTCAGGCCGAAAACCAGGTTATATCCGGCAAAGGCCAGCAGACTCTTGAGGGTGGGTTTCAGCGCCGCCTTCGCGAAGGGAAACTTTCCCAGATACAACACCGCGATCAACGCTCCGGCCAGCCCGAAAATGGCCCCGGACGCCCCCGCCCCGACGGTCAGCGGATGCCACCACAGGCTGGCCAGGCTGCCGCCGATTCCGGTGGCGGTGTAGACCAGCAGATACGTCCAGCGATCGAAGATGCGCTCGGCGAGCTGCCCCAGGTTCCACAAGCACCACATATTGAAAAAAATGTGGATGATTCCAATATGAAGGTAGTTCGATGTGAGCATCCGCCAGGGTTGCGGTCCCAGCGAGAGCGGGCCCCAGTTCGCTCCCCAGGTCACGAGTTGGGTGGTCGTCGGCTGCAGCAGAGAAATGCCCGAGAGCACCATCGCGGCGAACACCGCGAGATTGACGCCAAAGATGATTTTGGTCAGAGAGAACGGTGAGCCGGTGCGGACCGATGCCGCAGCATCCATGACTTGAGGCAGGCCGGCGACGGTATTTTTCACGACAGCGTCACAATCCCGACAGAGCGGGCGGGAGCCCACCGGGGAGGATGACAATTCGCGACCGCAGCGGACACAAGTCGGCATGAGATTTCCACACACTCTATGGCGCAGACAGCAGTCCCGGCATCTTGCGGCGGGGACATCCTGCCCTCCGCTTTGCGCTGCGGCCGGACGGCGCGCTACACCATCGTACGCGACTAGTCTCCTATCGTCTCCACGGCCGGCATTTCCCCTGCGCCGGTCTTCGCGGTCACAGGCGCGCTGGTGACGAGGGCAACCGAGGCAACCACAATTGCGCTGCCGACCAGGATGTAGGCGCTCACCCGTTCATGCAGGACCAGCCAGCCGAGAAACACCGCAACCACTGGATTGACGTAGGCGTAAGTTGAAACTTTTGAAGTGGGCACATGGTTCAGCAGCCAGATGTACGCGGTGTATCCGACCCACGATCCGAAGACTACGAGGTAGAGCATGGCGCTGATTCCGCGCGCGGTCCAGACGGTTCGCGAGATGTCACCCAGGGCGAATGCGACCAGGAAGTTCGCCACCGCCGCGGCCACCATCTGCCAGGCCGTGGCGGAGAAGGGATCGACGTCGGGTGACTTCCATTTCTTGGCCAGCACCGAGCCCAGGGCCCAGCTGAATGATCCGCCCAGCAAGCTGATCGACGCCCAGAACTGAACTCGCCCCAAGGCGCTGGTGGCCGAGAGATCGGGCCACAACAAAACCACCAGCCCGACAACGCCCAGGCCGAGTCCGACCTTGCCTCGCGGCGCGATGTGATGGTCGCCCAGCAACAGCGAGTCCAGCACCAGAAACCAGAGCGGCGTTACGGCAATGATCAGCGCCGCCAGGCCGGAAGACACATGCGTCTCGGCGTAAGCGAGGGTCAGGTTGCCGCCCATGAGCAGCAGCACCCCCACCACCGCCATCCGCCCAAGCTGCGCCGGCGGGTAAAAAATCCTGCGGCCACGGAAGCCGCAAAACGCGAGCATGAACGCACCCGCGACCAAAAACCGCATGCCGCACATCAGGGCCGGGGGGATGCGCTCGACCGCAATGTCAATGGCGAGATAGGTGGATCCCCAGAAACAATAGACCAGCGCGAAGGCAAGAATCACGGTGAAGCGCTGCTGACGCTGGGCTTGAGACATGGGTAGAGAGATCAAACGTATCAGACTCGCTACCAGGGGCTGGCGATTCGGGGAATTTGCCCGGGATCGACCTGCTATCTATTTCCTGACGACCCGCCGAAAGCCGGAGCCGGGCATGGACTAATCCCGGGCCCTGTTCTTGATCCAGATGGGCGTGCCTAGGAATCCAAAGGCGCGGCGAATCTGGTTTTCCAGAAAGCGCTGATAAGCGAAGTGCAGCTTTACCTTGCGGTCCGTGAAGATGACAAAAGTCGGGGGCGCGACCGCCGCCTGGGTCATGTAGTAGATCCTCACCTGCTGACGCGCAGGCACTGAGGCACGTTCGAAGTCAACCTGTTTGACAAAGCGGTTCATCTCGCCGGTTCCGATGCGCTTGCGGCGCTCGCGGGCTACTTCTTCCAGAGTAGGAAATATCTTGTCGGTGCCTTTCCCGGTCGAAGCAGAGACGAACAGTACAGGCGCGTAGCTGAGAAATTTCAGCGCGTCCCGTACTCTTTCCTCGTAAGCAATGCGATCCGCGGGGCGCTTGTTCTCCCGCATGCGCGAGGATTTGGTTTGCCGGCCAGTCCGTTCCTCGCCGCTGATCACCAGGTCCCACTTGTTCACGATGATGATCATGGAGCGTCCGCTCTCGTGAGCGTATCCGGCGATGGCAGCATCGAGCTGGCTGACGCCTTCGGTGGCATCGATCACCAGCAGGGCAATGTCGGCGGCTTCCAGGTGCTTGCGTGCCATAACCACGGAAAGCTTCTCCGCCATCAGGTGGGTCTTGCCCTTGCGCCGGATGCCGGCGGTATCGATAAAGCGAAAGCGCATGCCGTCGCGCTCCACGATCTCGTCAACTGCGTCCCGGGTGGTGCCCGGGGTGGGCGAGACAATGGATCGCTCGGCCCCGGTAAGCCGGTTCAGCAAGGTGGATTTGCCCACGTTGGGATGCCCGATGATCGCCACCTTGGTCTCATGAGGCTGGGCCTCGTGCGACTCTTCCGGGTTTTCCTCCGTGTCCTCTGTGTCGTCCGTGGTTAGTTGATGATGCGGCGGCAGTATCTCCAGGATGGCATCCAGCAGATCATCCAACCCGCGCGCATTTTCGGCGGAGATCGGGAACAGCTTGCGGATTCCAAGCCGATGAAACTCGTCGGCGAGACTCTGCTGCTTTTCGGTATCAACTTTGTTGACGGCGAGGAAGAGCGGCCTGCCCGAGCGGATCAACTGACGGGCCAGTTCGATATCCGGAGAAGCCATTTCCGTGCGACCGTCCACCACCATGATGACCGCGTCGGCCTCGAGGAGGGCGACTTTCGCCTGGCGAAAGATTTCCGCCGGGATGAAGTCTTTATCTTCCGGGAGTATGCCGCCCGTATCCACGATCCGCAGATGGCGCCCGCGCCATTCCGCTTCGCCATAGAGGCGGTCGCGCGTGATGCCGGGCTCGTCGCCGACAATGGCGCGGCGTGAGCCTACCAGTCGATTGAAGAGCGTAGATTTGCCGACGTTGGGACGCCCCACGATGGCGACGGTAGGCATGCCGGCCGCGGCCGCAGCCGAGGGTGAAGTTAAAGCTGGATGGGTCATAAGAGATATCGCGTGTAGGGCGGGCGCCCTCGCCCGCCGCTGTTGACTTTGACTTTCAGCCTTGCTGAACGAACCCGCGCAGGCACAAGATCCCGAATCCAAAATCTAAAGGCAAAAGCGGCGGGCGAGGGCGCCCGCCCCACACACATAGGCGGTAACGCTTATTATAGTGATTCCGTGCCCCCCAGTTCTCAGCCCGTCCCAGATACCAGGAAACGCGACGTTTCCCTGTACCAGTTCTTCGCTCCGGGCGGAGTGCTTTCGCGCACTCATCCCGCCTACGAGTTTCGCCGGGGACAGCTGCAGATGGCGCAAGCGGTCGAGCAGGCACTGGAAGAGAAGCGCCACTTGATTGTCGAAGCCGGCACCGGCACGGGCAAGACGCTGGCTTATCTGGTGCCCGTCATTCGGTCCGGCAAGCGGGTCATCATTTCCACCGGAACCAAGAACCTGCAGGAGCAACTCTTCCATAAAGACGTCCCTTTTCTCGAACGAGCGCTCTTTCCCGGCGGAGAAGGCAAGCTCAATGTCTGTTACATGAAGGGACGCAACAACTATCTGTGCCGCAAAAAGCTCTACGACCTCACCGACCAGCCCGTGCTCAGCGGTCTGGAGGAGATCGAGCAGTACCGCGCCATCGCCGCCTGGGAAAAAGTCACGCACACCGGCGACCGGGCCGAGCTGGCGTCGCTTCCCGAAGCCAGCGCGCTCTGGCACAAGATCGACGCCCGCTCCGATACCTGCCTGGGACAGAAATGCAGCGCCTGGGACCGCTGCTTCATCACCGAAATGCATCGCCAGGCAATGGAGAGCGACATCATCATCGTCAACCATCACCTGTTTTTTGCCGACCTGTCGATCAAGCAGCAGGCCGAGTACGCGCCCGATGCCGGAATCCTGCCCGAGGCCTGGGCCGTGATTTTCGACGAAGCTCATGAACTGGAAGACATAGCCGGAAGCTATTTCGGAGTCTCGGTCAGCAATGGGAGATTTGAGGAATTGGGCCGCGATGTGGAAGTTTCGCTGCAACGCAACCACATGCTGTCCGCCTCGCTATCCGGCGCGCTCAAGAGCGTACGCGAGCGGGCGATGTTCTTCTTTTCTCTATTGCCGCCCGGCGAGGGCCGCTTCGCATTCGAAAACCGGCGCGAGTTCATGGAAGAAAACGGCGACGAGTTCCTGGGATTGCAGCAGTCGCTCGCCCGTCTGGGCTCGGAACTGGAGAATCTGCCATCGAAGCCCGAGGAGGTTTTCAACTTCGCGCGCCGGACGCAGGAATTGCAGGTGCAGCTCGGCTTCCTGATGGAATCCGAAGACCGCAACACCGTGTTCTGGATTGAGCGCCGGCGCGGCGGGCGAGATAGGCTGAATGTTTTCCTCCAGGCCACTCCCATCGACGTGGCTTCGATTCTGAAGGCTTGCCTGTTCGACGAACTGGAATGCGCGGTCCTGACCTCGGCGACCCTGGCGGTCGGCGGCAACTTCGAATACATGCGCCAGCGGCTCGGCCTGGAGCACGCCCGGGAATCCGTGCTGCCTTCGCATTTCGACTACGGAAGTCAGGCGCTCTTCTACGTGCCTCCCGATCTTCCCGATCCGCGGACGCCCCAGTTCGCGGCCCAGGCGGCCGATCGCATCCGCCGACTGCTGGAAATTACCCGCGGGCGGGCCTTTGTTCTGTTCACCAGCTACGCCCAGATGAACGATGTATATCAGCGCCTGCTGGGCGAACTCGAATTTCCCATGCTGCTGCAGGGCGACGCCCCCAAGACCGCGCTGCTGGAAGAATTCCGCCTGACTCCGCATGCGGTATTGTTCGCAACCTCATCCTTCTGGCAGGGTGTGGATGTGCAGGGTGAGCAGCTGAGCTGCGTGATCATCGACCGCCTGCCCTTTGCGGTGCCCAGCGATCCCGTAGTCGCGGCGCGGGTCAAGGCGATTGACGCCGACGGTGGCAACGCTTTCTTCCAATACCAGGTGCCGGCGGCGGTGATTACGCTGAAACAAGGCTTCGGACGCCTGATCCGGTCATTGCATGATCGCGGATTGCTGGTGCTGCTGGACAATCGTATTTTGAAGAAGCAGTACGGAAAAGTGTTCGTCGAAAGCCTGCCGCCTTATCGCAGGACAACCGACTTGAAGCAGGTGGAAGAGTTTTTCGGGGCAGGCTAGCTGTTGGGCGGGCGAACTGTTCTCGATTATTCTGCGTAGTGCGGTTGTCGCCGAAGAATCTCAACGATCAGACCGATCACACCATAGCTGGCGGCGTTCGCAAGAAGAGACCAATACAACCCAAGGGCAAAGTGAAAATGAACGCTTGCAAACACGACTGGACAGGTAAGTTGTACGAGCGCCAGGATCGGGTCGGCGGAAGTTGTCGCTGGAGGGGCGGTCACGAAGGCATACAGTGCCCAGCAACTCGCAATGATAAAGCCCGCACTCGCCCATATCGCAATTCTGTATTTCATGCGGCTACCTCTTCCACTTTCTGATTCAATGGTCTCATTAATTCTTTCGAATTCCAAACGGGATCGCTCCATCCCCCGGACGCCGAAGATCGGGCAGGATCCGCCTACTTCCCGTTATCGGGGTAAAATAGATGGTTAGATCGCTCGTTGCCGCTCGCCCCGTATCCGCGCCGGCCGCCAAGAGGGTCCATGTTCGAGGTCACAGTCGAAGATTCGTTTGCCGCGGGGCACTACCTGCGCAATTACAAAGGCAAGTGCGAGAACCCGCATGGCCACAACTACAAGGTGCGCGTGACCCTGGCCGGCAAGGAACTGGACAAAGCCGGTCTGCTGCTCGATTTCAGAGAATTGAAAGAGGCGATGAAAACGGTCATCGACCGGCTTGACCACCAGATGATCAACGATCTGGAACCGTTCAAGGTGCTGAATCCCTCGGCTGAGAATCTGGCCAAATATTTTTACGACGAAACCAATTTGAATCTGGATCGCGTGACCCAGGGCCGGGTGCGAGTCAAGAATGTCACCGTCTTTGAAACCGATGTGACCACCGCGACTTATTCGGAGTAGGTTTGATTCGTTGGGAAGGGGAACAACCCTTCGATCGCCGGCCGCGATTTTGCTATAGGGGTCCTTCGACTTCACCCATCCATTCGCAGAGCGAATGGATGGCTTTCGCTCAGGATGACAACCCAAAGCCAGTAGCTAGACGCTAGAAGCTGCTTTCCATGCAGATCACCGAAATCTACAAGTCGATCCAGGGCGAGTCCACGCACGCGGGCCTGGCTTGCGTGTTTGTGCGGCTTACGGGCTGCAATCTGCGTTGTTCCTGGTGCGACAGCGAGTACACTTTCACCGGCGGCCGGCGCCAGACCGTGGAAGAAGTGATTGAAGAAGTGGAGCGCTTGAGTCCTGGCGGTGGGCTGGTTGAAATCACCGGTGGTGAGCCCATGTTGCAGGAGCGCGAAGTGGTCCCACTGATGCGGCGTCTTCTGGACGCAGGCCACACTGTTCTGCTCGAGACCAGCGGCGAGCGTCCGCTCGAGCGTGTGCCCCGGCGGGTGGTCAAAATCGTGGATGTAAAATGTCCGAACTCGGGCGAGCCTGACACCTTTCACCTGGAAAACCTCGACTGCCTGAACTCCGAGGACGAGGTCAAGTTTGTGCTGAGTGATCGCGGCGACTACGAGTTTGCCCGCCAGTTCGTGACACGTCACAATCTGGACCAGCGGGTGAAGGCGGTGTTATTCTCGCCTGCTTTCAGCAAGGAAGCCAGCGGCGCCCGCGATGCGTCTGGTTGTCTGATCGACCCACGCGAACTCGCGGAATGGATGCTGGCGGACGGGGTTCCAGCGCGCCTGGGACTACAAATTCACAAGTTTATTTGGGATCCGGCGATGAAAGGGGTTTAGGGGATTGCAGATTTCTGCTTGTAGATTTTCAGATTGAAGCCCCGAGATAGTACCCGATCTGAGTTGCTTTCACGCATTTAGGCCCGGACTACGGTTCGGCCGGGAGCGACATCTAAGGGAATGATGGCGAAGGACACACAACGCGCGGTTGTCCTCTTGAGCGGCGGGATGGACTCCTGCGTCTGCGCCGCGCTGGCGGCGCGCGATCACCAGGCAGGGGCAGTGCACGTGAGCTACGGACAGCGTACCGAGGAGCGCGAGCGGCAGGCTTTTTTCGCCATCTGCGATCGCCTGGGGATCCGGGACCGCCTGCTGGTGCGGAATGAAGCCCTCGCCGCGATTGGCGGGTCGGCCCTTACCGATCGCAACATCGACGTTCCCCAGTCCCACGCCCTGGGACACGATATTCCGGTAACCTATGTGCCTTTTCGCAACGCCCACTTCCTGTCAGTGGCGGTGAGTTGGGCCGAAGTGCTGGGGGCCACCCAGGTGTACATCGGCGCGGTCGAGCAGGATAGTTCGGGGTATCCCGATTGCCGTCCGGCATATTACCGGGCATTCAACGAGGTGGCGAGGTTAGGCACGAAGGATGGACGAATTGAAATCGTCACTCCACTGATCCAGTTGCGCAAGGCGGAAATCGTGCGCCTGGGCCTTGAACTGGGCGCGCCCTTCGATTTAACTTGGTCGTGCTACAGCCGGGAGGACAGCGCCTGCGGCGTCTGCGATAGCTGTGTTCTGCGCCTGCGAGCTTTTCGGGATGCGGGCAGCACGGACCCGATTCCGTATGCGGCGCTGGCCGAGAGAGCTTAGGGTTCGCGTCGGCCAGAGACCGGCGCTGCAACATCAATCAGTTTTGTGAGCCGGGAGGCCAAAAACATGAAGCAACGTTTGCTGATGGGGATGGTGGTGGTGGCGGCCGTGACAGTGCTGTGCCTGCCCCCGGTTTTCGCCCAAGCGACTGGGACGGTGAAGGGTGTCTGCAAGGACATGCAAGGAACTCCCATCGTGGGCGCCAACCTCGAATGGAGCAACACCGATAACGGACGGAAATACAATCTGAAAACCAACAAGAAAGGCGAATACTTTTCGCTGGGTATCGAGCCCGGCAAGTACAAGGTCACCCTCACCCAGGACGGGAAGCAACTCGATCAGGTCACGAATTTTCCGGTGGGGGCCGACGAAGCCGTCCTCGACTTCGACTTGAAGAAGTCCCAGGTCGAGGCCGCTCAACAGAAGGGTATCAGCCCCGAGCAATTGAAACAGATGCAGGAACAGCAGGCCAAGGCCGCTAAAGAGACCAACACGGTAAAAGCGCTGAACGAAAAGCTTGCGGTTGCCAATCAGGCCATGCAGACGGGGGATTTTGAAACTGCGGTAAAGACTCTCGATGAAGCCACCCAGATGGATCCTACCCGAGACCTGCTGTGGGCCCGGCTGGGGGACGCAAATCTCAGCTCGGCTCCCAAGCAGACTGACTCAGCGGAGAAAGCAAAGCGTTACGGCGAGGCGGTCACGGATTACCAGAAAGCGATTGATCTCAAGAAGAAAGTCATGGAGACCGGCCCGAAGCCTGACGATGCCAAATACCTGGCCGCCTATTACAACAACCTGGGCCAGGCCGAGGCCCGGACCGGTCAACTGGAAGGGTCGGTGAAATCCTATGACCAGGCGGCCGCGCTCAATCCCGCCGGAGCCGCGCAATACTATTACAACCAGGGCGCGGTGCTGACCAACAGCGGGAAAGTGGATGAAGCCAATGCGGCCTTCGACAAATCAATCGCTGCCGATCCGACCAAGGCCGAGTCGTACTACCAGAAAGGCGTAAACCTCATCAATAAGGCGACCACCGACCCCAAGACGGGGAAGGTAATTCCGGCCCCAGGCACGGCGGAAGCGCTCAACAAATATCTCGAACTGCAGCCCACGGGACAATTCGCCGAGGGCGCCAAAGGCATGCTCCAGTACATTGGGAGCAGCATCGAGACCAGCTACGGCGCGAAGAAAAAGACCACCAAGAAATAGCTGCTGGTTCGGTCCTTCAGGCAGGGCGGTCCAGGTGACCGCCCTTTCTCTTTGGTGCAGGCGCGAGCGTCTTGGCTGGTGCTGGGCTCGGCACGAGCGCGGACGCTCGCGCCTACATTACTAAGGTCTATGTCCGCGACGTTCTTCGTGGAACCTTGCCATTGTTTTCGCTACATTTGGAATGAGAGCGCGAACAGAGGCATCAGGACGAGTGCGCTCAGGGCTGGGCGCTTCCCCCAGGCAAACTCCAAAACCGCAAAGATAAAATGGCAGCACCAGGCACAGCAGCGCTTCAGATCACACTCGATCCGGCATCGATTTCCGGCGCCGCCGCCACCCATGCGCTGCTGGCGGCAATGCTGCGCGCCACCGAAAAGGTGAGCGACCTGATCTTTTCTCCCGGACGGCCGCCGCAGGTGGAAGTGTATGGGCAGTTGATTCCGGTCCAAGGGGCAGGATTGCGACCGCTCAGCGCGGATGATACCCGGCGGATTGCGTCCGATCTCATCGGCGATAATAAACAGGCCATCAATATGTTGCGGGAGCAGGGGTCCTGCGATATCTCCTTCGGCCTGCCCGGACTGGCCCGCTTTCGGGTCAATATATTCATCCAGCGCGGTAGTTGCGCGGTGGTAATGCGCGTGATTCCGACCGCAATTCCGGAGTTCTCCGCCCTGGGCCTTCCGCCTCGGTTGGGGGAAATAGCCGGGTTGCGCGACGGCATTGTTCTGGTGACCGGGCCGAGGGGGTCGGGAAAGTCTTCTACGCTGGCAGCGCTGCTCGACCGCATCAACGAAAAGCAGACCTGCCATATCATCACCATCGAAGATCCCATTGAGTTTCTCCACAATCACAAGCGCTCCACCATCCATCAACGTGAACTGCACAGCGATACACCGAACTTCGCGCTGGCGTTACGGGCCGCCTTGCGGCAAGCGCCCAAGGTCATTCTGGTGGGCGAACTGCGTGATCGTGAAACCATGGACATGGCCCTGGAAGCCGCCGAAACCGGCCACCTGGTTCTCTCCAGCCTGAACTCGCCCAGCGCGGCCAAGACCCTGGAGCGCATCGCGACTGCGTTCCCGGCGACAGAGCAGTCTTCGTTACGCGCCCGTCTGGCCAAGACTCTACGCTACATTATTTCGCAGCAACTGATCCCCCGGCGAGATGGCGGCCGGGTTGCGGTTCTGGAAGTCTTTAAAAACACCCCGCGCACCGTACAGTACCTCGATTGCGAGGACCCTTCCGGCGGCACGCTGCTCGAAGCGGTGAAGAACGGCGCCTCGGAAGGCATGCAACACTTCGACCAGGAGATCGAAAAACTGATTCGGGCGCATGTTGTAGACCGGGAAGTGGGATTGAGCTACGCCACCGATCCGCAACAGCTGGAGCATGCCCTGGGCCGGTAATTTCGGCGTCTCTTGATCGGCTGCTTTTCCACAGGCAATCCACCCTTGGCCCGGCAATCAATTTGAACTCGACGACGAAAACCGACAGATTTCTGCGCCCCGCTGAATCGCCACTCGCGATATCATCATCTGAAACCGTATATAACTGTATATTGAGGAGGAAATATGGCATTTGAATTACCCCCACTGCCCTACGACTATTCCGCTCTTGAACCGACCATCGATGCCGCGACCATGAAGCTGCACCATGACATGCAT
Source organism: Terriglobales bacterium (assembly GCA_050745885.1). Classification (GTDB taxonomy): domain Bacteria; phylum Acidobacteriota; class Terriglobia; order Terriglobales; family Acidobacteriaceae; genus JAIQFF01. The sequence continues at coordinate 19,620 of JBOGLD010000190.1, forward strand.
CATGCGGCGTATGTAAAGAATTTGAACGCAGCCCTCGAGAAACATCCCAACCTGCAGTCGAAAAGCGCGGAAGACTTGATTCGCGACCTGAGTGCTGTGCCCGAAGATATCCGTGGCGCCGTGCGTAACAACGGCGGCGGTCACGTTAACCACAGCATGTTCTGGAAGATCATGAAGCCCAAAGGTGGCGGCGATCCCAGCGGCCCGGTGGCGGAGGCCATCCAGAAGGCCTTCGGCGGCTTCAAGGACTTCCAGGCCAAGTTCAACGATGCCGGCGCCAAGCAGTTCGGCAGCGGCTGGGCATGGCTGGCCGGGAAGCGCAGCGGCGAACTGCAGATTCTCAGCACTCCGAACCAGGACAACCCCATCTCCCAGGGCCTGTTCCCCATCTTCGGCAACGACGTTTGGGAACATGCTTACTACCTCAAGTACAACAATCGCCGTCCGGAATACCTGGCGGCCTGGTGGAACGTGGTCAATTGGGACGAAGTCAACAAACGCTACGCGAGCCTGAAGTCCGGCCAACTGGAACCGGCGCTGGCGCGGTAGACTCTGGTAGCGCCGCTGTCCCGGCGGATGTCCGGCGGGCGTCCCCGCCCGCCGGCAAAGCAAGCCCTGAGCGCAATCGGGGGATGCCGGCGCTACTCCTACCCAATTCGACTGCCTCGGCCATCTACAGATAAAATTCTCCGGAGGGCGCATGCAGCGCCGACCCGGAGTTTGCCTATGAAATTCTTTTCCCTAACGGCTGGCGGCTTCGTCCTGCTGGCGGGAATGTTTGCCGTTCCCGCTGTTGCGGCTCAGTCCTCAAGTGCACCATCCGGAAGGAATTACTCCTTCACCATCTCGACCGCGCAACCCTGGACCGATACCGGGGTGGATCTGCATGTGGGTGAGCTTTTGCAGATAGACGCCAGTTCGGTTGAAAATTGCGATCCGGCGGGAGTGAGCAGTTCCGTCCGCACTGGACTGCCCGTAGTCTCGGCCCCGGCCGGAGCGTTGATCGCCAGGCTGCAGGCCCAGGGTGTGCCGGTGCTGATCGGGAGCGGCCAGCAGCTTAAGGTTGAAGCGCCCGGCCACCTCTTCCTGGGAGTAAACGCGTCGGGCCCGCCACCCTGCGCCGGCAGCTTTGCGGTCAAGGTCAATGTCACTTCTGCCGCGGCGCCCACCGCGCCTGTGGCCGGCAATTCGCTGACGTCCGCTGCTTCGCCCACTGCCGCGCAGCCTTCAGCCGCATCCCCAGCAACTCAAAAGCCGGCGCAGGACATCAAGTCGAAGCTGGCCAGCGCGGCCCAGGTTTTTCTCGCCGGGCAATTCGGCACGGGCGGGACGGCGACCGCCGCCTCAGCGCCGGCTGCTCCCGCGGGGAATGACGTGGTGTCGCCGACCTCCGCCACTCCTGCCGCCGCGCCACCCCCCGCGCTCAAAGTGTCGTCCGGCAGCCTGGATTCATCGCTGCAGAAAGATATCGACGGCCTGCCCCGGCGGGTGAACGATGAGTTCCAGAATCAGGGCGACATGGTGAACTTCGTCCTGATCGGTTCCGACCAACAGGTGAAAGATGCGCTGGGAGCCGCCAACTGGCATGTGGCCGACATCGACAGCAAGGAAGCGGTCCTGAAAGCTGTGCTTCAGACTTACCAGAAGCAGGACTATCTGCAGATGCCCATGAGCCAGCTCTACCTGTTCGGGCGCAAGCAAGATTACGGATATGAACTAGCCCAGGCGTATTCCGTCGTGGCCAGCCGCCATCACTTCCGGATATGGAAGGCCCCGACCACGTGGAACGGACAAACCATGTGGGCAGGCGCAGGCACCCACGACATCGGATTCGAAAAAGATCAACGCAATGGAAAAGTGACCCACAAGATCGACCCTGCGGTCGATGGCGAGCGCGACAACATCGGCCAGACCCTGCAAGCCTCCGGCAAGGTCAAGAGCTTGTACTACTATCTCCCACCCAACCCGGTGCAGGGAGCCAAAAACGCCACCGGCGGCGGCTATCACTCCGACGGGCGCATTCTGGTGGTGGTGCTGCAGTAGCGTGGACATCCGATGTTGGACCGTAGTTCAGCCACCAAAGAACGAATCTCCTTCGAATCACCGATTCCCTCTCAGAAGCAAACAGCCCCCGATAAAGGAGAGGATGCCCACAATCACGGCTGTGGCTGTGGCCGCCCAAAAAGCAGGGCCATGCATGTCATAGTGAGATGCCGCGGCAGAGAAGTGATGTATCGCATGGACAAGGTGCAGCGTCGTGATTAGCACGGCTATTCCGCAGACAATGTTCAGGGTTCGCATCTCCGCTCCTTATCATCCAGCGTTTGTGCAAGCCGGGCGTCCTCGGTCGAATTCATTAAGCAGGTGATGCAAAGCTGGGCCATCCGATTACTGCAGCTTGGCGTACTCCGCCTTGACCTCGCGCAGCTCGGGAACATCCGGATCGGCGTCCTTCCACAACCCCAGGAAATCCTGATAGGCCAACCGCGCGCGCGCCTTGTCGCCCGCCATGACATAAGCGCGTGCCAGGCCAACTTTGCCCAGCGGCATAACGGGATCAATGGTGATTACATTTTTCAAGTCCAGCATCCGCTGAAACGCCTGCACGGCGTCGCTGCCGCGCCCGGCCTTGAGATACGCATTCCCGCGAACATAGAGCACACCCGAATTCGCGCGCGCATACACCAGGGCACTGTCGAGCAGGTCAATCGCCTTGCCGGGATTGCCATGATTCAGTTGAATCTGGGCCTTGACCAACGGGACGCCGACGAATTGCACCAGGGTATCGTAGGGGCGCTTCGCCGCCACCTCGTCGGCGAGCTTTGCAGCGCGCACGTCCTCGCCGGCCACCGCCAGGGCAACCGCACAGTTGAGGACAACATTGGGAGACTGGGACACCTTCAAGGCTTGCGCTACATCTTCCAGGGCGCGAGGCTGGTTTAGGAAAGTGGCCTCGGTAAACGCTTCTTGCGAATATTCGCTGGCGACGGCTTCCTTGAGGCCAAGACGTTCGGCCGCTTCTCTCTGCTGCTGTCCAAAGCTCCGCCCCGCCTTCACCTGCCCGGCATAGGCGGCCATCGCCGATCGGAGCCCGGTCACCTGGAATTCCCCCTGGGGATCGTTTTTCATGGCATCCAGTTCGCGCTCCGTGCCATCCTTATCGTTCTGTAACCAGGCGATTATGGCCAACGAGGAATGGGCTATCGCAGCACCCGCCTTGTGCTGCAAGGCTTCGTTGAAGGTTGCCTTGGCCTCGTCGAGCCGATTCAAGCCCCCATAGGCAAAACCCACGTTCGAGTATCCGCTCGCGCTTTCGGGGTCGAGCTGAACCGCCTTGCGCGCGTTATCGAGCGCGTTCTCGTACTGCCCCATCATGTTGTAGACCACGGCCAGATTGTTATAAGGAGTTGAGTCCCGGGGATAAGTCTGCTTGTAGAGTTCGAGGGCAGTAATGCCTTTGTCGAGCTGTCCGGAATCCACGTAGTAGTGCGACATGATGTACAGCTTTTCATGCTCGCTGGCCCGGTCCCGCAGCTCAAACGCCTTCTGCCGGTTGGCTTCCGCCAGTTCGCTTTGGCCCAGATTGGTGTACACCGTGCCCAGGCGGGCATACGCCATGGCGAAATTCGGGTCCAGTTCCACCGCGCGCTGGTAGAGCGGCAGGGCGGACAGTTCATTGAACGTCTGATGCTTCATGTCTCCCAGGCTGAACGCCTTGAGCGCCTCGAGCGACGACGTGGTGGCTTCCGACAGCGGTTTGTCGTACTTCTGCACCGAGGCCAGCGATTCTCCCAGCTTTTTCCGCAAACTTGAGCCGGCCTGATGCAACCCATTCAGCACCGATTCCTTGCTTGACGCCTGCACCTCTTCCCGGTCCAGAGACTCTCCCGTGCCGGCATTTACCGCATCCAGGGTGATCACATACTGGCTGCCGATATTGGCAATCGAACCAGTCAGCATGGCTTTGATGCCGGCACGCTGGCAGATCTCATGTCCCACATCGCTGGTGATGCGCTCATCCGGCGAGCGTCCCATGAACTGCAGGGTCTGCCTCACCTTTTGTTCGGGAAAGACATTCAAATAGGGTGACTGCTCCAGATCGACGGCCAGCGCCTTCTTGAGCGTGCCGTCGAAAACCGGGTCGGCCGTGGTATTGACAAAATCGGTGAGCAGAATCTCGTCGCGCTCCGACATCACCGCCCGGGTCCGGCGCAGGAAGAGCGTCATCGCCAGTCCCACCACGGCCGCCGCCACAATAGCCATGACCACCAGATTCCAGACCCGGCCCGGCTTCCGGTCGCGCGGCGCCCGCAGCGTGGCGGAACTCGAGGCTGCCGAAATCAGGCCGGAGTCGGTGTCGCGCTTCAGTCGCTTCAGGTCCGCCCGCACTTCTGCAGCGCTCTGGTAGCGCAGGTCACGGTCTTTCTCCAGCAGTTTGGTGATGATCTCTTCCAGTTGCAGTGGCACATCAGGATTCAGACGTACCGGCAATACCGGGGGACGGTTCAAAATGGCTTCGAAGATAACGGGAGAGGTGTCGCCGCGAAAAGGCAGCGCGCCCGTTGTCATCTCATAAAGCACCGCGCCGAAGGAAAACAGGTCGGTGCGCGTATCCAGTTCCTTGCCTCGCGCCTGTTCGGGAGACATGTAGGCTACGGTTCCGACGGTGGAGCCTGGGCTGGTGAGCAGTTCCTCATCCACGGTTACCTCGGACCCCGCGGTATCCCCGCCCGGTACGGCTCCCGCCTTGACCGTCTTTTTCGCCAGTCCGAAATCCAGCACCTTGGCCTGGTTGCGGTTGGTAACAAAGATGTTGGCGGGCTTGATGTCACGGTGAATGATGCCCTTGGAGTGAGCCGCCTCGAGCGCATCGGCAATCTGGATGGCTAACTCGATCAGCACTTCCATCTCCAGCGGCTGCTTTCCGATCCGCTGTTTGAGGGTTCGGCCCTCCAGTAGTTCCATGGCGATGAAATAGCGGCCGCCGGCCTGCCCGATCTCATAGATAGTGCAGATATTAGGGTGGTTCAGGGCCGATGCCGCCCGGGCTTCGCGCTGTAAGCGCTCCATCGCCAGCGGGTCGCTCTCCAGTTCAACGGGGAGGAACTTCAGCGCCACGTGCCGGCCGAGGTTGAGGTCCTCCGCCTCATACACCACCCCCATGCCCCCGCCGCCAAGCTGGTGCAGAATGCGGTAGTGAGAGATGGTTTCGTCTGTGATCAACCAGGAAGCTCCAAAATGATTTTCCGATGGTAGGCTGCGCCCAACGGCAAGTCAATGTGAAGGCGGGTTTAGACAGTGCTCAACAATTGTTATCCCGAGAGCGGCACCCGAAAAATAGAGAGACCAACGACGTAGGAAGGTACGCAGTCTCGACTGTTTTTGTTCAGGGTTGGGACTGCTGAAAATCAAGGTCTCACTAGAACCGCCAGAGCAGGAGCGCGATGGTCGCTGCGGCGATGAGCGCGGTCGCGATCAGATACCCGTGAGCTCGCACCCAACTGGGGTCGGAATCATCGAGTTCACCGAAGAATTCGGAAGGGTTGGACACACTGGCGTCTGCGTCCGGGGTGGCCGCCTCGCAATCCAGGCATAGCCTTCGGCCCTCGGATACAGGGAACCCGCAAGTTTCGCATCTTCGGAGATTCCCAAACGCGATGGTTGTGATCTGAGCGGACAGTTCTGATTCCGCCTGCTGGCCGTGAGCATCGACCGCCAGCTCGGTGGTCTCTCCCGGCGAAGGGATCACCACCAGCGCCGGCGTGGCATCAGATGGCCCATTTATCGCTGGCGTTCTGGCCACGGCTGCGGTCGCCATCTCGCTCCCAGTCTCGTACTCGGTCTCGGTCCGGATCTCAGTTTCGGACCCTGCCTCGGTTCCTGGCTCGGTCTCTGGCGTCCCCTCTTCAGTTTGCGCAAGACTACTGCCCAGTTGGTAGGCCAAAAGCTCTGGCCCAGTCTCCGACATGACTGCGCCATCAATCCCAGGCTGTCCCAGTTCCTTTTCCGCGCGTCTGGCCGCCTCCGCGTGTTCCACCGCCGTCTGTATCATTTCTGTCAGGCGGGCCAAGGCCACAAAATCCCGTTCTTCAAAAGCGCGGGGCCGGCCAGACAGTAGTTCGAACACGCCGTACACTTCCTCCCCGCGTACCAGGGGCATCACCACCACGGACGCAATGCCGAACGCGCGACAACTATCGCGGTTTACCCGCGGATCGTTCTCGGCGTCGTCGCAACGCAAAATCTGGCGGGTGCGCACGCTCTCCGCCGATAGGCCTGAATCAGTCTGCAGGTGCGCTCCGAGCTCTGGCGCCGACGGCCCGGAACTGGCACAGCACACCATGGTTTCGCCTTCGCGCAACGCAATGGCTGCTCCAGACGCTCCGGTAATATATTGGGCCCGCTCCGCCAGCAACTGCAGCGTGGCATCCAGGTCCCGCTGCGCCATCGCGCTCAGGGACTTGCCTCCGTCTTCGCCGGGAAAGCGCAAGGCCTGGTGCACAACCGCCACTGGGGCTGCATGATTTGAAAGGGCGGGGTCAGAAGAGACGAGATTCGACGAGACAAGATTCGGCGGGACAGGTTCCGGCCCCGCCTGGGAAGGACTGTTGTCCAGGATGGAGTAATAATCCATGCAAAAATTTAGAGAGATCTCTAATTCGGAGTTTCGCTCCACCCAGTTGTAGTGTCAAGGAGAAACCCACAAGTGCTAGTCCTTATGAGCTGAGCAAGTCCCCGACCCGGATGGCGCCTCGAGCCAGGATTTGCGCGCGCAGTCCGCCCCGATGGCGTAATCCCTTGATCACCTGACGTCCCGTCAGGCGCTGCAGGTGATCGCAAGGCTCGCACAGGCGAATGCCATGAGCTTTGACCTCGCCAATCTGGAAATCCCGTCCTACCAGATGGTTCAGCGCGACTCCACGTGTGACCAGATTGCGCCGCGCCTCCCCGGGAGAGAGTTCCACGTTATATTCGCGCTGCAGCGCTTCAATGGCTTCGGCTTCGATCAGAGTCAGTTCGAAGTCTGGCTCAGGCTTGGAGAATGTCCCCTGGCCCAAGGCGTACCGGTCTCCTTCCAACCCGACTCCGGGAATGGCGACAACTTCATTCACGGAAAGCATGGGAGCCTCGGCAGCGGGGGCGATGTAGATACGTTCGATGGTTCCGTTATGCATCGAATCCTCAAATTGACAATGACAATGTGGCGCGGGCGCCCTCGCCCGCGCGACGCTGTCAATCGGCAGTAACGCGGCCTTTCATCGCTGACCCGGAGCCGGTGGTGTTTCTACCAACACCAACGTCAAAGGCAGTGGGCGGGGGCGCCCGCTCCACACAGACTTACCCGGCCAGAGCGATGCATTCGTCGAGCACATCGACCGCGACGTCGGCTTCTTCCTTGCTGACCACCAGCGCTGGGGCGATGCGGATAGTGCTGGGGCCGCAGCCCAGGAACAGGACGCCGCGTTCGAACGCCAGCTCGATGATGCGGTCGCGTTCGTCCGCGCCATACTGCTTGGTCTTCTTGTCCTTGACGATTTCAACGCCCACCATCAACCCGCGGCCCCGCACATCGCCCACCAGTTTATGCTTGCGCGGCCAGTCCGCCATGCGTTTCAGCATGTGGTTGCCCACCTCGGTGGAGTTCGCCAGCAGGTGTTCCTTCTCGATGACATCGAGCGTGGCCAGCGCGGCCGCGATGCAGACCGGGTTGCCGCCAAAGGTGGAAGCGTGCGAACCCGGAGCCCAGTCCATGATGTCGGCGCGGCTCATCATGACGCCCAGCGGCATGCCGGAAGCGATGCCCTTTGCCATGCATACGATGTCGGGCTGCACTCCGGTGTGCTCGATGGCCCACCATTTGCCGGTTCGGCCAGCGCCGCTCTGGACTTCATCCGCCACCAGCAAAATGCCGTACTTGTCACAAATCCGACGCAGCTCCTGCATGAACACGGTAGGGGCGACGACGTAGCCGCCCTCGCCTTGCACCGGCTCGACGAAAATGGCCGCTACTTCTTCGGGCGGCAGGATCGTCTTGAACAGCTTGTCCTCGATGAAGCGGGCGCAGCCCAGCGCGAACGCCTCGGCATCCTGCGCGCCGCCTTCGCACCCGCGATAGACATCGGGATAGCGGACGTGGGTCACACCCGGGACCCCGGGGCCGAAGCGGCGTTTCTGCTGCGGCTTGGAGGCAGTCAGCGAGAGCGCTCCCATGGTGCGACCGTGAAATGCGCCCAGGAAGGCAATCACGTTCTGCCGCTTGGTGTGATAGCGGGCCAGTTTGAGCGCGGCTTCGACCGCCTCCGCACCGGAGTTGCCGTAGTAAATCCGGTGCGGCCCAGGCATGGGCGCGATTTTGGACAGCCGCTCCGCCAGTGTCACCATGCTCTCGTAGTAAAAATCGGTGCCCGACATGTGGATCAGTTCGCCAGCCTGCTTCTGGATGGCAGCAACCACATCGGGATGGCAGTGTCCGGTAGAGGTCACGGCAATGCCGGCGGAGAAATCGAAGAATTCATTCCCGTCCACGTCCGTGACTACGATGCCGCGGCCATGTTTTGCCACCAGCGGGTAAGAGCGGGTGTAAGAGGGCGAAACGTACTTTTCATCGCCCGAAAGAACGCGCTTGGCGTTGGGGCCGGGCAGGGCGGTCTTGATTTTGGGTCCTGCAAGAGTCTTGGTGGTCATTGGATCCTCCGGAAAGCGGTCGTCTAATCTTCGGTCGTCGGCTGAGGGCGGTCGCGCCGAAAAAGGCGGGAGCCAGCCCTAAACCACATTATTTGGGAAGATGAACGAACTAGTCGCTACCGAACAAGCTGGGACGCGCTTGCGAGGGCAACACCGCCAGATAACGGCGCGGGCACACCAGAAAATGGAGCCAGCACACGGGCAGGTGCGAATTGGGCTTCTGATAGCGCATCGGGTAACATTCCTTGCCTATTATAGCGTGCCCGGCAGGCTGGCGTAACCCCCTTTGTACCGCCCGATGGGCCAGCGACAACAGGTGGTCAATCGTTCTTGATCAGCAAGGCCACCCGGGTTATTCCTGCATTGTGAGCTTCGGCAATCACCTGCGCCACATACTCGAAATCCAGACTCTCATCCCCCTTGACGTAGATGACCTTTTCCGCGCGGCCAAGGAAGATGCGCTCCAGGTTCGGCTCCAGCTGCTCCCAGGCCACGCTTTCCTGATTCATCTTGAGCAGAGGAACCGGGCTCTGCGCGCTCCAGATGACTTGAATCACGATGGTGCGCTCGTTCTGATGAGGTTGATCTGCGGTCGCCGGTTGGGGAAGAAGGGCGTCGACTTCGTACTCCTTCGATGTGGCCACGATCACCATGAACACGATGATCAACACCAGAAGGACATCGATCAACGGCGTAACGTTGATTTCGGGCCGGGACGGACCACCGCCTGCCATGGAGAACGCCATACAGATTTGCTCCTCTCAGGCACGCGCGTGTCTGAAAGGATTAGACACTCCGTATGGCTTCCGAGTTCCGCCGGTGGGCGGCTGGGTTCAAACCGGGCAGGACATCATCCGATCGGTTCAGGCGTCGGCAACAGCGGCGGCGGATCGGGCGGAGGCGGCGGCATTGCGGGTGGAAGCGCGGGATGCAGCAGCGCGTCCAGAGGAGAATAACGCGAAGCGAAAAAATAGATGGAATAAGCCGGGAAGAACACCACCGCCGGCACCGAGATCAGAGAAATCAGATACAGCAGGCAGAAAAGCGCAATCGCCCCCACCACGACAACCAGCGTAATGGTGTAAAGGTTCCAGGTCAGACCCGCCGCCATGCCTGCGATTACGGCGACCGCGCCCAGTCCGCCGATCGGAATCAGGAACAGCAAAGCCACAATGGCAGAAACGATGCCGAGAACGATGGCGGCGCCGATGGCCATCACCACCTTCATTCCAATGTAAGCGGCATAGCCGCCCTTTTCCCGCTGGATCTGAGGCAACAGCCGCCGCCAGCCTTCGAGCGCGCTGATTTCTTCCAGCGCCATTTGCGGGACCACAAAATCCTTGGTCATGACGTGGACCACCAACTGCGTGACCACGAAAAGCAGAAACAGGAAAAACAGAACCATGCCGCCCAGAATCAACGGAATCATGTGCTCCTTGGGCGCCCGGAGCCAGCCGACCAGGAAAGCGAAACCCGCCGGGATTCCGATCAGAATAGTGAGACCCACCACCGACACCAGAAACAGGAGAATCTGCCAGAGAAAAAGACGACGCCCGGGGCCCTGCCGCCGCATCCAACTCTGTCCGATACGGCACTCCTTGGCCACAACGCTGTCGAACAGCACGAAGCGCATTACGCTGTTCACATACAGGAACAAGATCATCAGCACGAACCCGGCGACGATCAGCACCGCGATCAGAGAAGCATAGACCATGGGATTGGCAGGCAGGGCGGCTTGCAGAAGATGCTGGGAGTGGTTGGGAAAAGTGGGGATCCGGAAACCGCCGGGATTGCAGCCTCCCCCGCCCGAGCTCATTTCACCTGCCAGCAGACCGACCAGCCCGAGTTTGGCCCACTGGCTGACCCGGAAAGGCCGCACCAGTTGCTGGCGGGCATGCTCAAAGGCCGGAGTAATCGCATCCACGGCAGAAATCGGCAAATCGCACCTCGGAAGACGGCGGTTCGCAGCAAGGTACTGCGAAGCCGGAGTTGGGTCAATGGGATTCTGATATTCCGGAACTTGCTGGCTCACTCATAGCGCAGCGCCTCCACCGGGTCCAGCTTCGAGGCGCGCAGGGCAGGCACCAGGCCGCTGGCGACTCCGACGACCAGCAGCACCAGTGTGGAAACCATGACCGTGGCCAGGGAAATCTTCAAGTGGATGTCAGCTTTGCCGGAGTCGTCTTCAAACAGCGGCCCCATGAGGGGCAGCGTGCCCACGGCAGCGGCAATGGCGTAAGAAAGCAGTACGCCGACGGCCCCGCCCAGGAGCATGAGGAGCAGGGTTTCGGCCAGGAACTGGAGTTTGATCTGCCATTTCTTGGCGCCCAGCGCCCGCCGCAGGCCGATCTCGCGGATGCGCTCATCCACCGATACCAGCATGATGTTCATCACTCCGACGCCGCCGATGCCCAGGGTCAACGCGCCTACAAACGTGAGCAACACTTGCAGCCCGATGGTGAGGCCGTCGATCACCGGACGGAACTCATCGCGTCCGAACATCACAATCGCCTTCTTGTCGGTGGGCGAAAACTGCTGCCGGGTGGCGATGGCGGCCAGCACCTGGGCCTGGGCGCGCTTCTCGAACTGGGGCGCAATCGGCTCGAAGACCATGACGGCGGCATACTTCGTGTTCCATACATCCCCGGCGGCGCTGTAAGGAATCCAGGCGGAATCGTCGTCGCTGGAGAAATAGTTGCTCAGCTGGATCTTGCGGGCCATCACCCCAATCACCGTGAAATGCACGCCGCCGATTTGCACCGTCTCGCCCACCGCGGGCCGGCCGCTGAACAGTTGCTCGCGGACCCGGCCGCCCAGAAAGACCACGCGCCGGCGCTCCAGTTCGTCGCCGGCGGAAATCCAGCGGCCTTGGGACGGAACTTCGTTGCGCATCTCTCCATATTCCGGGCAAACCCCGCGTATCGCTGCCGTCCCGACCATCCGTTCGCCATAGGCGATCCCGGGACGATCTACGGTTTCCAGGCACACGTGTTTCACCAGAGGAGCCATTTCCTTGACGATGTCGAGGTCAGCCTGTTCGAACCGCACCTTCTTGCCGGCACGCTGTCCGCCGGGTTGCTCGCTGGTTTGCTGCGGCCAGCAGATGGTGACACTCTTGCCGAAGGCGTCGAACCCGCCCACCAGGATGCGGCGGAAACTGCTGCCGTACGCGATCAGCAGGGTAACCGTGGCAATGCCCCATACGATGCCCAGCATGGTCAGCAGGCTGCGGGTGTAGTTGCGTTTCAGCGCAACCCAGGCTTCGAGAAAGATTTCAGTCAGCATGCTTCAAACCAAGACCCAGGCTTTTCACCCTCCGGCCTCATAACGCAGCGCTTCGATGGGATCGATCGACGCCGCCCTCCGCGCCGGATACAAGGCCGAGAAAACCGCGATGATCCCCAGCAAGGCGCAAGCCCCCAAGCCGGACTGCCAGGTCGCCACCAGGCCGGCAAAGAAATCCGGCATGGGCATCAGGTTCACCAGGAAACAAATGCCGTACGCGACTCCCATGCCGATGGCGCCGCTAAGAAATGCGATCAGCAGGGCCTCGATAAAAAACTGCTTGAGGATGGTGCTGGCCTTGGCCCCCAGGGCCTTGCGCACGCCGATTTCGCGGGTCCTTTCCCGCACCGCCACCATCATGACGTTCATCACGCCCAGACCGCCCAGAAAGAGGGTCACAATGCCGACGGCCCCCAGAAAGTACTTCATGCCAT
>JBOGLD010000191.1:0-20497 GCA_050745885.1 Terriglobales bacterium
GTCGGGAGCCTGTGGACAGAACCCGATGGTAGAGCTCCGACTACGACATGCAGACGGAAGGTGGCTGTATTTCGAGTGTGTTGTTCGAAACCTGATTCAGCAGAAGAATGTCGGCGGCATTGTCTACAATGCCCGAGATATAACAGAACGAAAACATGCTCAGGAACAATTACTTTTTAACGCCACCCACGATGCGCTCACCGGCCTTCCAAACCGGGCCTTGTTTCTGGGACGTTTGCAAAGCGTCGTGGATCGGATGAAAAGGCATTCACATGAAACCGCTGCCGTCCTTTTCATTGATATCGACGACTTCAAGGTCGTTAACGACTGCTATGGCCACACAACCGGGGACCTTCTAATCAAAGAAGTGAGCGGCAGACTACGGGCATGCATGCGCAGCGACGGCACAATAGCCAGGATGGGTGGAGATGAGTTTACGATTCTAGTGGAGGACGTCACTGACCCGAGCGATGCCATACGTGTAGCCGAGAGAATCCAGTCTTCATTTACACAGCCGTTCCTACTGGAGGGACTTGAGATCTTCAAGAGCACGTCAATTGGCATCGCGCTCACATCACCAAAGATATCTGCGGAAGCGCTGCTTCAGAATGCCGATATCGCTATGTATCGTGCGAAAAACCAAGGCAAAGCTTGCATAGAGCTCTTTGACCGCACGATGCACGAGCAAGTCATGAGTCGACTTCTTCTAGAATCCAAGCTGAGAAATGCTCTCGAGAATGAAGAACTGACACTACACTTCCAACCAATCGTCTCGGTAGATACGGGGGCAGTACAGGGCTTCGAGGCGCTCTTGCGGTGGCAACCGTCGGGATTGAATTCGATACCACCAAGCACTTTTGTCCCGGTAGCAGAACAGTGCGGCCTGATTGTTCCTATCAGCGTTTGGGTTTTAAAGAAGGCGTGCTTAGAGGCGGCGAGGTGGCGACACCACTATCCGGCTGACCCGCCATTATATGTCAGCGTCAACGTCAGTTCAAAGCATTTCTCACATGCCGGTTTTATTGGGCACGTCAAAGATGCACTTGAAGAGAGTGCGGTTGATCCCCAGTGCATAACCATCGAACTCACCGAGAGTTTGGCCATGAACGACGTTGCCGCGACCGGCCAAACCATGTCGCAGCTACGGACTTTAGGAGTGAAGCTGAGTATTGACGATTTTGGCACCGGATATTCCTCTCTGAGCTATCTCCGTCGTTTTCCGGTCGACACCCTGAAAATCGATCAGTCGTTCGTTAAGACGATGGATGCGGAAAACTACGCCATCGTTAAGACCATCATCGGGCTGGCGCGTAATCTAGATCTTAAAGTGGTCGCTGAAGGGGTGGAAACAGCTGATCAACATCAACTGTTGGCGTTGGCCGGTTGTGGCTCAGCCCAGGGATACTGGTTTGCGGAACCCATGCCGACGAACAGGGTTGGCGTTTTTATTGAGTCCAACCGTCGAAACTCCGGACAAACTAGACAGATGGGCCGGGCACACTCGACAGCGGGACTTTGATACCACGGCGCTGTTGACTGTAATCGAATCGGTCCATCAACTTCTTCCCTTCTGGTCTCCTGACAGCCCGAAGGAGTACCACTGCGCCTCCCGATAGGTAGTGCCCCAACCGTCATCTTCGGCCCAGAATGTACAGTCTCTCACCACGCTGGCCGTGACCTTCAGCTTAACTGCTTGGGAAGTCATAACACCTCCGGACGCGTTTCATTAGGCAGCCTTCTTCTGTTGCTTCGCCTTCACTTTCGCCCACCTCGCCCGTTGAGCCGCCGCGATCTTGCGACGAGTCGATGCTGACATGGCACGATTGACTGGCTTAGGGGCCTTTGCAGTAACGATATTCTTCTGTCCCTTGACTTTTGCCCAGCGTGCCCTCTGAGCGGCGGCAATGCTTGCGCGTCTCTTGGCCGACATCTTGCGGCGAGGTTGGGAGCCGTTTCGGTAGATCCTTGCGAACGCCTCAAGTGCCGCATTCAATCCGGATAACTGCTGCTGCACTCGGTCACGTTCTGTCTTCAATTGCCTCACAATTCCTGACAAGTTGGCCAAAGTGTTCCCCCACCCGGGTCGGGATTGTAACAGAGCACAGGATGCTGTCCGATTGGGATCTGCAACCGAAAAGTTAGTCGGATTTCTCATCAGTCTTTCGGTAACGGGGAGTAGCAAACTTCGAAGCGGCGAGGTTCGTCGCTAATGACAGTGTGAAAGTACTGGATCTCAACAAGGCGCTTGCGGGCGAACACCACCAGCGGCAGTTTACGCGGGAAGTGGAGAGGGACTAAGGGCCGTAACTACGAGGCCCGTCGTCGCGAAATTGGAAGGTCCGACCGCGGTGGTTGACGTTTCCCAGTCCCTCGTGTAGGACCGATGTCGATCTGGAGTGCTCGAATCGTGCGGCGTAGCGTGTTCCGATGTATCCCAAGTTTTTCGGCGGCTCTGCACTGATTCCCTCTTTGATCCTTGAGCACGGTGAGGATGAAAGCCTTTTGAAACTCGCGCACCGCTTCCGAGCATGACACACCGGCTTTATGCATTTGTAAGACGACGCTTGCTAGTTGTTCCTTCATTTCGACCTCTCCTCTTACGACCTTAGGGCTAGAGGGATGGTGATGTTTTAACCGCACGACCTGGGAGGCAATCGAGAGAGGGAGAACTGGCGCAATTGAAAAGGCCGTGACATTGGTTATGCTCTAGCCGCTTGCTTCTTGCGAAGGAAGCCAACAGCGTGGAAGCATGCACCATCACGGCCCCTGATGCGATCACTGCTTTCGCAGTTCCAAACCCCAACCACTCCTCGCAGAGTTGTCGGTTTTTTCGGGTTTGGGGCTCAACCGGTTGCCCTGCCAAGCCGATCACCCAATCTACTTCGGACTGGCTAATTTTTATTTCAGCCAGTCCTTTCGATCGTCGACGGTGCGAAAGTTAAATGGTTAGGAGTTCATTGTCAATGCCGCTTTTCGGTGCAAAAGATGAACACAGTTGCTCTTCATGCTGACCGCCTAATCGACTGATTGTGCGCGCATTGTTGCACGCCTAGATGGCAAAGACACTGTTTTGCACAGGCGTTCCACATTCGTCGGCCGCGAGCGCTAGTTTGCCGCACCGTAGTCTTGGCATCCACGCGCACATCCTCTGTTTCGAAGCAGGAGTACGGGTTGGCTTCGGTTCGTAATTTGAGTGTGCTTGAGACCCCGATTCCTGGCTGCGATCCGAACCGCGGGCAACACTGAGCCGACCAGACGCCGATCGCAATTCAAAAACTGGGGGATGAACCCCATGCGCCGTGACGCCCCCATCCGTTCAGCCAGCTTGCATCCGGTCTAAGAGCTCTCGACTCTGCTGGAGAAGATCCCGCACAAGCTCTTGCTCATCCGGGTGGACGGCACCGTGAGCCGCACTGCTGGCCGATCATTCCGGGCTCGCTCCGATTTTTGTGCGCGTAGATGTGTTTGAGTGCGCATTCTTGGCATCTACGCGCACTATCGCCCATCTGAAAACATGACCTGTTGTTGGCTTCGTTTCGGCTACGAACACTTGCACAATGGTCGATTCTAAGTGCTTTGAGGATTATTCACCCGCCACCGAAAAGGACGGAATTCGGCCAGCTTCTTGAAATCTCGTTTGTTGGCGGTTATCACAGTTATGCCCAACCGACCCGCACTCATCGCGATGAGCGCATCGTTGGTCAGCCGCCCGCGTCCAATTTGCTCATAATCGTACTTGGCCGCCAGCCGGGCGAGCACTTTACCCGTTTGAGTCCAGTCACTGAGATTGGGCACCAGGATACGCTTGGATCGGTCGAAATCACGCTCTAGCCGTTCGACCACATGCCAGGGCCGCGCGCTCACACCAGCATACAGTTCTTCGAGCACGACCGAACTGAGCCACACCGGTGCGCCGGCCGCTAGCCGCCTGAGCATTAGCGCCGCCCCCTCTCCCGTGCGTAACGCCGAAATGTACATCGAGGAGTCAAAGAGCACCGGAGAAAGTCTCATTATCCTTGGACTAAAGTTGGGGGGCAGGTCACACGGGCTGCATCTAGTCCTCCAATGTGCCGTAGACATCTTTAATCTCAATGTCACTTTTCACGAACCGGTCATTCGCGGCAAGAGTCAATCGATTCTTTTCATGTTCCGCAATGACCCAATCAAGCGCACGCTCGATGGCATCCGTTTCGGTATCAGCACGCAGCAGTTTCTGGGCACGCTTAATCTTGATCGAGTCTAATCGAAAGTGTTTGTGTGATCGTTTGCTGGTGGTCGCCATGAGAGGATCTCCGCTCCGAGTATATCATTGGATGTACATTAGGCACTGATTTATGAACATTGTACTTACTGGGCATGCGCCCTTCCCCCCGGCCCCGCGGAAGGCTGCCCTTCCTTGTTGGCCCGGCCGGGCCGTCGTTCCTTGTGGGCGAGAGCCTATCCTTAGCGCATGACTATCGCCGATGATAATTGGAGCGTGCTGACGTCATTGTTTCCGACCGGATGGCAAGAAATGGCGCTGCAATCGGGTGCATTTGAGCGGTTGCGTGAATTTTCGTCGCCCGGGGTGCTGTTGCGTACGCTACTGCTGCATGTAGCACGAGGTTACTCGCTGCGGGAGACGGCGGTGCGGGCCAAGCTAGCTCACTCCGACGTGTCGGATGCGGTGGCTGACGATCTATATTATATAGAGAGATACGCGTCGAGAACATTGTGATTGACGAGAGCGGAGAAAAAGCTCATCTCAAACCCGGAGCGCTAAATTGAGGCGGGAGGGTCTGAGAGTTGAACCATTAGTTTTCCATTGTTGGAACCATCGAATAATTTGTTGATCGCCACCGGTGCAGCCTCGAGACCGCGGACGATATCCACCCGATACTTCAGCTGGCCTGAGCTGTGCCACTGCGTAAAGTTACTCACCATTTCCTTCGCTTTCGAAGAGTAATCAATTGCGAGGAAACCTTGGATCTTGAGCCGCCTGCTGATTACCAACGCCAAGTTGGACGGCCCGGGGACTGATTCTGTGGCGTTGTACATCGAGATCATCCCGCAAACCACCACGCGGCCAAAGGTATTCATGAGGTAGAGCGCGGTTTCCAGGATTTCTCCCCCAGCGTTCTCGAAATAAATATCCACTCCATTCGGACACGCGGCCTTTAATTGTTTCTTGTAGTCGGTGTCTTTATAATTCACGGCGCCGTCGAAAGCGAGTTCCTCCCGCAGCCAATTGCACTTCTCGTCGGTTCCGGCGATGCCGACCACGCGAAGTCCCTTGATCTTGCCGATCTGGCCGACGAGTGATCCGACCGAACCTGCGGCGCAGGAGATAAGGAGAGTTTCGCCGCCCTTGGGCTGTCCCACTTCCAAAAGTCCAGCGTAGGCGGTTAACCCAGCCAGTCCAAACAGTCCAAGGCTAGCCGAAAGTGGAAGTCCGCTTTCCGGCAACTTGGTCACACCTTCACCATTAGAGACCAAATACTCTTGCCAGCCGAACATCCCTTGGACTCGGTCCCCGGCGGCAAATGTTGGATGGTTAGATTTCTCCACTATTCCGACAGCCAGTCCGCGCATGATTTCGCCAATCTGCACGGGGGGAACGTAGGACGGACGGTCAATCAGCCAGCCGCGCATCGCTGGATCCAGCGACAGATACACGCTGCGAATCAGGAGTTGCGCTTCCCCCGGCTCCGGCATGGGTTGGGACACAAGCTCGAAGTTGTCAGCTTTGATGAGCCCCGTGGGCCGCGATTTGAGCCGCCATTGGCGGTTGACTGGGTTAGCAATAGCCATAGCCGGAGGCGCCTCATCCTCACTGTCAGACGGTGTAGCGCCCAGCGGCCAGAAGGCGGCCGGCAATATTGCGCCGGAGCGCGACTGCATCGATTGGATCGTAGTTGGCAAAGCCGCGTAGAGTCGCCATATTCTCCCGCAGGGCGTTGCCAGCCGAGCAGGCGCCGATGACATTTCGCGCCGAGACTTCTACTCGGTCCATGGCATCGCGCAGAAACACGGCGCAGATGTCGGCGGCATTCGTCCCCGTGCCCGAGGCTGCGAGCTTGCGACTTCGAAGCAGACTCGACTCCATGGCGAAAACCTCCATGACGATGTCGGAAATGTTCATCACGACCTCTTGCTGTTTTTCCAACTCCGCCGCGTATTTTTGATAGGCAATCCCGATCGAGAATAGTGCAATCTTCTTCGCGCTGTGAACCAGCCGGGCATCGTCGTCCGTGTCGGTGCTGGCAGACGCTGTGGTCCCTTTGCCAGGCCCGCTGAATACCGCTTGAACGGCGGCGATAAGCGCCAATTGCCCACGAGCAGCGCGTTTCAGCAGCATTCCGGTTATGAGGAGCCGGTTGATCTCGTTCGTCCCCTCGAAGATGCGATTCACTCGTGAATCCCGGTAAGCCCGTTCCACCGCGTAATCTTGATGGTAGCCATAGCCGCCGTGGATCTGTACTCCTTCATCGACAACGTAGTCCAGCATCTCGGAGGCATACACCTTAATCATCGAGCACTCTGCGGCGTACTCTTCCACCGCTTTGAGCTCGGTCTGTGAATCCGCCTGCTTATCGTGAGCGGACTGCGCCAGTTGACTCTCGATGAGTCCCACCACGCGCCACACCACGGATTCCACCGCGAACGTGCGAATCGCCATCTCCGCCAGCTTGTGCCTGATGGCGCCGAACTCGGCGATCGCCGATCCGAATGCGTTGCGTTCTTTGGCGTATTTCAAGCATATGGCAAGCACGTTCTTTGCGCCACCCACGGCCCCAGGACCGAGTTTCAATCGGCCGATGTTCAGGATGTTAAACGCGATGATGTGCCCGCGCCCAATTTCGCCAAGCACGTTTTCGACCGGAACCCGGACATTGTCAAAATACACAGCCGTGGTTGAGCTGCCCTTGATGCCCATCTTGTGTTCTTCGGCGCCGCTGCTCACACCAGGCAAGCTGCGCTCCACCAGGAACGCCGTGAACTTCTCGCCGCCTACTTTAGCGAACACGGTAAACAGGTCTGCCGCACCTCCGTTGGTGATCCACATCTTCTGCCCGTTGAGGACGTAGTATTTGCCGTCTGCACTGAGGTCGGCCCGGGTACGCACAGCGAGAGCATCAGAGCCGGCCAGCGGTTCGGTTAGCGCGTAAGCGGCCAACAGCTCAACCTTCGCCAGCTTGGGAAGATATTTTCGCTTCTGTTCTTCGTTGCCAAAGAAGAGAATAGGGAGGGTGCCGATCCCGGTGTGGGAGGAGTGCCAGGACCCGTAAGAAGCATCCCGGGCCAGATGCTCACCCGCAATCATTACAGACGGCAGGTCCATTTCCATGCCGCCGAATTCTTCGGGGATCGGTATCGCGGCGAGTCCCAACTCGGCCGCTTTGCGAAGCACGCTTAGTGCGACCCCTGGCGTCTGCTGGCGGATCGCCTCGAGATGAGGTTCCACGTCATTCGTCCAGAATTGGTCGACCGTATGGGCAATCGCACGGTGTTCTTCACTCAGATCTTCGGCCGTGAATATTTCGTTGGGCGAGCGATCCTCAATGAGGAACGCGCCGCCTTTAACTTGAAGAGGAGTTGCCGCGGCAGTTGTCATCATTATTCCCCGGAGTCAAAGTGTTGCGATAACGCACCGGAAATCTGCGAAGATCGCATTTCGCAAATTGTGTTAGTCTATATCAGATATGAGTCACTAACGTCAACATGGAACACAAACCTTGCACACCGGCCGCGTCGAACTGGCTCTTGGATCACGATTTGGGAGAACAGTCGATGGAAGCTTCATTGTTACAATCGGTGCGGGTGGTTTGAGCACCGAACCGGTAGCATGTCCTGCAACTCTGATCAGGAGAACATACGACTATGGCTCGTGTTGAGGCCGCCGCACCGCAAAAAGGCCGGAATCACAGGGAACTGGTGAAGCGAAATGTACCGGCGCAGATCCATGAGGTCCAAGGGCTTCGGGAACGCAAGAAGGCGCGACTTCGTCAGCAAATTATCGAGACAGCGATCCGATTGTTCCGAAAACAGGGCTACGAGAAGACTCGCGTCGATGACATCGTGAAAATTCTCGAAATCAGCCAGCCGACTTTCTTCCGCTATTTCCCGAGCAAGGACGCCGTTTTACGGGATGTGGGTAAGCGCGGCTTCGAATGCATAGCGGAGCGCCTCAAATCCGAACTCTCCACCAAGGCTGATACGGCCGAGCGCTTGCATCGCCTGTATCACGCCATGGCGCTGGAAGCGGAAGCCGACCGGCCGCTATGGAAAGCGGTCGTGCTGTCGGGCGCGATGGATCCGGTGCGTTCTCCGGAGGTGCGCGGACTCGAGGGAGTTGCGGTGAGCCGGCTGCGGGAAATTCTGGCACAGGGTCAGGAACGCGGCGAAATCACGAGCGCGTTCCCCGTGGTCCATCTCGCGGAATTCATGGAGGCCCTCTACCACACCGTGGTCCGCCAGTGGACCGTCGACCTCACAGGACCCCATAAACTCACGGAGCGCGTGGATAGTGCCGTGGAGTTTTTCCTGCGCGGTGTTAAGCCGTAATTGTTCCCGGACCAGATGCTCTCCCTGTTCTTGCAAGGCTAAGGTGAATGAAAGCCGCCATCTTGCACGATTTCAAGAGGCCGCTCTCGATCGAGGAAGTCGAACGTCCTCATCCCGAGGCGGATGAAGTTTTGATCCAGGTGGAGGCGTGTGGCGCCTGCCATTCCGACGTGCACGTGGCGGATGGGGATTGGACACAGCTGGCGGGAATCGTGAAGAGGCCGCTGATTCTCGGCCACGAAATTGCCGGTCAGGTAGTGGAGAAGGGCGAAGCAGTGCAGGATTTGCAAATCGGCGACCACGTCGGCGTGCCCTGGATTCACTGGAGCTGCGGAGAGTGCGAATTCTGCCGTGAAGGAAACGAAAACCTGTGCAGCAGGCAGAAGATCACGGGTGTCACCGTGGATGGTGGCTACGCGGAATTTGTGAAAGCGCCGGCAACTCACGCGCTGAAAATTCCAGATAATCTTTCTGCGCTCGAAGCCGCCCCGCTTTTTTGTGCTGGACTCACAGTCTATCGCGCACAGAAAGTCGCTGGGATTGTGCCCGGTCAGCGCCTGGCTGTTTTCGGTATAGGTGGCCTGGGACACCTTGCTGTGCAGTTCGGACGGGCCTTGGGCGCGGAGGTGACGGCGATCGACATCTCCGAGGAGAAGTTGGAACTCGCCCGCTCGTTCGGGGCCGCTGAGGCCCTCAATGCGGCCACGACGGATGTGGTGAGGCAGTTGCGGCGCAAAGGTGGAGTCCACGTGTCGCTGGTCACCTCCGCCTCGAAGGCAGCGTATGACGCGGCTTTTTCGTGCCTGCGGCCGGCCGGCACTCTGCTCGTCGTGGAATTGCCTGCCGAGAGCATCTGTTTCCCGCCGATTTTGATGGCCGCTAAAGAAGTCCGGATCCACGCATCAACTGTCGGTACTCGACAAGACTTGCGCGAAGTACTTGCCATGGCTGCCGGCGGGAAGATACGCTGCCACGTGGTTGCGCGCCCTCTTTCCCAAGCCAACGAGGCACTGGATCTGTTGCGGAAAGGCCAAGTCTCCGGCCGGATCGTCCTAACTCCCTAGGGGGCTGGCGGCGGGAATCAGAGCCCGACGAGGTCGAGTTTCGTCCTGGGCCGCGTCGCCATTCCCGAACGACCACCACCTTGCACTTCCGTTGCACTATCGGAGCGCACAAACATGCGAGCCGCCTCGGGAATATTGACGTTTTCTTCTTGGGTAGTGGATCAGTACGAAATCGTACCGACCACTACCCTTCTTGACGTTAGCGACTATTATGTGATACTCACTATCACAATCTGCGGTTTCGTCGGGCACGATTTGAATTTTTGATCGAGAACGAAAGAGGCAGCTGGATCAGCATCACGGCTTTTAGGGTTGGCGCCGCACCTGGCAGGCTTCGAGTTTAGGCCGCTTTGGGAATCGCAGAACTAATTTGGCGAAGTCCCCACACCATCGTAAGGAGAATCCGATGAAGTCACTCGCATGTACGTTTGTGTGCTTGCTGTTGGCAGCTAGTGTGGCCCAGGCGCAAGGCGTCGGCACCTCGGGAGACATCACTGGAACCGTAGTCGACTCTGTTGGTGCGGTCTTGCCTGGGGTATCCATCAGTGTCGTCGACACGCAGATCGGTCTGAAGCGCACGGTCGTGACCGATGGCGCAGGTCAGTACCGGGTAGCAGGGTTATCCCCGTCTACCTATGAAGTGAGCGCTGCTCGGTCGGGGTTTGCCACAGATGTTCGCAAAAGCGTCCCGGTCGCCATCGGGCAGACGGTCATTTCAGACTTTCGCATGAGACCCGCGCAGGTGACGACGGTGCTCGAGGTGACGAGCGAACCGCCGGTAGTGGAAACCGAAAGAGGAAGTCAAGCCGACAGAATAAGCCAGCAATACATAACCGACCTGCCCATTGACCGTCGCGATTACCTAACTTTCACTTTGCTCGCGCCCGGTGTTTCAGATTCCACCCGGCTGGCAGGTGACCAGGATTTTCGAGTCAAGCAAACACCACAAAGCGGTCTTTCCTTCTACGGAAGTAACGGCAGAGGCAACGACATTACGGTGGACGGCGGTGAGACCAGCGGTGACAGCGGCGGCGTGCGCCTCACCGTAGGCCAGGACGCGGTGCAGGAATTCCAAATCAACCGCAGCAACTACTCGGCCGACCTGGGAGCAGCCACGGGCGCCTCCATCAACATTGTGACCAAGTCCGGCAGCAACAGCTTGCATGGTACCGTCTACGGCTTTTTCCGCAATGATGCCATGGATGCCCGCGATCCATTTGCCTTCAGCTCGGCCCTTGCGACGGACCCAACCTTCTCTACTTTCGACACTACTTCTACTGGAAGTCCGATCAAGAATTCGCTCAGCCGCCAGCAGTACGGAGGCGCCATCGGCTTTCCCATCAAAAAAGACAAGACCTTCCTGTTTGTTTCGTTCGAAGGCCTGCGGCAGAATTCGCAGAATTCCGTTCCTCTTCTGACCGACAGTTCGATATTCGCCGGTCCCTCCTTGACAGCAACCACGAACCCCTTCAATCAGAACGATCCGAGGTTCGCGCAACAGGCAGTTGTCGACACGCTCGCTACTTCGTCGGCGCCGAGTGTGACTTGCCTCACCCCACCCGGGGCCCCGCCGGTCATTCTGCCGCCCGCTACTTGCGCCTTTGCTCTCCAGAGCATTTTGGCAGTGAACCCGACCCCCGGAATGAACCCGTTCGTGACCCCGGGCCAGGCCGCAATTAATGGCTTCCTGGTAAACCAGTTCGAGACGCAGGGTGGAGTGTTTCCATACGACTCGCACTCATACCTGGCGTCGGGTCGCCTGGATCACCACTTCAACACGACCAACCAGCTTTCCCTCACCTACCGGTATGGACATGACTTGGAGGCATCCCCAGACGTGCAATCTCTGACTGCCTTTTCGGCGGGCAGTTCGATCCGCACCTATGACAACAACCTGCAGGGTGCCTGGTATCACCAGTTCACTCCCGCCATGACGAACGAAGCCCGCGTGCAGTGGAATTACTACAGCTTTAACGTGATTCCCAACGAGCCCGGCCAGGTTGGACTGCAGATCCCAGGCTTTATTAACAATCTAGGAACCAACATTTTTATTCCCAACAAAACGATCCTGCGCCGCTACGAGTTCGCAGACAATTTCACCATCATCCGAGGCCATCACACGTTCAAATTCGGTGGTTCGGAATTGCTCCGCGGCAATCACACCGAGTCGCACACGTTTTTCCCGGGCCGCTTTGTGTTCGGCTCGCTCCCCGGATTTTTGATCAGCCCGTGCTTAGCTCCCACCTCAGCTACGAATCCCTGCGCCGGAGGAACTATAGCGACAGGTGCGTCCATCAGTTCGTTGCAATCGTCATCGTTCGGGCTCCCTGAGGTTTTCCAACAGGGTTATGGCAATCCGACCTATCCGTATTACACCCGCCCGCTGACTTCGTTGTACGCACAAGACTCATGGACCATCCGGCCAAATTTCACTCTTAACTACGGCCTTCGCTACGAACTGGACTCGCAATTTGCGCCTTTGACCACCTATAAGAAGGATTTTGCGCCCAGGGTTTCCTTCGCCTGGGACCCTTTCAAGAATCACAAGACAGTGGTGCGCGGAGGGTACGGAATCTTCTACGGGCCGGTTGACGTTCAGATTCCCGACGTGGACTTGAGTTTGGGAGTGGTGAACAAGAACAAGTCTGCGGTCGAAAACAGCAGGGGCGCCGCCCAGGTGGCAAACCTGACTTCGATCTGCGGGTTCTCCCAGTTCGGAGTACCGATCATCCCCGGCAGCGGCACAAGCCCTTGCAACCGGGAGATTTCTATTTATGTCGATCCGATCGCCGGGGTTCCGGCACTTGGTCTGGCGGGCGCACCCACGGTTTTCCAGACACTCTTTGCGCAGGGACTGATTCAGTGCACAACCCCGGCTCCGGGAAATGCAGCCTGCATAACGCCTGCTGCCGTGGCCCCGTTTGGCATCGATGTTACGAATAGCGGTCCCGTCGGTCCGCTGCAAGTGGTTTTCGTGAATCAACCCGGCTATCGGCCCCCGATCGCCCAACAGGCTTCGTTTGGAATTGAACGTGAGATCGGACCTGGGTTCTCAGTTTCTATCAGCGGTATCTACTCGCACACGCAAAGACTGCCGGTTGCTATCGATACCAATCTCCTTCCGGCACCGTTCACCACGGTAACTCTCGCCAACGGCCAGAAGGTTTCGTACCGGAACTGGAATACGACCGCAGCGGGTGCTGACCCGCTGGGCGGCACTGAACCCGGGGGCTTGCCCTGTGATACCCAACAATGCTTTGTGAATCCGCTGGTGGTCCAGAATAACGCGTACAGTTCTGAGGCCTACGCCCTCTACGAGGGCGGCATTCTGGAAATCAAAAAGCGCTTCAGCGATCACTTCACGTTGTTTGGGAATTACACCTATAGTAAAGCCTTTGACACATCGACAGATTTCAACAGCGACTACGGGCCGCAGGATCCGACAAACATCAACCTAGACCGCAGTCTCTCCGAGTTTGATGAGCAGCACAAAGTGGTAATCGCCGGCGTGTTCGACAGCCCCTGGAAACAGAGTATCTTGTCAGGATTCCAGCTAGCCCCGATCTTTAGTTACCACAGCGGACATCCTTTCAATCTGCTGGCGGGAGGAGAGGTGAATGGCGACAATCACACCACGAATGAGCGTCCCATCGGCGCGCCGCGCGACAGGGGTCTGGGCTACAATTATGTCGACCTTGATGCACGCCTGACCTGGCAGCACAAACTAGGCGAGAACGCTAAGTTGCTGATTACAGCGGAAGGATTCAACATTGCAAACCGGACGAACTTCGGCAGTGTCAACAACGAGGTAAGCCCGTTGTTCGGCCTCACGCCAGGGTTCACGACTTTTAACGTGCACGGGATTCGCCCCGGTAGCGCCCTGGCGGGCGGGGGGACGGATACGGCGAGTACGCCACTGTCTTTTACATCGGCCTTGCCCATGCGTGAGATCCAGTTCGGTGTTCGCGTCACTTTCTAGTATCGAGGGGCCGGGTTTGTTCTGACGTTTGCCGGGAGACTGCCCGAAGGCTGCAAGCTATTGTTTCACGCCAAGGAGTACTCAATGCCGTTCGTTGAAAATCAAGGAGCCAGGATTTATTGGGACGAACAAGGCCACGGCACCCCCGTTTTGCTGATCATGGGACTAAGTTACCCCTCTTATATGTGGCATCGCACCCGGCCTGTCTTGGCGGCGCACTATCAGACCATCGCGTTCGACAATCGTGGCGTGGGAAGGAGCGATGTGCCATCAGGTCCTTATCCGATCGCGTTGATGGCATCCGACGCCGCAGCGGTTCTCGATGCTGCCGGAATCGAGACCGCCCACCTGTTCGGCGTGTCGATGGGTGGCATGATTGCGCAGGAATTCGCGCTGCAATACCCGAAACGAGTGCGATCCCTGATCCTGGGCTGCACTGCGGCGGGTGGGCCGACCGCGGTGCGCGCCGAACCAGAAGCTGCCCAGATGCTGATGACGCGCGACAAAATGACTCCGGAGCAGGCCGCCGAGGCGCCCGTGCCGTTCATCTACGATTCGGCGACTCCGCGGGAACGGATTGATGAGGATATTGCGATTCGGCGGCCGTGGTTTCCGCGGCCAGAAGCATATACGGCACAGTTGCAGGGAATACTTGCATGGGAGGCCTATAGCCGGCTTTCCGGGATCGCCGCGCCCACGCTGGTGATCCATGGCGAGACCGACCGCCTGGTGCCGCCGGGCAACGGCAGATTAATCGCCGAGCGAATTCCAGGTGCGAAGCTCGTGATGATTCCGCATGCCAGCCATCTCTTCCCGACTGACCAGACGGAAGTTTCACACCGCGCCATTCTGGAATTTCTGAACGAGCAGGCTGGAAGTGCGGGAAGCGATGCCGGGCCTGAGAAGGAGAACGAGAAGGAGAAGGTTTCATGTTGAAGGAGGCCGCCGCCAGCACGCGGGATTCCACCGTGAATGTGAAGCAACTTTTCGATCTAACCGGACGCGTTGCGATCGTCACCGGAGGCTCCATCGGACTGGGCCGCCAAATGGCGGAGGGCCTGGCGGAAATGGGCGCCAATCTGGTGCTGTGCGCCCGCAAGGAGGAACGCTGCCATCAGGCTGCCGAAGAATTGCGGCACCTCGGCGTCAAAGCCATTGCCCTGGGCTGCGATGTTAAGAACCCGGCCAGCATTGAGGAGATGGTAGAAGCGACTCTCTCCCAGTTCGGACGAATCGATGTCCTGATCAATAACGCGGGAATATCCTGGGGTGCTCCGGTCGAGGAGATGCGGCTCGAGGATTGGAACAAGGTCATCGAGACGAACCTGACCGGGACTTTTTTGTGCGCCCAGGCGGTGGGCAAAGTCATGATCCGCCAAGGTAGGGGCGGCAACTCCCGGGGGAAGATCATTAATATTGCGTCGGTGGCGGGACTGGGCAGGGCTCCTGCGGAACTTCCCGCCATTGGCTATCACGCCAGCAAGGGTGGAATCATCAGTTTTACCAAGGACTTGGCCTGCAAATGGGCGAGGCACAACATCCAGGTAAATGCAATTGCTCCTGGCTGGTTTCCCACAGATATGTCGAACCGCGTCCTGGAGCATTATGAGGAGCTTTTTCTCTCGCACATTCCGTTGCGGCGTTTTGGCCATGAACACGATTTGAAAGGAGCGGCTGTGTTTCTTGCTTCCGACGCCTCGAACTACGTCACCGGCCACGTGCTGGTGGTGGATGGAGGTCAGTCAGCCTGGTAGCGGCAAGAGAAGGCCCATGAATATTCCGCTTACTCCCGTACGGTTCCTGCGTTATGCCGAACAGCAGTTCCCCGGCAAGACCGCGGTGGTTTGTGGACACCATCGTTTCACTTACGCGCAGTTCGCTGAACGTGCCAGCCGCCTTGCCGGTGCTCTGCGCGGAGCAGGGGTGAAAGCGGGCGACCGGGTTGCATTTCTCAGCCTGAATTGCCATCGCCTTCTCGAAGCGTATTACGGCGTACTGGAAGCCGGCGCAGTATTGCTTCCGTTGAACTTCCGGCTTGCTCCTCAGGAACTGGCCTACATCCTGAATGATGCCGGAGTAAACGTGCTCTTTCTGGAAAAAGAGTTCCTCGAGGTCGTGGAGTCTTTTCGCCAGAAGGTTTCAACTGTGCAGACTTTCTTCATACTCGACGCCGCACCCCGAGCCCCCTGGCTTTCGTCCAGGAATTATGAAGACATTCTCGCGGCGGCGACGCCTTATCGAGCAGATGTGATGGAGTTCGCCGAAGACTCGCTGGCCGAACTTTTCTATACGAGTGGCACCAGCGCCGTTCCCAAGGGTGTGATGCTGACCCACAGAAATGTTTATCTCCACGCTCTCTCGGTTGTTATGACGTTTATTACTAAGCCCGATAGCGTAAATCTGCATACCATTCCGCTGTTCCATGCCAACGGTTGGGGGACAGCCCATTCAGTCACCTTCGTGGGCGGCAAGCATGTCATGCTTCAGCGCTTTACCTGTGCGGAAGTTTTCCAGCTGATCGAACGCGAGCGCGTCGACTCGCTGAGCCTGGTGCCCATCATGGCAACGGCGTTGGTGAATTCACCAGACCGGCAAAAATATGACTTGAGCAGTCTAGAGTGGATTTCGATCGGAGGGGCGGCGTCGTCTCCAACCTTGGTGCGTGAAACCGAGGGAAAGTTTGGCTGCGCGTGTTTTGCAGGATACGGCCTGACGGAAACTGCGCCGGTACTCTCCACCGCCAAACTAAAGCCGGGAGAGCAATTCGATGGTGAAGACCTTTACGTGGCACGGGCGATGACCGGGTACGCGATTCCAGGCGCGGAGCTTCGGGTGGTGGACTTCGAGGACAACGATGTTCCTCGCGACGGAAAAACCATGGGCGAGATTATCGCTCGTTCCGATGGTGTGATGCTGGGCTACTGGCAACAGCCCTCCGCCACGGCGGACGCGATGCGCGGCGGCTGGTTTCATACCGGCGACATGGCGACAATCAGCGAGGACGGGCGCATCCTCATCGCTGATCGCAAGAAGGACATTATTGTCAGCGGCGGTGAGAATATTTCGTCGCTGGAAGTGGAGAAGGCGCTCCTGGCGCATCCCGCGGTTTACGAGGCTGCCGTCATTCCGGTCCCGGACGAAAAATGGGGAGAGGTGCCCAAGGGACTGGTTGTAGCAAAACCCGGATCAAACCCGACGCAGGCGGAACTGCTCGAATTCTGCCGCTCTCGTATTGCGCACTTCAAGTGCCCACGGTCGATCGAGTTCCTGGAGAGCTTGCCAAAGACTACTACCGGGAAGGTCCTGAAAAAAGGGTTACGCAAAAAGTATTGGAGCGAAAAGAAGCCTGCCCAGCCCGAAGTTGCGACGAACGCTCACTTCTGACCTCGTCCTTGGGGCTTGAAAGGTCGGCGTCACTTCGGGCGAGGGCAGCACTTGAAGTTCGGCGCGGGTGACGATATCGGTGTCCACGTGGGACATGAGTTGGGCGTGTTGCATGTATATCCTTTGGAATGGGTAGTTGGAATTTGTGGGGTGACTGCGGGAGTCGGAAAGGCTGTCAACGAACTTGAACCTATCTCAATGAAACTCGCCTATGGCATCCGAAAAAATCTGGCTGCAAATCCCGAAAATTTCGTCGACGTAGCTTTGGCTACGCTTCCTCGATTGTTCGGGATTTTCGCCTTTGATTTTTTCGCCTTCACTACAGCTCTTTCACTGAGATAGGTTCCCTTCCAGGTTAGGATTTTTGGCGCGGAGTAACTAGACCGAATAAGTTTGGGGAAGAGCGAAGCCGTGGGGCTAGCTACATTCATGGTCCTACGCGTAGTATGGATACGCAGTTATTCCAAACAACGTGAGGGGGAATAGGATGGCGGATTTCGCCGGAGTGTTGAAGGAATTAGAGCAGGAACGCAGTCGCTTGGACCGAGCAATTCTCGCAATCGGGGGCTTGGTAGGGAGAAATGGGGTCGGTGGCTCACGGAAAGGAAGGCGCGCGAAGCGCGCGCTGTCGATAGCCGCGCGGCGGAAGATTGCGGCTGCGCAGCGTGCGCGGTGGGCGAAGTGGAAGGCGAAGAAGGCCGCGTAGGGTTGGCAATGTGTACTCTATCCTGGCAGGCGTTGTCCTGACGCTGCACCTCCTCTTGATTCTGTGGATCATATTTGGAGCCACCGTCACGCGCCGCCGCCCGGTTTTGCGCTCGCTACATCTGGGTTCCTTGGTATGGGGCATCCTGATCGACATCTTGCCCTGGACCTGCCCGCTCACCTCGGCGGAAAACTGGCTCGAGGCTCAGGCTGGGATCGCCGCGTACCAGGGTGGATTCCTGTTGCACTACCTGGACGCGCTGGTGTATCCCGATATCCCGCCTGGTTTGCTCACCGGCCTTGGGGTCGCGGTCTGTGCCTTCAATCTGGGCATCTATGCTGTGCGCTTCCACGACCGGCGGCGCCTTGCCGGCTGGTAGGAACGCTCCGAGCAAAAAGAAAGAGAGCGGGAGTTTTTCCCGCTCTCTTTTTGCGTCCCGGAGTTAGTAGTCCTCCGGGAACATAGCGGTCCAGCCGCCTACCTCATTCCTGACGAGCCGTAACTTCGAGGGAATTGTGTTGATATCCCCGATTTCTCCGCTGTTGCCTGGGTCGCCCTGGGCGAAGGCGCCCTTGGTGCGGAGAGTAGAGGCGGGTGCGAGGCCGAATTCTTTGGCGTCGCCCCCTGCGTCGGACTCCAGGAAAGGCTTGAGTTCGTCGAAGAGATGCCGGGTCGTGCGATTGATCGGCGGCCCGCCAAAACTTACCCGGGTGAACAGGAGGAGATCGACGAGGAAACCGTCCTCGATTCCCTGCGCGTCGGTGTAGGACGAAATTACTTCGCCGAAAAGCTCGTCGGAGGGACTCTCGGGACACTTGTCGTTGGTGTACGACATAGAGTGTATAAACCCAGCCTTAGTGTTTACTGTGTGGTGGTCGGGCTGGCGACTCGCCACGCTTCCAGTGGAGTGAGCGGGGTTTCCCGCCCGGTCAAGGCGGAGCGCCGAAGGCAGAAACGGACAAGAAAGCCGCCGTGTTTGACGGCGTTGTCTTATCAGGACCTTGAGGGGATGGGGGTGCTTGCTACACTGCGAAGAAGGCGAGGAGATTAGGTCAGGGAGTTTGCGGAGTGCTGGAAGGCTAAAGGCGCGCGAGAGCGCGCCTTCGATTGAGTTCGTCGGACTGGTTAGGCAGCTTCGTCGCGGATGGCACCCCGGACTTTATCCGCGAGCTCTGGGGGAATTTCAGTCATATTGTGAGCAGTGCGCGCGTGTTCTGCAGCCTGTTGCAGGATGTCTTGCTCGGTCTCGCCGCGGGCCACGAAGTCACAGTCCACGCCAACGTCTCTACAGCTGACTACTTTGGACATATTGCCTCCTTTGAGGGTTGTTCAGTCTGAGCTTTCAGAGTGGTTCGTCTTGATCGTCGAATTCTAGTCCAAGACTCCATCAGGCGCAAAGGCCAGCGACAGGTCAGGAATTCTACGTGGCTGGGGCGCGTGCTTCTTGTGAGGTCTGGGTCACGGATGTTGTGTGATCACTTGCCAAAGACTCTTACCTCACTGCGGATTCGTCGACTCAGTTTGAAGCCTTCGTAGGCGAGATACCCGGCGATGGCAAGTCCAATCCAACTAATCCAGACAGGCACCGAAAGATCCCCGATCGCGACATGCCAGCCGCGAAAGAGGCGCAGCGCATGGAGCAAGGCAACGAGCGAGAAAATGATCCCAGTGACGAGTGAGTAGGTTCGTTGTGTCATTTCGCATCTCTCAATGTGCAGGCGGTGGAAACTCTTTAGGCCGCGGCCATGAGCCGCCTGACCGTTTCTCCCCACTGTCCGCGCAAGGCATCGTCCACGATGACTTCGCCGGGCCAGGTATGCGACACGTAGGTCGGAGCACCCATCAGAAAGGCGAAGCGTTGCCGGGGACTTGCGTCCCTGATCTGCGCGTAAAACTCGAGCATCTCGTCCGAGGGGTATCTCCGAACGTCGAGCATGACGAGATCGTAGGCATTAGGTTGCCAGAGATAGCGGCGCGCCTCGGGGATCTCTGCAGCCTCATGCACCTCGACGCCGTGACTCCGCATAACGGCAGCGCGCGCTTCGCGCGTGGCCTGGCAGCGGTCGATGAGGAGAACTTTCTTGCCAACAAGAAGCCGGCGACCACGAAGCGGCGGCTGGCGATACATAGGACACCTTAAGACGAGCGCGCCCTCTTTTTAGGAAGGGTGATTTGAGTAAAGTCTGCGCTCAGAGGGGGCCGGAGTCAACAGAAATAGAAAAATAGAAAAAGCCCCGAGCGCGGCGGCTCGGGGCTTTTGGGGTACGTCTAAAGTCCCCGTTCAACGCCCTTCATAACCGAAGCGATGCCGATTCAACCGCGCAAGCACGAATGGTGGCCGGGTACGCCTGCGCAGTGACATTGGCAACGATGAGTACCGGCCCAACATGACTCGCCGTTTCCGATCCGGCATGACCCCTTTGGCTTTGTACGTAACTAGAGCCGGAATGCCAAACCGTTTACATATTTGCCTTTGTTCCAGGTTCGGTATGCTTTTCCTGCTTACTATGCTCTGTGGCGGTACCGGCGTACCCAACTCACAAACGGTCCGGCGTATGGGTACAAACGTCATCCTCATCACGATGGACACTCTGCGGGCCGACCACTTGGGATGCTATGGCGACACCCAAATCCAAACTCCGACCCTGGATGCCCCTGCTGACGGAATCCGCTGCTTCCGGACCTGTTCGAAGCCTTACGCCTCCCAGGGATTCAAGATCAGCAACGACGTGTGCGCGAAATCGCTAACATTGCGCGAAACGAGCGTTAGATTGAAGTGGAGCGCTGTCGCCGCCAACAAGGCATCAATGGTCGATAGAG
>JBOGLD010000192.1:0-25032 GCA_050745885.1 Terriglobales bacterium
GGTGCATGCTGAACCCACCGGTCCGCCGACGGATGCCCAGCTAACTCAGATCGTGAGCCTCGAAACTTCTCTGTTCACCGCGCAATCGCAGGACAATCTGGCCGGAGATCTGACCGCACAGGGCGCCAACGGCGGCGCCAAGTTCCTTTCGACATTGCCCTTCTCTCCAGGAATGAACTCAGGCTCTGCATTTGACCCTGACGTGTTCACCTTATACTCCAGCTGGACCAGCGCAACTGGCCCGAACGCCGCCTCGCAACAGGCGGTGGCGCGCGGAGAAATGTTGTTTAATAATTTCCCTTTTACGATTTCGGCGGTGCCGGGGTTTAACGATGTCCAGGGCCAATCCCAGGTGACCGGTACCTGCACAACTTGTCACAACACGCCGAACGTTGGCGGTAATTCGTCGTTGGCGATGATGAACATTGGAACGGGTTCTTCCGAGGTCCCCCTCCCCTTGTACCTGATTCAATGCAACGATGGCACGCTCACCGAGTCCACCGATCCCGGGCGCGCCATGGTGACTGGCAAATGCGCCGATATTGGCAAATTCAAAGTCCCGGGCATGCGCGGGTTGGCTGCACGCCCGCCCTACTTCCACAACGGAACGGCTGATACCCTGATGGACGTGGTGAATTTTTACGATCAGCGTTTCAATATGCTGCTGACTGACCAGCAGAAAGCTGACCTGGTGGCGTTCATGAGCACGCTGTAGCCGGCCGGGTGGGCGGACACTCTTGTCCGCCGCTTTTGACTTGGACTCTAATCGCAAAGCTTGCTTGCCAATCGGGCACGACTCACAAGAATCAAGAACCAAGAATCAAGATCAACTTCAAAAGTCGGCGGACAAGAGTGTCCGTCCCACACGATGGATTGGGGAAGCGATCCGCTTCTAGAGCGGTAAGGGCTGGGCCAGACGAAA
This sequence comes from Terriglobales bacterium, assembly GCA_050745885.1. Classification (GTDB taxonomy): domain Bacteria; phylum Acidobacteriota; class Terriglobia; order Terriglobales; family Acidobacteriaceae; genus JAIQFF01. The sequence continues at coordinate 923 of JBOGLD010000192.1, forward strand.
GGTCAAGGGCCGCTCGGGCGCAACCCCCACGTCCATGCTGCCGGCGGCATAGGTGGTGCCGGGAGCGTCGATTGAGGCCCCGATAAGCGCGCCTTTTTTCCCCGAGCCATCCCGCAGGATGGTCACGTTGCGTTGCTCATGCGAGCCCCGCTTCATGAAGATGATGGAACTCTGCATCGGAAGGAACTTGCCGTTGATGGAAATCGCAGTCAGGGCCAGGCGCAGGTAGCCCGGTTCCTGAAACCGGTCAGCTGCTCTTGCCTCGAGCACCTTTCCCGCCAGGAGAGCGCCCCGGGGCACTACTGTCCGCCCACGGACCATGATGGGCTGGTCAAGCTCTGCTTCGAAAGGATCGCCGGATCGGGAACTTGCGCTCGATAGAGACAACCGCAGATGGATGGTTACCGCCGTTCCCGCGGGAATTGCCGTGGGCGCCAGCACGCCGGTGGGGAAATTTCCCGCCTTGTCGGATCGCGCCTCAAAAGGCAATTGCTGGTCCGAGGCCGCGTTCTCTCCGACGCCCGGCAGGCTTTCCCGTTGTGAACAGCCGGCCAGAGTCAAACCCAACAGCAGAACGGAGAACACGGCGGCGTTCCGCCAATTCCCATTCGACAACTTCATAAGACATCCTGGCGCGACACCGCCCTTTCCCACAAGTCGCAAGATGGATGCCATTGCCGGGATCGAATTATCAGCGACTTAGTTGGTCGATGGAGTCCGGAGTGTAGTTATTGCCGGTATTATCGCGCTAGTTCACCGACGTTTCGGGGGATGCGAACCGGTTGAACGGGAAATACTGGGCGTCGTGGGTCGCTGGTTCCGGTAACGACCTCATACCAGTCTCATTGCAGTCTGCGAATCACGATCCACAGCACAATTGCGATCGCCACGACGAGCGCGTACAGAGTGTAGAAGGGCGCGAACATTAAGGACGTGTTATATCTGGACGCCTGCGCCTGTCAAGCGCATGGATCATCGGGGGAATGCTGGCACACCGCTTCCCAGCGTTTGCGGCTCGCAGGAACACAAGGTCCCTCCACTGCGCTCGCTGCGCTGCGCTCCGATCGGGATGACAGGGTTGGTGAGGGTGAGAAAGAAAACGCCCAGCCGACGCTGGGCGTTTCGATTTCAGCGAGAGTTTGGAGCGGGCTGCTCAGGGCAGTTCGATCGGTGGCGTCCGAAGGGGCAAGTAAAAACGGAGGAGGCGGGTCTTGGCCGCTCCTCCGTGGAGTGAACAACAGTTTCGGTTTTGGTATTCGGTTAGTTGGATGATCCGCCGAAGTCGACTGACGCGCTGGCGGCTTCGTTCGCGGGCTGGACGATCAGGCCGTCGAACGAAGTTGCTCCCACAAAGCGACCACGGACCACGCTGATGCGGCGCAGGGGATATCCGGAATCAGGCCCGCGATGCCAACTGCGGCCGCCATCCCGGCTCTCGAACACGACGCCACTAGCGCTGCTGGTGGCCAACAGACGCTTCTTGCTCTGGTCATACGCAATCGAGTTGATGTTCTTGTCGGGCAGGCCGTTCACGATATGCTCCCAGGTCGCTCCGGAATCGGAACTCCGGTAGGCGCCCTCGCGGGAAGCAACCAGGATTTCGCTGTCAGGCGTGAGCGTCACGCCATGAATGCTGGTGATATAGGAGGAGAGCGGGGCCTGCTGCCAGGTCGCTCCATGGTTCGAAGAATGAAAAACGTTGGTGCGAGTGGCGGCAACCACCAATTCGCCCCGCGATTCAACCGCGACGAAATCCGTCTTGCCCAGGACCGGACCACCGGTCCATGTCTTGCCCTGGTTCGAACTACTGAACAATCCGGACGAGGTGGCTGCCAGCCAGCGCTGGGGCGTGATTTCGATGTCGCTCACGCGCGCATCCAGAGTCGAACGCACCGCGACCAAGGCCGGAACTTTTTTGCTCCCCCTCTTGGTCTTCACCAAGCGCACTGTCGCTTTCTCGGTCACGATGGTGTTGATCGGACGCCACTGGCTGGCATTGCGGTCAAGCAGGAAGACGCCCTTGTTGGTGCCGGCGATCAGCCCGCCATTGGGGACCTGCTGCAGCGCGAACACATCGCGGCCGCCCAGGCCCGCGCTCTTCTGCTGCCAATTCTGTCCGCCATCATGAGTAGAGAAAACTCCGCCAAAATCGCGGTCGTTGACCACGCCCACCAGAATGCTGTTGGGATCGTTTTTGTCGGTGAGAATCGCACTGACGTAGCGGTGAGTGTAGCCATGGTTGGAGGCCACGAATGTTGCCGCCCCATTGTCACTGGCCAGAACCCCGCTGCGATCGGTAGCCAGCAGCACCCGGCTGGAGTTGCGCGGATCGATCAACACATCGTTCACCACGACTTCGGGATTGCTCACGCGCTTCCAGGTTTTGCCCGCGTCCGTGGTCTTCCACAGGCCCTCGGTGGTCCCAGCGTAAACGGTTGCGGGATTGTTGGGGTCCTGCTTCAGCACCCGGGTGCGGCGCGCGGAAAACGGAATGCCCTGCAATTTGTGAAAGAGCTCGCCCGCGCTCTCACTCTTGTAAATCCCGGAGCAGGCGCTGGCATAAACCACCGCCGGATTGGTGGAATCGACGATCACCGAAAATACGTCCGAGTCGTCGATCATGCCTTTGTTGATACGATTCCAGTGGGCTCCGCTGTCGTCGGTTTTCCAGGCCAGATGCCAGGTGCCGGCATAGACCACGTCGGGATTCTTGGGATCCACCGCGATCGACTCGACATTCTTCAGTTCGGCCTGGCTCACGGGAGAAATCCGCTCCCAGCTGTTGCCGCCATTCTGGCTGCGAAACACTCCGTCGAGAGCGCCAATGACCAGTACTTTGGAATCATAGGGGGCGATAGCCAGGGCCCGCACCGACTTGCCGTGCACATCGGGCATGGCTTCCCAGTTGTTGCCGCCATCATGCGAACGGTACACGTCCCCGGCCTGCTGATCCACCACGCTCCATGCGGAAACGTAGATGTGTTTCGGGTTCTTGGGGTCAATGACGATGTGATCCAGCACATTGTCGTCGTTGCCCAGGTGGGCCAGCCGCGACCAATTGTGTCCCGCGTCGGTGGACAGGAAAAGGGTTCCGGTGCTGGTGCCCAGGTAGATGCGATCGGGATTCTGCGGGTCGAAACTCAGACTCCGAACATCGCCCCCGTCCGGGCCCAGGGCAGTCCACTGTCCGGCCCAGAGGGTAGCGACAGAAAGCATCGCAATAACCAATGTAATCAATAATTTACTGGAGGTCGTCGAAATCGCACGCGAAATCATAGGTGAATTTGCCCCTGGCGAAAAAATATGCGCTCGCGGCTGAGATTGACAGCGTAACACCCTCTTTTCAAGTTACCTAAGGACAGACAAAAAAGGGCCGGTCGAGTATGAAACTCGGCCGGCCCACGTTTGGATTAACCATCACTGAGCCTTGGGCTTAGCGGCTTTCTTCCTGGCAGCCGGGTGATCGGGAACAGCCTTCACCATCGACTCATCCACCACCGCGGTTCCAGGCTCCGAGAAGGTCGCACCGGCGGGGACTACCCAGTATTCGGCAGTCTTGGTGCCGGCACTGCCTGTGCGCACTTCAATCCGGCTGGCATCGATGGCTTGCTTGGCTTCGCCACCTGACAGATATGCCTTGGAATTTACCGCGCGCTCCCCGGCCAGGTTCTTGCGCCTCTCGCCGGGTTCGGCATTGCCCACAACTACGAGCTTGGCATCGGGGTCATGCTGCAGCCGCTGGGCAACATCGTCCAATACGGCCTTGCAAGTGTTGTCCACGCGCCACGGCTTCACTTTATTGGGGAACTCGCACTCGCTCAGTTTGCTGGCCTCTGGCGGCGGTGGCGGCGGAACCTCGACAGTCACCTGGCTCGAACCCGATGCGGTGAGCCCGCGAGAATCGGTACAGGTAGCGCTCACGGTGATCGGGCCGGCTGTGGCTCCCGTGGTATTGAGAGTGGCGGTACCACCCTCGCCGGAAATGCTGCCACCGCTGGCGGTCCAGCCGCTGACCGTAACCGGTACGCTATCCGGGCTGGTGCAGGTGCAACTCACAGTGGAAGGCGTGCCCGCCTGGACCGACGTCGGATTGGCCGAGCAAGACATGGTCGGCGGATTCTTCGGCGGCTCCTTCACGGTGAAGGTGGCCGTGCAACTCGCCTCGCCACCCTTCTTCATTTTGGGATCAGTGACGCGAGCAGTGACGGTATAGCTGCCGCCGGCCACTCCGTTGGTGTCCACCGTCGCCGTAGTGTCCTTACCGGTGACCCTACCGCCCGTGCTGGCCCAGCTGTAGCTGAGCGTATGCTTGGGATTGAAATTGCTGGCACTGGCGGTAGCGGTGACGGGCTCGCCCACCATGACTTCACTGGGCTGGATGGAGCAACTCGCCGCCGGCACCGCGGCCGAAGGATAGCCGAAGCCGATGACCAAACCGGTCCGCAGCCGGACACCTTCCAAACTGGAACGCCGCAACTCCGGAAATGCCGGCGAAACCACGTCGCCAAAATTGTGATGGGCCCACACGTAGTCAGCTTCAAACAAGCGCAGTGAGAGTCGGCGCCAAACGTTGAGGTCCATCCCGCCGCCAAGAATCGCACCGATGCCATTGCTGGTGGCAACCTGGGGCACGGTGAGCCGGTTGTATCCGAACAGCGTGTGGGCAAAGAAGGTGACACCCTCACTCCGCAGGGCGAAGCGAGGTCCGATCGATAGGGTATTTTCCGCGCCGAACTTGTTCTTATTGCCACCGTAGTCGGCTTCCAGCCCCCAGTGCGGGGTAAAGTTGTAGTTAAAACTGGCGCCTGCGCCCTGAGGAATATCGCCCAACTTCTGGGCCACCGGAGCGGTCGGAGGCTGGAAGGGTGACGGGACAGTGGCACCGGGATGCAGCCACTGATAGCCAACGAAGAATTCCTCTTTCGGCGTACTTTCCTCTTGCGCCATTGCGCTGCCTGCTACCAACCATGCTGCCAATAGACCAAAGAAGATGCCAGACAGCAATCTGCGAAGTGACATGCAATCCTCCAAAGAATCCAGTTTCTACGTCCACGCTCGGATGCTGGGCGAGCCCCGGGAGTTTGCGTGGAATGCCGAATACCGGCTTTACTACGGCAAACGATTCTACCCTAAATCAGGCGGGCCCATCACTTTTTGGCCGTCGGACGAGCTGTGCTAAGTGTCTCATTTTGATATGCTAGCGGGCTTATGAACCTGCTCCAAGGCACAACGACCCGTCTTTGTGAATCGAAGAGATCCGCCTCTCTTCGGACAAGAAGATTGGCAACCCCACGGCCAGGCTTGCAGCCGGGCGGGAAAGCCTAAATAATGGCTGCCAGACCTCTATGACCCACGAAAAAATACTGATTGTCGAGGATGAGGAAAATGAGCGGACGGGCCTGGCCGAACTGGTTACGGGCTGGGGCTACCGGGCCGAAACTGCGAAGGACGGTGCCGAAGGGTTGGAAAAAGTTGCCGCCTGGGCGCCTTCCATTGTGGTGACGGACATGAAAATGCCGCGCATGGGCGGATTGGAACTGCTGGAGAAGCTGGCCACCGACGACCAGACCATGGCGGTCGTGGTGGTGACGGCGCAAGGCACGATTGATAGCGCGGTCCAGGCCATGCGCATGGGCGCCTATGACTACATCACCAAGCCCATCGACACGAACCGGTTGCACACCATCCTGCAAAACGCATCGGCCTTGCTGGGAACCCGTGCCGAACTCGAGGTCACGCGCCGCAAGCTACGCGACGCTGGTTCGCTGGGCAGCCTGATTGGCAGTTCAAAAAAGATGCAGGAGATCTTCCACCTCATCGAAATGGTCTCGCCCAGTACCGCCTCGGTGCTGATCACCGGGGCCAGCGGGACTGGCAAAGAGCTGGTGGCCCGCACCGTTCACGAGCTTAGTCCGCGGCGGAACAAACCATTTGTTCCCATCAATTGCGCGGCGATTCCGGAAACGCTGATCGAAAGCGAAATCTTCGGCCACGAAAAAGGCGCCTTCACCGGGGCCCTGGAGCGGCGCACCGGATGCTTCGAACTGGCCGAGGGTGGAACCCTGCTGCTGGACGAAATCGGCGAGATGCCGGTGGCCACGCAAGCCAAGCTGCTGCGCGTTCTCGAAGACCGCAAGCTGCGCCGACTGGGCAGCAAGGTGGAGACCACGGTCGACGTCCGCGTCCTGGCCGCCACCAACAAGGTTCCCGAGGAGGCAGTCGCACGGGGTGAACTGCGCAATGATCTTTATTACCGCCTCAACGTTTTCAACATTCACATGCCGCCTCTGCGCGAGCACAAGGACGACGTCCCGGAACTGGTTCAGGCGTTGCTGGCAGATATGAACGAAAAGCATGGCCGCAAGGTCGCAGGTGTCAGTGAAGCCGTGCTCAACGCCTTTCAGAGCTATTCCTGGCCGGGCAACGTGCGCGAAATGCGCAACACGCTGGAGCGCGCGATCATTGTGTGCGATGGCGCGGTGGTCGAAACCAAGCACCTGCCACCAGGGTTCGGGCAATCCAGTCTGCGGAGTTCAGACCAGGATTCCGACACGGTGCGACTGGGCGTGGGAACCACGGTCGAGGAAGCCGAGAAGCTGCTCATTCTGAAAACTCTGGAGGCCACCAACAATAACAAGACCCGCGCGGCCGAGATTCTAGCGATCAGCTTGAAGACCCTGCATAACAAGCTTAAAGAGTACGGCAATGCCACGGCCGACGCGGCTTTAGTGAGGGAGGAGTAAGGGCAGGCAGCAATTGGCAATTGGCCAATTCCCATCGGCGGTAGCTAAGTGCTGATTGCTAATTGCCAATTGCAGTAATTCTCCATGCGCCGAAAAACCAAAATCGTGCTGGCCATCACCTTCATGGTCGCGGTGCTGGCGCTGTCGTTTTCCTATCTCTACATCTCCGAATTGCTGCGCCAGCGGGTGACCACGGCACGTGAATCGGCAGCCCAGTTGACTTCGAACCTGGCGTACCTGGCGGCGAACGCCGCCCCTGATTTGAGCAGCACCAAGGTGGACACTACCAATCCCCAAGCCACGCACCGGGCGGTGGCGTACTACCTGGGCACCGATCGTGATCTCAATAATTTTCTGGAATCGGTCGTCGGTACCTGGCCGATCATTTACGACGCCGCCATCGTCGATAGCGACGGCAAAGCCATCCTGCACACCAATCCCGACCTGATTCACAAACCCGTTCCCGACCGGCCTGACTTCCATGAGGTGGAAAACGCCAGCTTTCGCCGGCAATTAAGCATGGTGTATAACCCGCCGACCGTGTATGACGTGCGCATCCCACTACAGCTGGACGGGGCTCGCTTCGGCAGCATCCGGGTAGGGGTATCGACGGTCTTCCTGAAAAATGAATTGACGCCCCGGTTGCAGCAGGCGGTGGTCTTCTCCAGTATCGCGATTTTTCTTTCCCTCATCCTGGCTGCCGGCCTGTCGCACATTGCCCTGGGCCCGCTGGAGCAGATCAATCGCAGCCTGGATAGCGTAACCGCGGGCAGCGCGGAGGCCGTGGGTGAGCCCGACGCCGGGCACGATGAGTATGGATTGGTGAGCCTCAAAATCGCCCACTTGGGACGCCAGATGCGGGACGCGAAGGAAATTTTTTCCGCCCTGAAAGACAATGTGGACCAGATCATGGGCAATCTGCAGGACGGCTTGATGCTGTTCACCCGCGACACCCGGGTCGTGCTGGTGAGCGCGTCGGTGGAACGCTTCCTGGGCCGGCCACGGCGCGAACTGCTGGGCCAGGTGGCACGCGTGATTTTTTCTTCCGAGTCGGAGTTCGGGGCCCTGCTGTTGCAGGCGTTTGAACGGCGCAGCCCCATCGCCCCGCGTGAGATCGAGTTTCCCAACGGGAGGCGAGTGCAAATCTCTCTCGATCTTATCCGCGAAAAAGAAACTCCCATCGGGGCGCTGCTCACCATGCGGGATGCGGAGTCGGTTCGCCGCATCGAAGACGAGATCGAAATGTCCCGCCGGCTTTCTGCGAATGGCCGGATCACCCGCGGCGTGGCCCACGAAGTCAAGAATCCGATCAACGCCATTGTTTTGCACCTGCAGTTGTTGCAGGGAAAGCTGCGCCAGGTCGATCCCGACACACGGCGCCACATGGACATTATCGGCAGCGAGATCCACCGCCTGGACCGGGTAGTGCAGATCCTGGTGGATTTCACCCGTCCGCGCGATCTGCATCTGGAGGAAACGGACTTGCGCCGCCTGCTGGAGGATGGCGTGCAGTTGGCTGGACCCGACGCCAGCCGGCACGGGGTGGCGATTGCCTGTGAGCTGCCGTCCCAGCCTTTGACCGTGAAAGTGGACACTGATTTCATCAAGCAGGCCATCCTCAATGTTGTGCTCAATGGGGTCCAAGCCATGCCGGACGGGGGCAAGCTGACGGTCTCGGCGCGCCGCGAAGACGATATGGTCGTCACCGAGATTCGCGACCAGGGTAGCGGAATTCCCGCCGAGGCTCAGGACAAGATTTTTGAGCTCTATTTCACTACCAAGAAAGAAGGAACCGGGATCGGGCTGGCCCAGACTTATCAGATTCTGCAATGGCACTATGGATCGGTTGACTTCGAATCGGTTGAGGGAGAAGGCACGGCCTTTCGCTTGCGTTTGCCGCTGGTCCAGGCTCGCTCGAATGCTCTGCAGGAAGCAGTAACTCGAAGCTAGGACGGCATCCAGTGTGAAAGTCGCGTGAATTCTGGGCGATGGGAGTGTGGGGACAGCAGCACTGGCGCTAGAATTCCGGGTAACCCTGACGGGCGGTTCGTAGCATCCAATTTTACGTGCCTATGTATCTGGCTCTCATTCTCGGATTTTGTGCGCTGGCGGCGCCTTCGCTCTCGGCCGTCATAGTTCAGGCAAGGTCCCCTCAACTCATGCAGGAGACTCAGCCGCCGGATGCAGCGCCCTCCGGTTCCCTTCAGAATTCGCCGCAGAACAGTACACCGAGTCCCGCGGCGGAACCCTCGCAATCCGGCACGGAACGCAAGTCCGAGCCGACTGCGGCCCCGCCCGCTCCGGAAGCGGCTCCAGAACCTCAGAAGACGCAGCCCGAGGCGGCTACGAAGAAGCCGGAATCCAAGGCGCCGGCTCCGAAGACGGCGAAAAAGAAACACCGCCACCGGAAGGCCACCGGGGCTACAAGCGCAACTCCGGACAAGAAAGTTGTACGCAACGGGGGCACGGTCGATCCTGCGGTCCAACTCACCCCAAGCATGAGCCCAGAGCAAGCCTCAAGCCAACGCCGAAGCACTACTGAATTGCTGGCCGCAACGGACGCCAATCTGAAGCAGATCTCGTCCCGCTCGTTGGACTCAAGCCAGCAGGACAGTATCAGTCAGATCCGGAAGTACATGGAGCAAGCCAAGGCTGCGGAAAAGGCAGGAGATTTGCAGCGCGCACACAATCTCGCGTCCAAAGCAGTCCTGCTTTCGGACGACTTGGTGAAACACTAGATAGGTAGGCGATCAGTTCCCGGTTTCCAGTTCCCGGTTTCCAGTTTCCGGTTGTCAGTTTCTCGCCCTAATTGCAATCATCGTTACCTTCCCTTGGCGCGGGCCGCGTTTACCTTGGACAGTAGGTCTTGCGAAAGGGGCTGCACCGGCCCGGGAATTTTGGCCGCCTCCATCAATGCCGTACGCGCTTCGGTGACATGGTTCAGCTTGGCGTAGGCAAAGCCCAGCCGGTAGAGAGCAACCGCGTACTGCTGATCGTCTACCCCTTTGAGCAGCGCGGTAGCGGATTTCAGTTCAGGAACTGCGGCCACGGTTTTTTCTTCCTTCATGTAGGCGTAACCCAGAGTGGAGTAGGCGACCCCGCCCGAGAGCTTGCGGGTATGGTCGGCATCCGGGGCATCCGCCTTGGCTGCAGCGATCGCCCTCTTCGCGTAAGCGGCGCCCTTGGCCACGCTGCCTGGCTTGGGATCCTCAACGTACGTGCTGGCCAGAAGCAGGAGTGCGGGCAAATTATCGGGATTTGCCGCCAGGGCTTTTTCGCCGAAAGCAACCACCCGGGTCGTGTCTTTGAGCTCGGAAAGCGACATCATGGCGTACGAGGCAACGGATTCGTCAAATCGGGAATGCGGGAAAGCGACCGTAAAACGATCAATATCGTTCATCCGCGCCTTGGCATTGGTTTCGTCGACAATGACATTGAAGGCGCCTGCCTCCAGGAACTCGTATGATTTTTGGGCCGAGCTCTTCTGTTGTTCCGTCTGCGTGGCAAAATCCTGGTCGCTCATTCCTGCCGGCTTGGCTGCTTTGCCGATCGAGTTGTAGAGTTCGCCGCCGCGCACGGAATAGTCCAATAGCTTGCTGTTGTTCTTCATCTGCTGGGCAATGCTGGCCTGGGACACAAGGATATCGAGGCTGTGCGGTGCACTGGCCAGGGCCTTGTCGCCATAGTCGAGCGCTTTCTGCATATCGCCGGCGCTCTGGTAGGCTTGCGAAATCTGCCAGTTGCCATAGGCCACGGCGGCCGGATTGGAGCTGAACTGCTTCACGAAGTCCTCATACATCGCCAGCTTCTTTTGATCATCCGGCTCTTTGGTGATGGCCTGCAGCGCCTGGTCCTCCGGAGTACCCGCCGGAATTACGAGGGCTTCTAATTGCGCCAGGGCAGGACAGATAAGAACGAACAGAAAGGTAACCAGCAGGACGGGCCGGCGGCCGTACTTCATACGTCACCTCCGTAATTGCGTCGGCGCATCGTAGCTCCGAAGCATGGGGTTGTGCAAGTGGAAGGCTTTGCCCCAATGCGCCGCGAAAAACCATTGCCCATCGGCACAAATTCGCATGTGCTAGTCTGGGCTCATGCAGGGTCGCGAGCAAACGGACTCGCCCGCAGTCGAGGGAAATTCAGTGCAAGCGGAAGATTCAGTACCAGACTTCCAGCGTCGACCCTGGACGCATTCCATATTCTTCATCGTGCTGATCGCCTTCCTGCTGCGGCTGGCCGTCATCACGATCGGCCACACCTACCGCATCACTCCCCGCCGCGATCACTTCCAATTCGGATGGGAAATGGGACGCATCGCCCGCTCGATTGCACTGGGCCAGGGTTTCAGTTCTCCCACGGATCTCTACACCGGACCCAGCGCCTGGGCGCCGCCGGTCTATCCCTACATCCTGGCTGGTGTCTTTAAGCTGTTTGGGATTTACAGCAATCTTTCCGCCTGGGTCATTCTGGCTTTCAATAGTGTTTTTTCCGCGCTGACCTGTCTTACGCTGTACCGGATCGGAGAGAAACTTTACGGAGTTGCGGTGGCGCGGGCCACAGCCTGGACCTGGGCGCTGTTTCCCTATGCCATCTACTGGCCGGTGCGCGTGGTCTGGGAGATGAGTCTCAGCGCGTTTTTGCTGAGCCTGGCATTCCTGCTTACGCTGAGCATGGCGGACAGGCCGCCGCGGCCGCGCATGTGGATCGGATTCGGACTGCTCTGGGGCCTCCTGGCGCTCACCAATACCGCGGTGCTTTCGATGCTGCCATTCTTTTTGCTCTACCTGCTGTGGCGGTTGCCCCGGCAACCCAGGCAATTTGTGGGCGCGGGATTGTGCATCCTGGCCGCGGGCATGGTGGTCAGCCCCTGGCTGGTCCGCAACTATACCGTCTTCGGCAAATTCGTTTTTGTTCGCGACAATCTTTCCCTGGAAATGCACATGGCCAATAATGACCAGTCCACCGGCCTGTGGACTCGCAGCCAGCACCCCGGCAACGATCCCGACGCCATGCGCAGATTTCAGGAGCTGGGTGAAATTCGATTCATGGAGGAGAAGCAACAACAGGTCCGGGCATTCATCCGGGAACATCCCGGAGAGTTTTTCCGCTTTACCGTGGACCGCGTTCTCTACTTCTGGATCGGACCTCCGCAGGCCGACATCATCGCCGGATATGATCTGATGTTCGCCCGCCATGTCATGTTCATCCTTCCTGCAGCCTTCGCCTTCGCGGGTCTCTGGGTCACGTTGCGAGCGAGAAAGCCAGGAGGATTTCCGCTGGCCTGCCTCCTGCTGATCTATCCGCTGCCGTATTACCTGGTGAACCCTTTTCCCCGATACAAACACGCCATCGAACCGGAAATGATTCTGCTGGTCGTGTATTTATTTTGGCAGGCCAGCCGGGTGCAGATCCATCGCCACACCCCGCAAGGCCGTGGTTGAGCGGATTGACTTTGCCTTCTTTGCGCTCTTTGCGGAATTCTTTGCGCTCTTTGCGGTAAAAGCCTTTTGACCGCACCTCTTGGTCCTGGACAGCGTTGGACCGCAAAGCCAGCCAGGGAAACGAACTCGGCACGCCAACCCTGCCCGGTTTGAGGGTCCCGCCCAATCGTTTACATTTGAAGGATGCGTGCGATCCTGCAGAAGCGGGCGCTGCGATACGTTTTCGGCGCCAACATGATTTCGATGCTGGGCAGTGGCATGAATTCAGCCGCCGTTGCCTGGTACATTCTGCAGGCCACCCATTCGGAGATCGCGCTGGGAACATTTGCGGTGCTGCAAACCCTGCCCGCCATGTTGATGCTGCCCTTCACCGGAGTTCTCATCGACCGCGAAGACCGGCGCCGTCTGGTCATGATGCTGGATGCGATCCGGGCGGTCATCATTCTTGTGGTTTCGGTGCTGGCCTTCGCCGGCAAAGTGAAGGTCTGGGAACTCTACCTGATGAACACGCTGGTGGCCGCGGGGTTCTGGATGTTCTGGCCAACGATCACTGCTCTCATTCAGGAGTTGACCCCGGGAGAGGAATTTGTCCACGCCAACACGTTTCTGCTGGCGGGAATTCAGGGCGGGTGGTTGATTGCCGGATCGATCGTCGGATTTGTCTATAACCACATCGGCCTGGGGGGAGTGTTGCTGATCGACTTCTCTACCTATCTGGCGTCCTTCCTGCTTTATCTCGGAGTGCGCAAGGGACGCCATGTGGTGCCCCGGCCAGCGGAACTGCGGGCCGACATCGCCGCCGCTGAAACCGCGGTGGGGCGTTTTGTGCGCGAGATGCGCGAAGGGATCGATTTTCTTCGCGGCCACCGCTCTGTGGTCACGCTGGGAGTGAGTTGGGCGCTTTTTCTGGGTGCGATGATGACGGGGGTGGTGGTAACCGCTCCGTTGAGCGACTCCGTATTTCACGCCGGCGCGGTAGGCTATGGCTGGCTGAACGCAGGTTGGGGCACGGGCGCGTTTCTCAGCGCGCTCTACGCGCCAATGCTCATCGCCGCCGTAGGTTCGCGCCGTTCCATCTCAATTTCCATGGCCCTGCTGGCAGTTTCCATGGCGCTAGTGCCCCTTTCGCCCTGGCTGGCGGTCGCGGTCGCGATTTACGGCATCATGGGTTCAGGCCGGGGTGTGAGCGGGGTCGCCATGAACACCAGCATCATGGAACAGGTGCCGCAGCACTTCATGGGGCGGGTGCAGAACACGTTTTACTTCGCCGGCACCTTGTTGCAAATCGTTTTGGGATTTTTGGTCGGCGCGGTCGCCCAGTGGAACCTGGTCGCGGGCTTTTCCATTATCGGCATGGTGTACGCGGTGGCTTTCGTGACGGCCGTGTGGCCGGCGGCAGCGGTGACGCCGGCGCCGGCGGTTGGACCAGCGATTGGAGAGTAGGTTTCAAATTCAGATCTCAGATTTTAGTTCTCAGATCTCAGTTCTCCCGGGGCAGTCGCAGCGAATCTCAGGTCCACGATCTGAAATCGAAGTTCTGACTTCTTCCCCTCCGCTCAAACTGTTATTCTTTTCCGTTCCAATTTAGTCCAGGAGACTTGCATGTCATCCAGCCTCGAAGGTCGAGTTGCAGTGGTCTTCGGAGTCGCCAACAAACGCTCGATCGCCTGGTCGATCGCGCAGGGACTGCACCATGCGGGCGCCAGACTGGCCATCACCTACCAGAACCAGCGCCTGGAAATGGAAGCCAAAGACCTGATTCTTTCGCTGCCCGGCGCGGAAGCCCTGATGTGCGATGTGTCCGACGATGCCGCCATCGAGCAACTCTTCAGCCAACTCAAAGAGCGCTATGGCAAGCTCCATGTGCTGGTGCACAGCGTTGCCTTCGCTCCCGCCGATGCCATGAAAGCAGAATTCGTGGCCACTTCGCGCGAAAGTTTCCGCATTGCCCACGACGTGAGCGTGTATTCGCTGGTGGCGCTCGCCCGGGCCGCGGCGCCGCTCATGGAGGATGGCGGAAGTATCATCACCATGACCTACTACGGATCGGAGCGGGTTGTGCCCCGGTACAACGTCATGGGTGTGGCCAAAGCCGCTCTGGAATGCAGCGTGCGTTATCTGGCGTATGACCTGGGCAAGAAGAAAATCCGGGTGAACGCCATCTCGGCCGGCCCGATTAAAACGCTGGCGGCGCGGGGCATTGGCGACTTGGGCGAGATGATGAAGGCGCATGCCGAGCGCGCGCCGTTGCAACGCAACGTGGACGTAAACGAAGTGGGCGCCACCGGCGTGTTTCTGGCCTCGGACGCCAGCTCCGGCATCACCGGCGAAGTGATTTACGTGGACTGCGGCTACAACATTATGGGATTTTAGGTCGCGCTATAGCCTGTGCTTCTTGCCGAAAACCTTGCGTGAGATCTCGGGATAGAATTCCTTCAACACATTGAAACCGGCGTCGAAGCCAAACTGGACCCCCGCGCGCTCGGCCACATGGGAAAAATCCCGCTGGCTTTTGGGATAGTAAGTCACGGCCAGGGCCGCTGAGCTAAAACTGCCCAGGACCTCAGAGAAATTGAATGCCTTCCGTCCTGAATCCTGCCGCGTCACCAGGATGCGGCTGACCGCATATCCCACACGGCGGGAACCATCTCCATCGCCGAGACGGTAGTAACGCGGATCCTGGCGCAAGAGAGACGGATATACGCCGGTGACGAAGATGCCGTCGGTCAAACCGTCGGCGAAGCCGGCGCCATACCGCTTGCCATAACCTTCCGAGCCCTGGCCATATTCTTTAGGGCTGTTGCGCGCCTGATTCACGCCGGCTTCGACACCTACGAAAGCGAAGGTGTAGGGATTGAGATACTGCACGGCCAGCTTGAACTTCTGGCCGGAGGTCAGCGGAGGCGGTTGCATGCCGGCTTCAACCAATCCGTATGCCGGCATGACGCCGAACATGCGTTTGTGGCCGGATGGCTGGGTAGAAGAATCGGTCCCCTTCCGGGTATGGTTCTGGCCGGCGGCGGCATCGTTGTTCGGGGCTGACGGCGATGCCGCGTCCTGAGCGCGGCAGATTTGCGCGCTGGTCACCATCATCAGGCAGATCAGAAGGAGGACGATTGCCAGCTCAGACCGATTGGCGGCAAGTCCCCCGCCCGCAGCGGCAAACCTGGGAAAGGGAGCGTTCAACCTAGGAAGTGACCCGGATGCGCCGGTCGTTTTCAGATCCTCGTTCAGATCCTCGTTCAGATCCTCGCGGCCCTGGTTCGCCGAGTTTGTCATTCATATTCTCCAGCGCAATCTCCACATCGCGCTCGCGCTCGAAGCGTGCAAACTTCTCCCCCCACTCTATCAGGAGAATGCTGTTGTCGGCGATCAGGTCATCGAGTCCCAGGGTTTCCAGCTGCCGCGGGGTATCAACCCGGTAAAGGTCCACGTGATAGAGGTTGGCCTGGGGGCCGCGGTATTCGTGGACTAAAGTGAAAGTCGGACTGGTCACATCTTCGGCCGACGCGGCCCGGAAGGCTTCGGCAATGCCCTTGACCAGAGTAGTCTTGCCGGCGCCCAGGTCGCCACGTAACAGCACCAGCTTGGGTGGAGTGAGCATCCCGGCCAGGCTGCGGCCGAGCGCAATGGTCTCCTCGGCGGAGTGGGTGATGAATTCTTGTGTGACCATGCTGGTCGAGATCGAGTGACCAGTATAGCGATTCCCTCCCTCGGGACGGGTAAGCTGTCATCCTGAGCGGAGTAGTTGCTTCGCTTCGCGAAGCAACCGCGCAGTCGAAGGACTCTATCTCCTGCACTTTCGCCGCAGATTTGGTGGAACAATGCCCTCCAGATGAAGTGAAGGTATTAGGGGTCCTTCGACTCCACCAGCCCATTCGCAAGCGAATGGGCTGCCTGCGCTCAGGATGACATGGCTGATTTTTCTATCAGGACGTTCGAGCCGCAGCCCCTCAAACCGATTTTGGCGCGGTCCAATGGCTGGACCTGATTCCCTGGAAACTCCGGTCCGCGGCCGAATCGACCACCATGCGCAAAGCGCGATGGTCGTCGTCGCCGAGCGCAACGAAACGGAAGGGCTGCAGGGCTCCGCCACTGGCCGCCCGAACCGGGGTAAGCATTTCAGCCATGCCTCGGACGGGGCCAGATTGGGTTTGAAAAGCAACCTCGACAAAATCTCCCTGACCCAGGGATTTGGCCAGGCGTAATAGACCGCCGGTCACGGAGATCGTTTGGAGTTTGGCTTTGGCGCGTTGACCATCTTCCAACATGACTAAGGCCAGAACTGAACCGCCAAGCTTAATACGGGGAGCACGGCGCTGAGGATGCACTTGGGGAAAGTGAGTCATACCACAAACTATTTCACGGCGCTGTTCGACCGCACAGGTTACCGAAGGCGCATGTACGGATTCCAATGGTGAGGTCAAGCAAGAAGCGGCTAACTTCTCATGTAATCATGAGGATGCATGCCTATTGCGGAATTGGCCCTGGCCCGAGGGACGAACGCCGCGGGGCCGGAACGAGGGCTAATTGCGGATCGTGATCCCCGGCGTTTGCGCCGCGGCCTGCGTCCTGCGAAATGCCTCGGGCAATGCCTGGAGCAGATCGGTTGCGACCATCGCATGCTCGCCCATGCTCTCGCGCGCCACATCGCCGGCCAGACCGTGGAGATGAACCGCGGCAATCACCCCCTCCGCAATCTGGTTCGGATGCTGGGCGATCAGGCCGGAGACCATGCCGGTCAATATGTCGCCGGTGCCTCCCGTCGCCATGCCGGGATTTCCAGTGGTATTCACCCAAACCGTACCGTCGGGCTGGGCAATCAACGTCCGATGGCCCTTCAGCACGACGATCACTTGGTGTTCGCGGGCAAAGCTGCGGGCCACATTCAGGCGGTCGTGCTGCACGGCAGGAATGGAAGACCCGGTCAGGCGCGCCATCTCGCCGGGATGCGGCGTGATCACCAGGGTGCCCGCCCTGTTTTTCAATTCCGCGGCACCGTTCTCGAAGGCGTTCAGGCCATCTGCATCCAGAACCATGGGGAGTTTGTATTTCTTGATGACGCCGCGCACGAACGCGGCCGTGTCGGGATGGCGTGAAATGCCGGGGCCGACCGCCAGCACAGTTTTTCCTTTAATCAGGGCATCCAACCGTCCTTGCTGCAGTGCGGCCAGAGCAATGCTGCCGGTTTCGGTTTCCTCGAGCGGCTCGGTCATGAGCTCGGGATGAAACCCGGCAACGGTCGCGAGCACTGAATTCGCCGTGGCCACGGTAGACAAACCCGCGCCCGCGCGCAGCACCGCAATACCGGCCATGGCAGCCGCTCCTGCTTTGCCCGTCGATCCGCCCAGCACCAACACATGGCCGAAATTTCCCTTGTTGGCCGCCCGCGGCCGTGGACCGATCAGGGGCGCGATTTCGCGCGCCGTCACCAGGTTAAGACCCAAAGAAGAGATGACGGCTTCGTCCGGCGAACCGATGGGCGAAATTACGGTCGGCCCGCCAGTGAGCATTCCGAAAACATGGGCGGGGCGGGGCGCGGTAAAGGTCACGACGGCGTCGGCTCGGGCCACGGCGCCAACCTGCTCGCCCATGACATCGGCGTCAGCGCCGGATGGAATATCGACGGCCACAATGGGCACGGAATTCGCATTCATCGCGGCAATCGCTTCAGCGTATAGCCCGCTGACCGGCGGGCGGAAGCCCGTGCCGAGGATGGCATCAATTAATACGTCCGTGTCGAAAACCGCGCGGGCAGATTCAGTCTTGAGCTGTTCCTTGGCCGACACCATGACCGGCGCCATCGGCAGCTTGGTGAACATTTCCGCCGCGTCGCCTCGCAGCTCCGATCGCTCAGCCAGGAGCAGCACCCGTACGTCTTTGCCGGCCCCGTGCAATTTCCGGGCAGCGACAAATCCGTCCCCGCCATTGTTTCCTTTTCCGCAAATTACCCCAATGCGCTTGGCTGCGGGATACTGCGACGCGACGAACTCCGCCACCGCCGTACCGGCGTTTTCCATGAGGGTCAGCGAGGGGACGCCGAAGCGCGCGCTGGTGAGGCGGTCGATCTCGCGCATTTCGGCGGCTGTGACGATCTTCATGGCCGGGTTGCCATTCGCTCCAACTGGCGCAGTTGTGAGGATTCGCCCATGGCGATCAGGTAGTCGCCGGGCTCGATGCGGTCTTCCGGCGAGGGATTGAAGTCCATTTTCTTTTCCCGCTTGATGGCCAGGATGACAGCGCCGCAATCCTGCCGGATGCGGGAGGTTTCGATGGTCTTTCCCGCGACCGTCGACGCGTCCGCCACGCAGATTTCGCCGATCTCGAGATCCATCTCAAGATGAGCGGTAGCGGAGTCAAGAAAGCTCACCACGTGCGGCTGCAAAAACGAACGCGCAATGCGCTGTCCCGCAAACAGGTAGGGCAAAACCACCGAATCGGCGCCGGCCTTGAGCAGACGCTTTTCAGCGTCTTCTTCACTGGCGCGGGCAATGATCCGCAACTGGGGATTCAATTCCCGCGCGGTGAGTACGATATAGAGATTGGTCGCGTCGGTCGTGGTCGCCGCGACCAACCCCCGGGCACGTTCAATGTGGACCTCGCGCAGGGTGTGCCCCTGGGTGGCATCGCCGACCATCGTCAACCAGGCGGCATCGGCGCCTGCTGCCCGGTCCGCGCTCTGATCCACGATGATGAAGGGCACGCCCTTGCTCGCCAGTTCCCGCGCCGCGCTGCGTCCTACGCGGCCCGCTCCGCAAATGATGTAGTGATCGCTGAGCCGGCTGATCTCGCGCTCCATTTTCCGCCTTCCGAAGAAGCTACCCAGCTCGAATTCTAGCAAAGCCTGAGTCAATGACCCGATGCCGAGAAAAACCAGTGAAACGCCCGCGATGATCAGGCCAACGTTGAACAGGCGTCCAACATGCGAGAGAGGATGCGTCTCCTGGTATCCGATGGTGGTGAAGGTCGTGATCACCATGTAGAAGCCATCGAACCAGGACCATCCCTCGATGAAGTGAAAGCCGGCAGTGCCCACCAGGCTCAGGGCGATCAGCGCTACTCCGATAAGCCGCAGGTTGCGGAAGGCTTTCATGGTCGTTGGTCGTTGGCCCTTGGTCGTTGGCCGTTCGTCGTTGGCCCTTGGTCGTTCGTCGTTGGCCGTTGACCTTCGGTCTCAGTCGTCGGCCGTGTCATCCCGACCGGAGCGCAGCGCAGCGCGCGCAGTGGAGGGACCTGCTGTGCTGGCTGCCGGCAACTTTCCCGGCTACAAGGTTATCGATGGCACAGACGATTCGCTCTGCAGCCAGCGACGACTATAGACGATTCGGCGTCGGTGGTCCCTGTGCGAGGGAGAACGTGGCCCTGCAAACGCTGCCGGCGGCCGGAACAACAGGTCCCTCCACTGCGCGCGCTGCGCTGCGCTCCGGTCGGGATGACAGGATTTTCCGAATTTCCAGCCCGGATTTCTGATACGCGAACGAAGCGGTGTCTGGGCCGACGACCAAGGTCTACTTTCCCGAGTTCTCCGGCAGGGCCTGCACTTTGCTGTGTTTCTGGCCGTAGGTGAAATATACAACCAGCCCGATCAGCAGCCAGATGATCAGGCGGGCCCAGTTGATCCAGCCCAACCGGTACATCATGTAGCCATTGAAGAGGACGCCGAGAATCGGCACCAGGGGCACCCAGGGCGTGCGAAAAGGACGCGCCTGATCTGGATCGGTGTGCCGCAGCATGACCACCGCGATACAGACGATGACGAAGGCCAGCAGGGTGCCGATGTTCACCATCTTTCCAATATCGTCGATGGGTACCAGGCTTCCCACCACCGCGGCCAGTATGCCAACCAGAATGGTGTTCTTCCACGGCGTGCGCCACTTGGGATGAATCTCGGCAAAGAATTTCTTCGGCAACAGGCCGTCGTTGGCCATGGAATAGAGAACGCGGGTCTGCCCCAAAAGCATGACCAGCATCACGCTGGTGAGTCCGGCCAGCGCGCCGAGCGTGATGATGTGGGAGGCGCCAACCAGTCCACGATCCAGGAAGGCGCGGGCGATAGGCGCTTCGATATTCACTTCGCGCCACGGCACCATGCCGGTCAGTACTGCCGCTACGGCAATGTAGAGCACGGTGCAGATCAGAAGAGAAGCAATAATCCCAAGGGGCAAATCGCGCTGCGGATTCTTGGCTTCCTGGGCCGTGGTGGACACCGCATCAAATCCGATATAGGCGAAGAAGATATAGGCCGCACCTGCGCCGATGCCAGAGAATCCCATGGGGGCAAACGTCTTCCAGTCTCCCCCCCAGTTGCTGGCGCTGACATAGCGAAAACCCAACCCGATGACGAATAGCACCACCGCGACCTTGATCACCACAATAGTGGAGTTAAACCGCGCGCTCTCCTTAATGCCAATGGCGAGAATGGCGGTGATGACCAGCGCGATCACGAAAGCCGGCATGTTCCAGCCAACCTCGACGCCGAAAATCTTCGGTGCATTCAACAAATCGTGCGCCCGCTGCAGCAGTTGCGGCGACCGCGCTGCGATGATGTCGGTCACCCGGTTGAGGAAGGCCTGAGTGCCGGGAACAAGAGAAGAGTCCGAAGCCTGTGCCATCTGCCGGGCGACGATGCCTTCCGCGGCGCGCAGCCCGGTCCAGTGGTCGTAGGCCAGCCACAACGGCATCTTGATATGAAAAATATCGAGGAGTTCAATGAAATGGTTGGACCAGCCCGATGACACCGTGCTGGCGCCCATGGCGTACTCGAGGGTAAGGTCCCAGCCGATGATCCAGGCAAACAGTTCGCCCAGGGTGGCGTAGGCATAGGTGTAAGCGCTGCCGGCCAGGGGAATCATGGCTGCGAATTCAGCGTAGCAAAGGGCTGCAAAGGCGCAGCCCAGACCCGACAGCACAAACGAGACCATAAGACCCGGCCCGGCATAATGTGCGCCCAACCCGGAGAGCACGAAAATACCCGCGCCGATGACCGCGCCCACTCCCAAGGCAGTGAGTTGGAACGGTCCGAGCGTTCGCTTCAGACTGTGTTCGCCCGACTCGCCGGCTTCCGCCAGGAGCATGTACATCGGCTTTCTAGCCCAGAGATTAGCCATCCGTCAGTTTCTCCTTGGATCTTGAGCTGCGCTTTCGTGTTGGGCGTTTCCCCGTCGTGCGTTTTTCTTTGGTGCCACCCTGAGCGGAGGGGCTGCTTCGCTTCGCGAAGCAGCCACGCAGTCGAAGAACCCCTTATACCTCTGCACTCCTGCCGGTTCCAGGGATCCCTTCGACTGCGTGGAAACTTCGCCAGGCGAAGTTTCCAGTCCGCTCAGGATGACAATGCCTCACTGGAACGCCGTGACCACAAGAAGTACACCGGAATTCCTAACAGCACGATAATCAGGCCCGGCCAGGTGTACTGCGGTTTGTAGCGTAATAGTACGACATCGATAAATAAAGCCATCGCAATATAAATTGCCGGAAGTACAGGGTAACCAATTGCCCGGTAGGGCCGCTCGGCGTTGGGGTGGGTGCGCCGCAGCACGAACAGTCCGAAGATGGTGAGGATGTAAAAGACCAGTACCGCAAAGATGATGTAGTCGAGCAGCTGACCATAACTTCCCGAGACGCACAGGATGCAGGTCCAGACCATTTGCACCATGAGGGAGACAGCCGGAGTCTTGTACGTGGGATTCAGCTTGGCTACGCTCTTGAAAAATAGCCCGTCCTTGGCCATGGCATAGTAAACGCGCGAGCCGGCCAGAATCAGACCGTTGCAGCAGCCGAAGGTGGACAGCATGATGGCGATCGCCATCAGCGTGCCGCCCGTCGCGCCCAGCATCTGGGACATGACCGCCGTACCTACCCGGTCTTCCGTGGCGTACTTGATGCCGCGCTCCAGAATGGTCCCTCCCGCCGCAGTGCCGGCCAGGGGCAGGACGCTGAGATAGATAAAATTGCAGGCGACATACAGCGCAATCACCACACCCGTCCCGATCGCCAGGGAGAGCGGCAGATTGCGGCTGGGATTTTTCACTTCTCCGGCGGTGAAAGTCACGTTGTTCCAGGCGTCGGCGGAAAAGAGCGATCCCACCTGCGCCACCGCGAGGATGGTCAGCGTGCCAACCAGCACAGTCGGACCGCCGACTCCCACCTGTACGGCATGTTGGGCGCCGAATCCCGCGTTATGCCAGAAGCTTCCCTGAAAGTTTGCCGCCAGGGCCTGCGCATTGCGTCCCACGAAAACGCCCAGGAAAACCAGCCCCAGCAGGGCGGAAACCTTGGCAAAGGTAAAAACATTCTGAATCAGCGCCCCCGTCTTCAGGCCGAAGATGTTGATCACCGACAGCGCTACTACTACCAGAATCGCCACCAGGTTCTGCGTGCTCAACCCGGTTTCCATGTTCCCCAGCACCATGGGGCCAATATGAATGGGAGGCACTTTCCAGAAATGCACGATCCAGTTGGCGGAAGAGATCGAAGGGAAAAAAATGCCGAGGAACTTGCCAAAGGCCACTCCTACAGCAGCGATGGTCCCGGTCTGGATCACCAGAAAGAGCGTCCAGCCGTAAAGAAATCCCCAGAGCGGTCCAAGCGCTTCGCGCAGGTAAACGTACTGGCCGCCCGCGCGCGGCATCATGGCCGCCAGCTCGCCGTAGCTGAGGGCCCCGACGATGGTGAGGAAGCCGGTCACGAGCCAGGCCCCGATCAGTAGAGCGGGAGAGTTGACCTCGCGACCGATCTCGGCCGAAACGATAAAGATGCCGGAGCCGATCATGGAGCCCATGACCAGCATGGTGGCGCTGGTCAGTCCCAGCCCCTTTACCAGTTCTTTGTCTTGACGGCTATGAAGGTCCCAGTCGGTTGCGGCTGCCGGCGCGGGTGGCTTGGTCTCGGTACTCACAGCCCTCCTGAGGTTGTGTGGCTTGTGTGGCCGGTGTGGTCGCGGGCGACCCGCCCGCGAAGCCAGCGTTCCGACTTTATCCCAATATTCGGCAAAATTCCTCTGCTGATTTGCGGGGCTCCCGTATCAAGTCGGATATTACCGCCACAGCATCCGCCCCCGCTTCGACGACCGATCGGCAATTGTCACGGGTAATCCCGCCGATTGCCACCAATGGCTTGCGAGTTAATGCCCTGGCCCGGCGCACCCCATCGAGTCCCACTACGGGGTCAGGATTGGCCTTGCTCCGCGTCGGAAATACGGGACCGATGGCGAGATAGTCTGCCGTAGCCCTGTCGGCTGCGGCGAGCTGTTCAGGAGTGTGGGTGGAAACTCCCAACCAGAGGGTATCGCCGATCACTTTTCTAGTCCCTTCGGGCGATAGGTCGTCCTGCCCCACGTGGACTCCGTCGAAGGCCGCTACAAGGCACAGGTCGGCCCGGTCGTTCATGATCAGTTTGACGGAAGTGGGAAGGGACCGTCTCAGCTCCCTGGCCTGGTCCAGCACCTGGCGAGCGTGGCCCGTCTTGTTGCGGTATTGCAGGAGCGTGACTCCACCTGCAACCAGCTCGCGGGCCGATCGACAGAGTGCAGCCCACTCCGCGAAAGACGAAGTGTCGAGGATGGCATAAAGCCGGGGTAACTGAATCATCTCAGGTCTGGGTGTGGTTGTGTGTGTGTGGGTGTGTGTGGGTCGGACACTCCTGTCAGACGCCTTTGACTTGGACTTTTACGTCCTCAATCGAACACTTCTACCACAACCAATCAAATCCAACTACGGCTTCGCCGTCTTGCCTTTCGCCAGAAATCTTTCGATGAACGTGGTATCGACATTGCCGGCGCGGAAATCGGGGTCCGCCAGGATTCTGCGGTGCAGTGGAATCGTGGTGAAGATGCCCTCGATGATGAACATCTCCAGAGCACGCCCCATCCGCGACACTGCCTCCTCGCGGTCCTTGCCGCGCACGATCAGCTTGGCGATCAGGGAATCGT
>JBOGLD010000193.1:0-12176 GCA_050745885.1 Terriglobales bacterium
GCGGACGTTCTTTGCGACCTTTGCGGTTGAAGATTTGAATGTGTGCGGCAAGATCAAACACATTTACCGCAAAGTTCGCAAAGACGCCGCAAAGAACGCAAAGAAACCCAGTGAATAGCATGCCGGCGCGAGCCATCGACCAGCCAAGTCCCGCGTGCCCTGGGCTTCGTGTAATATCAATCAGTTGGATGCCTGCCTTCATCGAAGCCGTGGAGCTGCGCAAGACCTACCGCGTGGGCAAGATCGATGTTCCCGCCCTCCGGGGCATCTCCTTTAATGTGCAAAAGGGAGAATTTGTCAGCGTCGTAGGCCCTTCGGGCAGCGGGAAATCCACTCTTTTCTACCTGCTGGGTGGACTTACGCGCGCCGACTCGGGTCGGGTTTTGATTGAGGGCGCCGATTTCGCGCAGCTTTCCGACGCCGACCGCACCCGGCTGCGCAAGCACAAGATCGGATTCGTTTTCCAGAAGTTCAACCTGCTGCCTACCCTTGATGCCCAGTCGAACATTGACATTGCGCTGGATATCGCCGGCGCGAACGGAGCTCGAGATAAAACCTACTTCAGTAAGATTGTTGGCCTCTTGGGACTGGACAAGCGCCTGCATCATCGGCCTTCCGAACTTTCCGGAGGAGAACAGCAGCGGGTGGCGTTGGCCCGGGCGTTGATCAACAAGCCGGCCATCGTGTTGGCCGACGAACCGACGGGTAATCTGGATTCCAAGAACTCGGACATCGTCCTGGCCATGCTGCGGCATTCCAACCGGGAGCTGGGCCAGACCGTGCTCATGATCACCCACAACCCGGAAGCGGCCGGCTATGGCGATCGCATCATTCATATGCGCGACGGTGAGATCGTTACTCCGGAAAAGGACCCGCAATGGACCGGCCACTCCGCTTAGTGAAAGGGAACGATTCCCAGCGGTCGCATCAGGCTGAGCAGCATGGATGACCTGAGAAAACCGATTTTGCCGGGCAAAGGGGCGTCGGACTACGAACGCTACCTGCGCACCGATGAACTGCTGTCGCTGCAGAAAAGCCCGGAAGAATTCCGCCACCCGGATGAGATGACCTTCCTGGTCGTCCATCAGGCGTCAGAGCTGCTGCTGAAAGGTGTTGCCTGGGAGCTCGAACGGGCCCGCGCCTTGATCGCCGATGGAGACTTCTTCAACTCCGCCCAGCTCCTGCGCCGCGGCAATCACATGCTGGAGTACCCCATCTCCATGCTGCACGAACTGGAGACCATCACGCCCTATGACTACCACCTGATTCGCGCCGGTCTGGGACACGGCAGCGGCCTCGACTCTCCCGGCTTCCTTGGACTGCTGCACATTGGCCCCCGCCTGGGGGAGGCGTTCCAGTCACAGTTGAGCAAGCTCAACCTGAGCGTGGACGACCTTTATCGTCGCCATGCCGAATTCTTCGGGCTGCACGACGTGGCTGAACGGCTGCTTGATTTTGATGAGCGTGTCCACCTGTTCCGCTTTCATCACCTCAAGCTGGCCCAGCGGATCATCGGGGGCGGGGTGGTCGGCACCATGGGCACTCCCGTGGAAGTCCTGCATCAGCGCATGGAGCATCTGTTCTACAAAGACCTGTGGGACGTCCGCAACCGGATCACGGCGCAATCCATGCAGGGCTAAATGTGGGCGCGAGCGTCCACGCTCGTGCTTGCGATCCGCCCGGGCCTGTCATCCTGAGCGAAGGGACTGCTTCGCTGCGCGAAGCAGTCGCGCAGTCGAAGGACCCCTATGAGCGCACAATCTTAAGATTTTGTGACTTTCCGGATAAGATAATGCACCGGCGGAAATGTAGGGGTCCTTCGACTGCGCTGGAAAGTTCGCTTCGCGAACTTTCCCGCTCCGCTCAGGATGACAGAGTTTGGGGGATGTGAACGCCGGTAGCAGCGTCATTGCTGCAACCTCACCAGCTGTTTATAATCAGATTCGCCGAGCGGGAGTAGCTCAGTGGTAGAGCGCGACCTTGCCAAGGTCGAAGTCGCGGGTTCGACCCCCGTCTCCCGCTCCAGAATTTGAGGAGAAAGCCCCGCGCCTGGCGAGGCTTTTTCCATGTCTAAGGTCGTTGCTCCGGATGGACAATTCCCGAAGATGGCGCTAAGTTAGGCACTAAGGCGCGGTACCCAAGTGGTAAGGGAGAGGTCTGCAAAACCTTTATACGTCGGTTCGATTCCGACCCGCGCCTCCAACCTCTCGAACGGCCCGGATTGCCGCTGTCTGTGCACTTGAGGAGACAGAGTCATGCCAGACAACAGCACCGCGCTGGCAGCCGTTTCCCGAGCCATGGACAGTGGCTTTGGACGCGAGGATGATCTTGCAGCTTTGTAACTTGTAAGAAAATTCATCCTTCTCTTTCTCGAAGATGAGATCCTCCACTCCGATCAGGCGGCAGAAGTCCGCGGGCTTGGCGACCCGTAAGGGACCACCGGAATTACTCTCGCCTGTCGTGCTCATTGTCTTGACCGGCGTACTGCTGGTGGTTGTGTTCGTAGTCTACCGTTCGTCGCTCGATTATCAATTCATCCTCGATGACCACCACTACGTTGGGGATCCGCGCTTGCAGTCTTCTGGTCATATTTGGGAATACTTCACGAGCTTTGTTTGGGCGCAAGTCGCAGGTGGTCCGCCAAGCTTTTACCGGCCGCTTTTTCTCTTGTGGATGCGGGTGAATTTCATCCTTTGTGGATTGTCCCCCGGGGGATGGCACTTGCTCAGTATCGCGAAGCATCTCGCAGCGGTGACTTGTTTAGGCCTTCTGGTATGGAAGCTACTGCGAGATCGGACGGCTGCACTGCTGGCAATGACTTTATTCGCACTGCATCCCTCGCACACCGAGTCCGTGGCATGGATTTCCGTGCCCGATCCGCTCATGGCTGCCGCGATTCTGGGCTCGTTGATCCTGTACTTTAATTACGCCGATGCCCAGTCCGACCCCGGCAAGCCCCGTCGAAAAGGCCGGAAGGTGGACCACGCCAGGCCGTGGCCCTGGCTTGCCGCGTCCGCGGCCGGTTGTTTCGTTGCGCTGCTGGCCAAGGAGACTGGCATTATTTTACCGGCGCTAATATTCGCGCTGACGTTCGCCCTGCCGATCGGGCGCGACCCTGGAACGACACCTCTTAAATCAAGGATGCTGGGAGCCATTCGCGTAAGCCTCCCGTTTGTGGCCGTGACCGCGATATATCTTCTCCTGCGCCGGCACGCTCTGGGGGAGATTTCCCCTCACACTCAGGATTTGCCCTTTCGTACCGTACTGCTATCCTGGCCCGCGACCCTCTGGTTTTACGGGAAAGCTCTTCTGTGGCCGGTCCGGTCGCGGGCTTTCGCCGATTCCATCCCAGCCGACACATTTTCCATGAGCGGCGTGTTCATTCCGGCGCTGGCCGTGATTTGCATCGGCGTGTTCCTTGCGAGTTTTTGTCTTTGGGCGTGGAGGAGGGCACAGCTTGATCTTTCGGAACGAGACGCCGTCGGCGTGCAACGGGCACTGGTGGTGGGCGCCCTCCTGCTGGTGCTCCCGATTCTTTTGACCTTGAACCTCAACGCTCTGGTTCCGGGAGATTTCCTTCATGGCCGCTATGTCTACTTGCCGGCCGCCGGGCTGATGCTTCTGCTTGCCACTGCATGGCGCCTGATAAACAAGAACCGGTTATGGCTGTTAATCGCAGCAGGGCTGGTGGCCGTCGCTTTTGCCGGACTTACCCTTCAGCAAGAAGGGGCATGGAAGGATGACCTGGCGGTTTTCACAATGGCTCATGAAATCGCGCCCCGCAACCAGCCCGTTCGCCTCAGCCTGGCGCGGGCGCAGGTGCAGTTAGCCATGCACCTCGATGAGGAAGGCCGATGCGAGGAGGCTATCCCGATCCTGGAAGGAGCGACTCGGGAATATCCGCAAGACTGGTTCGCGTGGGCGGGCCTCGGCGAGTGTTTTTTCAAACTGAACGATATGCCGAGAGCAGAGCAGTCGCTGCATCAAGCCTCTGATCTCTCCAACCTGCCTCGCGTCACCGAGCAATGGCAACAGCTGCGTGCGAGGATGGGACTGAGTCCGGCGCCCTAAGTAGTCCGCAGCCTGGTCGTTTCAATCGCAAGAACAACTGTCCTCGAAAGTGCACATGACGCTCTTTGCGGCCTTTCTTTGCGTCCTTTGCGGTTCAAGAGTTTTGAACGATGCGGACGAGATCGAACGATTTAACCGCAAAGGACGCAAAGAAATCCGCAAAGGTCGCGAAAAATGCCAGATCATTCGTTTCGATAATTTTGAGCCGCTCCGTATGCCATGAACGCTCGGGCCGCAGCGCGAGACTCGGTACGGTTTGTCTCTTATAATGGCGACGGTCATGGGCTGGTTTCCTGCGTCCGCGATCCGGCGGGTGTTTGACGGGCAGAGCGGGGCTACGGATTGTCTGGTTCCGCGCTGGCTGTTCCTTCGCGCCCTCGGTCTCATCTATTTTTCCGCATTCTTTTCCTTGATTTTTCAAATCCGCGGGCTCATCGGGCCGGCGGGAATTCTGCCCGCGGAAAGCTATCTGCAAGCTGCTGCGCGATCGCTTGGGCCTTGGGCGCTGGTGTGGTATGTGCCGAGCATGCTGTGGTGGTCAAGCGGATCGGGCATGCTGGATGCGTTGTGCTGGGCGGGCCTTGCGGCGTCGCTTCTGTTAGTGCTGAATCTGTGGCCGCGCGGCGCGCTCCTGGTGTGCTTCGTGTGTTTTCTGTCGTTCGTCGCCGCGGCGCAGGACTTCTCCGGCTACCAGTCCGATGGCATGTTGCTGGAGGCGGGGGTGATTGCATTGTTCTTTGCGCCGGCGGGTTTTCGGCCGGGGTTGGGCCGGGCGCATCCGCCTTCACGGGCCAGCTTGTTCCTGCTGCAGTGGGAGTGGTTTCGCATCTACTTTGAATCGGGGGCGGTGAAACTGCTGAGCGGCGATCCTGAATGGCGGCACTTTACCGCCATGGATGAGTATTACCAGAACGGGCCGCTACCTACATGGATTGGCTGGTACGTGCAGCATTTACCGCACTGGTTCCATGCCTCCACTGTCGTTGCCACTTTGGCTTTGGAGTTGGGCCTGGTCTGGATGCTGTTTCTGCCACGGCGCTGGCGCATCGTGTGTTTCTTCATCGTGACACCGTGGCAAATTGGCGTAATCCTCACGGCCAACTACACGTTTCTGAATTATCTCGTGCTCGTCCTTGGCGTGTTGCTGCTGGATGATCGTTTTGCCCTGCGCTGGTTGCCGCCCAATTTGAAGGAGCGAGTGGCACGGAGCGCGTGCGGAGAAGCGAACACCCCCGGCGCACCGGTCGAAGGCTGGTGGCAACGCCTTCCTCCAAAATGGGCTGCGCTGACACTGGCGCTGAGCAGCGTGATGCTGCTTTGGATTTTCTATGCGACGACGGCCGAGTTGATCTGGATGTTTGTTCCAGCGCCCATACCCGCGTCGCCCGTAACTGCGCTTGAGCCCTTTCGGATTGCGAATCAGTACGGACTCTTCGCCGTGATGACGCGTGGCCGATATGAGATCGAATTCCAGGGTTCAGCGGATGGGCAGAACTGGGTGCCTTACCCGTTTCGCTACAAACCGCAGGATTTGAATCAGCCGCCCGGGATTTATGCACCTTATCAGCCGCGGTTCGATTGGAACCTGTGGTTCGCATCCCTGGGGTTCTGGCGCGCGTATCCGATCGTGCCCAACACGGAGTTGCGGCTGCTCGCGAATGACAAGGATGTGCTGAACCTTTTTGCCGGCAATCCTTTTCCGCAGCAGCCGCCGCGACAGGTCCGGGCGGTGCTCTGGCAATACTGGTTCACGACCATGGCGGAAAAACGCGCGACCGGGATGTGGTGGCGCCGGCAGTCGCTGGGATTGTATGCGCCCACGCTGGAGCGGGAAGCGGATGGAACGATCGCGGTGATCGAGTGGCCTGCGGAGCAGCCACGAAAATGATTCCTGCCAAATTGCACGAATATCCACGAGCATCTACACCGAGCCGGCCGCTTGAGGTAAGTGGCAATGAACCGTAAGGCATGTGTCATCGGTGCCGGCCCTAACGGGTTGGCCGCAGCGGTCGTCCTGGCCAGGGCAGGACTGCAGGTGGACGTGCTCGAAGCGGAAACTACAGCCGGCGGAGCCGTACGCACCATGGAATTGACGCTGCCAGGTTATCGGCACGATTTTGGAGCGGCGGTTTTTCCGCTGGGGGCGGGGTCGCCGTTTTTCTCATCCCTTCCTCTGCGCGATTATGGCTTGGAGTGGCTCTACTCTCCGGCGGTGCTGGCTCATCCCCTCGACGACGGCACGGCTGTGATACTGGAACGTGATCTATCAGACACGCAAACTTCATTGGGGGTGGACGGCCAACGCTGGAAAAACCTGGTGCAACCGTTGGTTGAGCACTGGACTGAATTTGCTCCGGATGTGCTGGGCTCGTTCTCCTCTTTACCCAAGCATCCCTGGCTGATGGCGCGTTTTGGGATGAGCGCGGTCCGCTCCGCCGGGACCATTGCCCGGCGGTTCAGCAGCGAACGCACCCGGGCGCTGTACGCCGGCTTGGCAGCTCATTCATTTCTGACCCTGGAGGAGCCTTTGAGCGCGGCCGCGGGCATGCTCATGGCCGTTACCGCGCATGCGGTGGGATGGCCGATTCCGCGAGGTGGTTCTCAGTCCCTCACAGACGCCCTGTGCCAATATCTGGCGAAATTCGGAAGCAAGGTAGCGACATCTTCGCCAGTCGAGGCGCTGGCCGCGTTGTCCGGTTATGACCTGATTCTCTGCGACGTGACCCCGCGGCAGCTCCTGAAACTTGGGGGACAACGGCTGTCGAATCATTACCAGCATCGCCTGCAAACTTACCGCTACGGGCCGGGTGTATTCAAAGTGGACTATGCGCTGCACGCGCCGATTCCATGGAAAGCTTCCGATTGTTTGCGTGCAGCCACTCTCCACCTGGGCGGAAGCTTTCAGGAGATTGCTGCCTCGGAGCGGGCGGTTCGACAGGGCCAGCATGCGGAACGTCCATTCGTTCTGCTGGCCCAGCAAAGTCTTTTCGATCCCTCCCGGGCCCCGCAAGGCAAACACACCGCCTGGGCTTACTGCCATGTTCCAAACGGATCGCGCGCCGATGTGCTGAGTAAACTGGAGGACCAGATCGAGCGCTTCGCTCCCGGGTTCCGTGACTGCGTGGTGGCCCGCTGCGTGTCCGCTCCCTCGGATCTGGAAAAAATGGACGCCAATCTCGTCGGCGGCGACATCGGAGGCGGAACCCTGGACCTCCGCCAGTTTCTGTTCCGCCCCACGCGCAGGCACTACGCCACGTCCGCGAAAGACATTTACATCTGCTCCTCATCGACTCCGCCGGGCGGCGGCGTGCATGGAATGTGCGGCTATCATGCGGCACAAATGGCGTTGTCGAGGTTGAAGCCGAGCTAGGGGGGCTGTTAGTCCAAGGAGCAAACCACTTGCCTGAAGAAAAAGATGATCGCCTCAAGCACGATCCGCCTACCGGCCAGTTTCAACTTGCCGACCGGCCGAAAGGGAGAATACGGCGTGGCCATGCGCGCCTCCGTGAAGGGGCCGGGTGCGCCTGCTTTTGGCCGCAGGCATAGGCCTGGCGCTCCCGCACTCTGGCTTGGTTTTAGGCGTGTGCAGGCTCTTTTGTCTGCCCGTTAGCGTACGCTGCTTTGCCAACCATGAGCGGGCAAGAGGCCTGCGGAAGTGCAGCGGCTCCACAAGGTCACGTAATGCCGGCCGGGATTCCGTGGCCCTTATTCGTCGTCAGAAGGCATGGGTTCTCCGACGATGTTGTAGAAAACCTCTTTGGGCTTCCTGGGCTTGGCCGCTTCGGCTCTCGGAGCGGGCGGCAGGGGCTTGGGCGTTGCAGACTCCGCTACCACCGGCGTTGAGGGAGCAACAGTGACCGGCGCTGGCGCGACCGGCGGCGCCGGAGCCACGGCAACCGGCGTCTGTAGAGTGACTGGATCTGCCTTCGCCACCGGCACGGGTGGGTTGAACGGCGTTGGAGTTGGCGTTGGCGTTTGAGTCCGCGCCGCAGTCGTGGCTGGCTGAGGAAACAATCGCGTGGTTCCAGCCGGCGCGGCGGGAGCCGAATTTTGTACGGCTTTGATTCTTCCCGCTGGTGACCGTTGAAAGAAATAGTTCAGGACGGCCGCCACCAGTCCCGCAACACCAAACTCCAGAACGGAAACGAACAGATCGGGATAGTCATAGGGGCGCTGGGTGAAAGAGGTCGGCAATCCCGTGGATTGACCCATCACGTCGCCCAGCCAGGGCACGACCACATTGTTCATGATGGACACGATCAACCCCCAGATCGCCTCCCCCAGGATCACCGCAACGATGATCCGGCCAATCCAGCGGCGCGTGTCGGCCTTCTGGTATGGGAACGGCTTCACGGGTTGGTCCATAATTCCTCAGCCTGTACAAAGATTGTGACACACTAGCGAATCGCGCGGAAGGCGGTCAGACATGCGATCTGGCAAACCCGCTCAAGACAGTGCGTTGCGGCGGCCAAAAAAGGGGGCTGATTTGAAGTCAGCCCCTTTGGTTCCGTCTCTATTTCTGCGGATAGCGTTAGTCCCGGGCGGTGACCAACGGCATATGCACCAGATGCTCGCTCAGGAACCATGCCTGCAATTCATTGGTACGCAGGACGTCGCTGACGGCCAGGTCGTTGGTCCCGTCGTCGCCCAACTTCGAGGCGCGCTCTGCCAGTTCCCGGCACTGGCCGATGATGATTTTGTGGGCATCCAGCAGGCGTGAGAGTTGCACCGGCACTTCTTCCCGTCCGCGCGGAGGGCGCTCGATGCGCGTGGTTTCGGCGACGTCGGGAGCCATTGCGATACTGACGCCTCCCAACAGTTGAATGCGCTCGGCAATCGTGTCCACCAACTCCAACTGCTCGCCGTAATGCTTGTCGAAGAGAAGATGAAGCTGGTAAAAAGTGGGTCCGGCCACCTGCCAATGCGATTTCTTGTACAGATCGCGCAGGGTCATGGTGTCGGCCAGAAGCTGGTTGAGATGCTCGGTCATTTCCAGACTGACTGGTTCTTCAAGTTCCAGAGGCAGGGCGTGGCTCACGGTGCCGTACTTCTGGATTTCAGGCGCTCTTTGATCAAAGTGGGGCTGGGCGGTGATGCCCCCGTTGTTGCCCGCGGTTCTCTTGGACATCGGAATTCTCCTCTTTTGATTTCCTGGTACAACTCTTAGATGTTTCCGGTGGACGTTTGGGATATGGGTTACGGGTAAGATTTATCGTACTGAAAGCGAAACAAACCTCTATTATAGCCCCGGCCAAATCGGGACGGCGGCTCAAGGTGATCCCTTCCATTTCGCACCTGGGCTGGGGCGGAAGCAAAATTCCGCGCAATTGACTATCATGGGAGGTTCAGCGTTTATTGATGGAGAAAACCAGACGTGGCTGAGACACAGACCAACGGAGTGGAAGTCCTCGAAACCCGGGAGTGGCTGGATTCGCTGGACTATGTTTTGTCGCAGGGTGGCCCGGAACGGGCAGGACGCCTGCTGCAGCAGCTCTCGCTGCATGCTCGGCGCGCCGCCGGGGTAAATCTTCCCTTTACCGCCACTACTCCTTACCAGAACACGATCGCTTCGCGGCAGCAGCCGCCCTTTCCCGGCAGCCAGGAAATGGAGCGGCGCATCAAGAGCCTGGTGCGCTGGAATGCCCTGGCCATGGTGGTGCGGGCCAATAAAATCGAGAGCGGTATTGGCGGACACATTTCCACTTTTGCCTCCGCAGCCACACTGTATGAAGTCGCGTTCAATCACTTCCTGCAGGCACGGACTGAATCCGGAGACCGCGACCTGGTTTACTTCCAGGGCCACGCCGCTCCCGGCATGTACTCGCGCGCCTATCTGGAAGGCCGCATTCCCAAGGAGAAGCTGCAAAACTTCCGCCGCGAACTGAAAGCAGGCGGCGGTCTCTCTTCTTATCCCCATCCCTGGCTGATGCCCGACTTCTGGGAATTCCCCACGGTCTCGATGGGACTGGGCCCCATCCAGGCCATCTATCAGGCGCGCTTCATCCGCTATCTGGAGAATCGCGGCTTGAAGACAGCCACCGGCGGCAGGGTATGGGCCTTCATGGGCGACGGCGAGATGGACGAACCCGAATCTCTGGGTTCGATCACTCTGGCTTCGCGTGAGCGGCTGGACAATCTTACTTTTGTGATCAACTGCAACTTGCAGCGCCTGGATGGACCGGTGCGCGGCAACGGCAAGATCATCCAGGAACTGGAAGCCATTTTCCGCGGCGCCGGCTGGAACGTGATCAAGGTGATCTGGGGCAGCGACTGGGACGCCCTCATCACCAACGATCGTGACGGAATCCTGGTCAAGCGCATGGGTGAAATCACGGACGGCCAGTATCAGAAATATTTTGTCGAGAGCGGCGCCTACTTCCGGCACAACCTGTTCGGCAGCGACCCCCGCCTGCTGAAGATGGTGGAGCATCTTTCCGACGAGCAACTCTCCCGCATGCGCCTGGGCGGTCACGATCCCATCAAGGTGCACGCCGCCTACAAGGCAGCCATCGAGCATAAGGGAGCGCCCACGGTCATTCTGGCCAAGACCATCAAAGGCTACGGACTGGGGGAGGCCGGCGAAGGCAAGAACATCACTCACCAGCAGAAAAAGTTAAACGAAGACGAGTTGCGTATTTTCCGCTCGCGGTTCGGGATTCCCATCCCGGATGAAGAATTGCACGACGCTCCTTTCTATCGGCCCGCGGATGACAGTCCTGAAATCCGCTATATGCAGGAACGGCGCAAGCATCTGGGTGGCTACCTGCCCGAGCGCAAGGTGCGCTCGCAGCCCATTGCTCCGGTCTCGGAGGCCCACTTCGAGGAATTTCACAAGGGCACGGACGGTCGCGAAGTTTCAACCACCATGGTGTTTGTGCGACTGCTCTCGAAATTGTTGCGTGATCCCGAAATCGGCAAGCTGATCGTGCCAATCATCCCGGACGAAGCCCGTACCTTCGGCATGGAGGCACTTTTCCGCCAGGTGGGAATTTACTCCAGCGTGGGCCAGCTCTACGAACCGGTGGACATGGACACGCTCCTTTATTACAAGGAAGCCAAAGACGGGCAGATTCTTGAGGAAGGCATCACCGAAGCCGGCTCCATCTGTTCGTTTATCGCCGCCGGCACCGCCTACGCCAATCACGGGATCAACACAATCCCGTTTTTTATTTATTACTCCATGTTCGGCTTCCAGCGGATCGGCGACTTTATCTGGGCCGCGGCGGATATGCGCACTCGCGGCTTCCTGATCGGCGGCACGGCGGGCCGTACCACTCTGGCCGGCGAAGGCCTACAGCACCAGGACGGCCACAGCCACGTATTGGCGCTGTCCGTGCCCAATCTGTTGGCTTATGATCCCGCCTTTGCCTACGAAATCGGCGTCATTATTCAGGACGGC
This sequence comes from Terriglobales bacterium, assembly GCA_050745885.1. GTDB lineage: Bacteria > Acidobacteriota > Terriglobia > Terriglobales > Acidobacteriaceae > JAIQFF01. The sequence goes on from JBOGLD010000193.1 coordinate 11,471, forward strand.
ATCAAGCGCATGTATGTCGACCAGGAGTCCATCTTCTATTACCTGACCGTCACCAATGAGCCCTTGGCGATGCCGCCGATGCCGGAAGGGAAGGAAGTTCGCGAAGGCATTCTGAAAGGTCTCTACCGCTTCCGGCCCTCGACCATGAAACAGGCCAAGCTGCGCGCCCAACTTTTTGGCAGTGGCACCATCATGTACGAGGTGCTCAAGGCGCAGCAGGTTCTGGAAGAAAAATATGGGGTCGCGGCTGACGTCTGGAGCGTGACCAGTTACAAGCAGCTTTACCGCGACGGCAACGATTGTGACCGCTGGAACATGCTGCATCCCGGCCAGGCTCCGCGCGTGCCCTTTGTCCGCCAGGCGCTGAAAGATGCGCCCGGAGTGCTGGTGGCGGCATCCGATTACATGAAGGTGCTGCCGGAATCCATCGCGCAGTGGCTGCCCAGGCCGCTGCTGGCTTTGGGGACGGACGGTTTCGGCCGCAGCGAAAGCCGGGCGTCGCTACGCGATTTCTTCGAGGTGGATGCCAAGCATATTGTGCTCGCCACCCTGACCGCGCTGGCGCGCGAAAAGCAGATCAAGATTGAAGTGCTCGAGCAAGCGGTGAAGGAACTCGGTATCAATCCGGAAAAAGCGAATCCGGCAAATACTTAAAATGTAGGCGCGAGCGTCTCGCTCGTGCTGGGGCGCTACGAACGAGTACGGT
>JBOGLD010000194.1:0-5776 GCA_050745885.1 Terriglobales bacterium
TGTGATCACAAAATCGACGGCGACCAATGGCTGGACACGGCGAAGCTGGCACATCAGATCGGGCTGAAATCCAATGCCACGATGCTCTATGGCCACGTCGAAAACGATGAGGACCGGGTCGACCACCTGCTCAAGCTGCGGACGCTGCAGGATGAGACCAGGGGTTTCCAGACTTTTATTCCGCTGGCGTTCCATCCCGACAACACCCCGCTGCAGCACTTGCCGAAAACCAGCGGCATGCTGGACATCAAGCAGATTGCCGTCAGCCGGCTGGTGCTCGACAATTTCCCCCACATCAAAGCCTACTGGCAGATGATGACTCCGAAGATTGCGCAGATTGCGTTGCGCTTCGGCGCCGACGATATCGACGGTACGGTCGTTGAAGAAAAGATCTATCACGATGCCGGCGCCACCACGCCGCAAGGCATGCGCCGCCAGGACCTGGTTCGCCTGATTCGCGAAGCGGGCAGGGAACCGGTGGAACGCGACACGCTGTACCGTCCGGTCACCCGAACCGAGACATCGGTTACCGTCGCAGTGTAAATCGGGATACCTTCCCCGTTTTGTCATCCCGAGTTAATCGGATTGTCATCCTGAGCGAAGCGAAGGACCTTTGTATCTGGCCGCCATCGGCCATGACTCGGTCATCCAGTCCAATCCGTGGGACGCCTAAATCGCGTCCTCGATTCAGGACCGCGACGACCCAGATGACGGACATAATGCATAGGTCCTTTGCATCTGGCCGCCATCGGCCATGACTCCGTCATCCATTCCAACCCGTCGGACGCCTAAATCGCGTCCTCGATTCAGGACCGCGACGACCCAGATGACGGACATAATGCATAGGTCCTTCGCTTCGCTCAGGATGACAGCAGTGAATCGGGCTAGATTTGTATTTACCCTTTTTACTGGAGGTGTAGAATTTAAACAGTAAGGACTAAAGCTTCACGGGACCCGCTACCCGTGTTCTGAGGCTTGGCATGAATGTCCACATCAGCTATAGGCTGCGTAAGACTCCAGATCTCGAAAAAGAAATCAATCACCTGGTAGAAAAACTGAGCAAGCGGCTACAGGTTTTTCGACCCGAACTGTTGCACCTGAAGGGCGTGGTGGAGCAGAGTTCTCCGCGCAAGGCCATATCGGTGTCGCTGAACCTGCGCCTGCCCTCGGGTCAACTGGCGGCGCAGCGATCGGCGCAAACCGCGTTGGCCGCCGTCAAGAGCGCGTTCGACGATCTGCTGCAACAAACCACTCGCCACAAAGAATTGCTGCGCAGTTCGCACAAGTGGACACGGCGGGGTGCCGCCCGGTCCCGGACGGAAGCGCAGGTCCCATTCGAGCAAACCCTGGCTGCGATTCGGCCATCTACTGTTTCCAGCGAAGACATACGATGTTACGTGAATGCGAATCTCTCTCGCCTGGAGCGTTTCGTGGAGCGTGAGCTGTATTTTCTGGAGGCTGCGGAGCAATTGGCCCCGGATTTCATTACCAAGGACGAAGTGATCGATGAGGTCATCGCCGGCGCCCTCGGCGACGGTGGAGATAAGCCCGAAAGGCTGGCGCTGGAGCCGTGGTTATACCGGCTGGCGATACACGCGATCGGCGACCTGCAGGCGCGTAACACCGATAACGTGTTGTCGGTGCACCTCGAGGAGTCGGCCCGCGTCCCTAACGTGCGGGCCAGCGACGAGCCCGAACTCCAGTTTCACCAGCCGGATGAGACCCTTACCAGAGAAAGCGTGATCGCCGACCGGCGGGTCGCCACACCGGAAGACATCGCTTCCTCCGACGAGATGAACAGGCTGATGGATTTCGCGCTCGCCTCCGCCCGACCGCGGGACCGCGAGGTGTTTGTCCTCCACTCCATCGAAGGATTTTCGGTGGCGGAGATTGCGGCCATCACCGATCGCGAGCCGGAGTCGATCCAGGCCTCCATCCTGGCCGCGCGGGAAACCTTGCGGCGGTCTCCACCGATCGCGAGTCATTTTCGAAACCGGAGGCTCCAGAACACGGGAACGGACTGATTCCTGCGGCACTCGGGAGAGAGTGTAATGATTAACCGCGAAGATATCCGTGAGCTGGCGGAGTTCCAATGCAGTGGCGCGGATTGCGCGATCAGTTTCTATTTTCAGCCCGCCCGGCCCAGCAATAAGTCGCATCGCGAACAGGCCATCCTGGCCAAGGACCTGGTTCGCCATGCCCTGCGTGAAGCCGAGAAGGACGGCCGCAATGGCTGCGCTCGCAGCGACCTGCAACGAATGCTCGATCTGGCCGTGGAATGGCAGGGAAACCGCTCGCGCGGCAAGGCCGTTTTTGCCTGTGGCAGCAGGAACCTGTGGCGCGAGTTCGATCTTCCCGCACAACTGGTGAAGACCCAGCTTTTCGTCAACCGCCGCTTCCACTTGAATGAGCTCGCCCTGGTCCTGGGAGGACAGCCGCGCTTGTGGCTGGCCTTTGTGGATCGTCACCGGGCGCGCTTCTTCGATCTGGAGCTCGACGAAGTCCACGAGCACGAATCGCTTTTTTGGCCTTTGACCCGTCGTGGTCGCAGCGATGGTTTTGCGGGCTACGATGCCGGCCACGCCGAACGCGGCGTGAACGACGAAGTCCAGCACCATTTCAAGAATGTGGCTGAATTTCTAAAGCACAGGCTGGACCAGGGGTGCTTCGACCGGCTGGCCATCGGATGCCAGGACACCCTTTGGCATGACCTTGAACTTCACCTTCACCCTTACGTCAAGAAGCAGCTGCTGGGACGCTTCCCAGCTGAGGTAGGCGGCATCACCGAAGAGCAGGTGCGGGAGCAGGGGGAGCGCATTTTGAGCGAATCGCTCGCTCAGCGCCGGCATGACCAGGTACATGAAGTCCTTGGGCAGGCCCGGAGCAACGGGCGCGGCGTGACCGGTCTGCGCCGGGTATTGCGGTCGCTCGAAATGGGCGAAGCCCAGGTCTTGCTGATGGCGGACAATTATTCGGCACGCGCGGTCGAGTGCGGCAGCTGCGGCCATCTCGACGCGCACATGGTGCGCTATTGTCCGGTTTGCGGCCGGAGCACACAGGAACTGGATGACGTGTGCGATGCCATCGTGCCGGCGGCGATCCGTCGCGATGTTGAGTTGGTCTATGTAAAGGATGAGCCCGAGTTCGACCACGTCGGCGGTATCGCCGCCCTGTTGCGCTTCCGCTCCGGCCAGAAAAAGGGCGGAACCGCGGTAGCCTCATAAGCCCGATCGTTTGAGAATTTGCCTGCGTTTAGAGCTTTACTGAAATACACTCCGCTCGTATCACACCATCCTAATCAAATCCCTCTCGCCATAGACGTGCTATGCTGGCGGGTTTCTTACCCATTGCGTTGAACCATGGAGGCCACGATGGCGTTTTCCCGCCGTGATTTTCTCTCTACTGCGGTAGTTGGAGCGATGTCGCTGGGGTTGGAAGGAGAAGAGCAGAACAAGAAAGAATCGAGCAAAGGGGAGACCTCAGCGCTTGCGGGCAAGCGGCCGATTATTATCAGTGCGGCCAACGGGTTCCCGTATCTGGACGACGCGTTCGCGTTTCTCAAAAATGGCGGCGACACCCTCGATGCCGCGCTGAAAGTTGTAAAAGGTCCGGAAGACGATCCCAACGATGACAGCGTCGGGTTCGGCGGGCTGCCGAACGAGGAAGGCGTGGTGGAACTCGATTCCTGCTGCATGCATGGTCCCACGCGGCGGGCCGGGTCGGTCGGCGGGGTGCGGAACATCAAGAATGTCTCGCTAGTGGCCAAGGCCGTGATGGAGCACACCGGCCACGTCATGCTGGTGGCGGAAGGGGCCGAGCGCTTTGCCGTTGCGCAAGGCTTTCCGCGGGAAAACCTGCTCACCGAACATTCCCGCAAAATCTGGTTGCTGTGGAAGGAGACGCATTCTGATTGGTGGGGGCCGGGGCTGTCGAGTCCCGATTGGAAAAAACGAACTCCGGCGCCACCCCACGCCGATAATGTTCCGGGCCGCATCGAGCGCATGAAGCAAATCGCCGCCGATTTCGGAATTGAGCCGGAGCAACGCATGGCGGCCATCCGCAAGGTTCTGTTTCCTCCCACGGGCACAATTCATTGTTCGGCGCTGAACGAGAAAGGCGAGATTTCCGGCTGCACCACCACCAGTGGCCTGGCCTGGAAGCTGCCGGGGCGTGTCGGGGATTCTCCTATCATCGGGGCGGGCAGTTATACCGATCAGGATGTAGGTTCGGCCGGGGCCACGGGCAGCGGGGAAGAGAACATCAAAGTCGTAGGGGCGCACACGATTATGGAGAATATGCGCCATGGCATGTCGCCTTTTGACGCGGGTATGGACGCGCTGAAGCGCATCGTGCGCAACTATGACGGCGACATGGACCGCCTCCGCTTCATGGACATGACGTTTTACGTACTGCGTAAGGACGGCGCCTACGCCGGCGTGTCCCTCTGGGATGGCTATGAGGTTGGCAAGCCGCACAAGATCGCGGTGCACGATGGGACCAAGCGGCTGGAGAAGACGGTCAGCCTGTTCGCGGGAGTGTCGCAGGAGTGGCCGCCGACGCCGCAATAGGTTTGACGGTACACTGAAATAGTGTACACTGTATGCGTATGAAGAACATAACCTTAAGCGCGGACGAAAGCCTCATCGAGCAGGCGCGGCTAGTGGCGCGGGCGCGGCACAAGACACTGAACGCAGCCTTTCGGGAATGGCTGGAGCAATACGCGGCACAAGCCGGAGGCGGGGCCGCTGTCGATGCCATGATGCGCCGTCTTCGCCACGTGCGTTCGTCGGGGCCCTACACTCGGGAAGAGATGAATGAGCGGTAGATTTTTCCTCGACACAAACATCTTTGTGTACACTTTCGACGCAAAATCGCCCGCCAAAGCGAAGCGAGCGGCTCAACTTATCCGCCGGGCCGCGGACACCGGCGATGGACTCGTCAGCTACCAGGTGGTGCAGGAGTTCTTCAACCTTGCGTTCCGGCGTTTCCAGCACCCGATGAACGTAGCCGAGGCCGAACAATATTTGATCACGGTGTTTCGCCCGCTATTGGCGGTTCACTCCTCGCCTGCTCTGTACGTCGAAGCGATGCGCATAGCGGGAAAATATCGCTTGTCCTGGTATGACTGTCTTATCGTTGCTGCCGCTCTGCAGAGCCAGTGTAGCGTGCTCTACAGCGAGGACCTCCAGAACGGGCAGGAGATCGAAAACCTCCGCATCGACAACCCCTTTTCCTGACCGTCCTGACGGTTACACGAACCTCACCTTCACATCCGGCCCCTTCTCCAGATGAATGCTGTCGATGAAGCGCACTTTTCCGGTGCGTAGCGTCAGGACTACGGACGAGGTGCGGGTGCCTTCGCCGAAGAAGCGTACTCCCTTTAGCAACGATCCTTCGGTGACTCCCGTGGCGGCGAAGATGAGCTGCTTGCCGGGCGCCAGGTCTTCGGCTTCGTAAATCTTGTTCTTGTCTTTGATGCCCATACGCGCGATGCGCTCTTCCAGTTCCGGCTTATCGATCACCAGGCGTCCCAGCATGTAGCCATTCAGGCAGCGAATGGCGGCGGCTGTTATCACCCCTTCCGGAGCCCCGCCCGAGCCCATCACGGCATGCACGCCGGTGCCGATGACGGCGGCGGCGATGCCGGCGGACAAATCACCGTCGCCGATCAACCGGATCCTTGCTCCCGCCTTGCGGATCTCGGCAATCAGTTTCTCGTGTCGCGGCCGGTCGAGCACAATGACCACCAGGTCTTCGACGTCGCGGTGCATGCGTT
>JBOGLD010000195.1:0-28021 GCA_050745885.1 Terriglobales bacterium
GAAGGGTGGGTGCTGGCGCAACAATTCGGTGGACTTGCAGGACGCGAGGGTCTGGAACAATACCTTTTACAACTGTAATACAGACGGCCACGACGCTGCGATTTGGAACGATGTAAGAAATCCAGGAACTCCGATCACGGTCGACTTCACAAACAACATCATTTGGCCATCGCGTGCCAGCGCAAGATATACAGGCGGGGAAACCGGGTTTGATGCGGAAGGCGTTCGGGTAACAGGAAATAAGAATAGCTGGTTCGGTGGAAACAATCCTCGAAGCGCGAGCTTTGATGCCGGGGCGATGTTTGCCGATCCGAAGTTCGTGAATGTGAAGGGACGGCCGCCGAACTTTCATCTGCAAACGGCGAGTCCCGCGATCGCTTCCGGAGATGCCGACGTAGTTCCGGAAGTAAGTTCGGACTATGACCTTGTCCTCAATCCAGCGGGTGCTTCGGGCATCAATCGTGGGGCGTATTGAAGGCTCAAGATATCGAGGATGAGCTGAGCATTTCATGACAGCAGGGAGAGAAATGACGATGAACGATGCGGACGCGAAAATTAGCCGGCGGAATTTCTTGCAGAAGTCAGCCATGGTAGCGGCGGGCAGCGCGGCGCTTACTCAATCGGCTCTTTCTTATTCACGAGTTGTAGGTGCGAATGAAAGAATCGCACTGGGCCACATCGGCGTCGGCGTTCGCGGGCGCGAACTGCAAGGGATGGCTGCACAACTCAAGGATTCGAAGAATGTTGAGATGACGGCGGTTTGCGATCTCTGGACGGTCAACCTCGATCAGGCTGTCGCCGACAATCTGAAATATTACGGAAGGCCGCCACGTGCCTATCGGCATGCGGAAGAAATGCTGGCCGCAGGAAACATGGATGCCGTTTTTATCTCCACGCCCGAGCACGGACACTCGTTGCAGCTGAAGATGGTGGCCGAAGCGGGCAAGGATGCTTACTGCGAGAAGCCCATGGGAAATGTTCTCGCGGAGGTGCAGGCCGCCCGTGACGCCGTGCTCGCTCGGAAGAATCTGGTCGTCCAGATCGGTACCCAGCATCGCAGCGAGCCCTATGGAATTCGAGTTCATGAGCTAATTCGCCAGGGCGTCCTGGGCGATGTGACCAAGTACGAGATTGCCTGGAACTATCACGGCCCGCGCTGGCGGGGCCGGCCGGAAGTGAAACAGATTCGAGAACAGGACACCGACTGGCGCGCCTGGCTTATGAACAAGCCCTACCGACCCTTCGATCCGCAACTCTATTTCGAGTATCGCCTTTATACGGAGTTTTCCAGCGGAATCCCCGATCAATGGATGAGCCACGCCATCGACCTCTGCCATTTCTTCCTGGATGAAAGCCACCCGGTTTCCGTGGTTGCCCACGGCGGAATCTTTGCCTGGCATGACGGCAGAGAAAATCCCGATACCTTCCAGGCATTGCTTACCTATCCCAAGGAATTTCTGGTGAGCTATGCGACCAGCTTTGGCAATGATGCCCCAGGCTATACGCGGATTATGGGAAAGAAGGCCACGCTCTTCAACAGTGGGGGCGAGGGCAGTCCGCGCTGGGCGCTGGTAGAGGAAAAAGGAAACCACGAACAAGATGAAAATATCGACGCGCAGAGAGTGCGCCAGGATATTCTCCTGCCCGGCGCCAAGACTCTGCCGCCCATGGGCATTGCCGACGAGGACCTGTCGCACATGACGAATTGGTTTGATTGCCTGCGCAGTCGTAAGGAACCCAATGCCACGGTGCGCGATGGTTTTGCGCATTCGGTGGCTTGCATCATGGCGGCCGAGGCTTACCAGTCCGGAAAGAAACTTTACTGGGACGCGAAGGCGGAAAAGATACTGGATCACCCGCCAATGGCCTAGCCAAGTCCAGTGATTCATCGAGGAATTGTGATGGGGCTGAAAAATGAATTCGGAGTGACTGTGTATCAACAAAAGTGCGGATCGGGCGATCGAATGGTTGAGGACGCATCCACTTGAAGCTTGAGCTGCAGAGAAGGGAATCAACACCAGGACAATTGGCCGACCTGGTTCGACGAAAGACGGCGCATGCTTCTAAGAGTAGAGATATGCGGATCTTAAAAATATTGCTTCGGCTCGCTAGCGTAGTGGTTCTTTGCATTCCCTCCGTTACGCAGTCGGAGTTTTTGAGTGCGGTGGGCGACGCTCCCGACATCGCGCCTCCTCTTGCCACAGATTTGTCTCCGGAATTGAATCGACCTGCGGTCGAAAAAGCCATGCTGAAGGTGGCCGACTGGCAACTGGATCGCGTGAAGCGCGACTTTAATCGAGATTGGACGTTCGCGGCGCTATACACAGGTTTCATGGCAGCTTCAGAGAGCACCGGCAATCCCAAGTACCAGAATGCAATGCTGGAGATGGGCAAGGAATTCAAATGGCAGTTGGGGTCCGAATACAAAGACGCCAACGATCAAGCCGTGGGCCGTACCTATCTGGAACTTTATTTCAAGTATGGCGATCCGGAGATGATTGCAGGCGTCCGGACGGAATTCGATCGGATCCTCCGCGGGTCTGAGGAACCAGCCAGAATTCAACTTCCGTGGTCGTGGTGCGATGCCCTCTTTATGGCTCCGCCAACCTGGGCCAGGATGTACAAGGCCACCGGAGAGTTGAAGTATCTGGATTACCTGGATCGAGAATGGTGGGCTACCTCCGGCAGACTGTACGACCGCCGAGAGCACCTTTACTTTCGCGATGCGAGATATCTGGACAGAAAGCAGGCGAACGGCAAAAAGATTTTCTGGTCACGAGGAAATGGCTGGGTCATCGCAGGCTTGGTGGGCGTGCTGGAATACATGCCGGACGACTACCCCGACCGTCAATATTTCGTGGAGCAGTTCCAGCAGATGGCGGCCGCGATTGCGGCGATTCAAGGCGCCGACGGACTTTGGCGAACCGGCCTGTTGGATCCAGACAGCTACTCCTTGCCGGAGAATTCCGGATCCGCATTCTTTACCTACGCTTTGGCTTGGGGCATCAACAATAAAATCCTCAATCCATCTGTCTATAGCCCGGTTGTTGCCAAAGCCTGGAAGGGGCTTCTGTCCCATATCTACACAGATGGAAGATTTGGTTGCGTCCAGTCGGTTGCCGACGCCCCGGGAAAATTCAAACCAACCTCCAGTTATGTTTACGGGGTAGGAGCATTTCTTCTCGCAGGTTCCGAGGTGGACCGCCTGGCGCAAGAGCAAAACCATAAAGAGGGAAGTGCAGCGAAATGAATGCAGAAGCGATAGCGATCGAGAAAATGGTTTTCCGGAAAACAAATGCGCACACGGGACGGCACATTTCGGTCTCCCGGACAACAGCGCCATGCAGCATTTGGCTTATGGCCGAATCATTCTCAATTCGGCTCAGCCTTACGTGAAATTCGAGACCGGCGGTCGTGAAACGGGATTGATCTGCCTGAGCGGCGATGCTGAAGTTTCTGTAGATGGAAGCGCATCACAGATGGGTAAGTATGACTCGATCTATATCCCGCGCGATTCCAACGTAGAAGTAAGGACTGGAACGGCGGTGGACATTGCCGAGTTCTCCGCCGCCGTCTGCAAAAAATATCCGCTGCAACGGGTCCGCTACGCCGATGTTGTCAAAGATCCAGGACTGAAGTTCTGCACGGGCGGTCCCGGCTCCACGCGAAACTTAAACATGCTGCTGGCGAAAAACGTGGAAGCGGGAAGATTGATCGCAGGCCTGACCCATTCCGAACCTGGAAATTGGACCAGTTGGCCGCCGCACGAGCACGGCGAAATGCTGGAAGAACTATACGTGTACGTCGACATGCCTCATCCCGCTTATGGAATTCAACTGGTGTACAACGACACCGAGTATGCGGAACTCGTCACCATCGTGCGCGAGGGCGATGCGGTGCTGATGCCGAGTGGGTATCACCCCAATGTTTCTGTTCCGGGGCATTCCATGGGATTTCTATGGGCGATGGCTGCGCATCGGGAAGGGGAAGACCGGCGGTTCGGAGTCGTCAACGTTCAACCGGATTTCAACCAGGGTAGTACCGGGCTGGAAGCGGGAAAGAAATAGAGGCGCTGCGGCGGGAGAGACCTGCAAAAAGCACGGCGATGGTTGGGCTGGAAAGGGGATCAATATGAAAAAAGTCAGTTGTCTGTTGCTCTCTCTTTTTTGGGCCAGTTCGATGCTCTGCCAGCAAGGGGTCAAATCGGTCAGGGTTGCGATCGAAAATCCTACGAATACGGCAAGAGCCGCGGCGGACGTCGTTGTCTCGATTGCCGATCTACGCAGAATTGCGCCGGATTTTACGCCGGGCTGTGTACTGGTGAAATCTGCCTCAGCCGCCACTCAGGGGCAGCATACGCTTTCGGAGTTCACAGAACTTCCGTCTCAGGTGGACGACCTCGATGGCGATAACAAGGGGGACGAGCTAGCCTTCCAGATTGACCTGGGCCCAAAGCAGACGCGCATCGTGGCCATTTCCTATGGGGCGCCGGATCGAATTTTACGCTTCCGCAACGACTATACCCAGCGTACTGACGCACTATTCAGTTCCAAGATCGAGGGGCTCGGCTGGGAGTCTGAACGCATTGCATTCCGCGTCTATTTTGATCCGCGCAACGATATCGACATCTATGGGAAGCGCAGCCGCTCGCTTCAGTTGAAACTCTATGCGTCACCGGACTATCCGTATCACGAAGAGTCTCCCAAGGGACGGGACATCTTCAAGGTAGGTGACGCCATCGGCATTGGTGCTGTGGCCGCGTGGGTCGACGGAAAAGTGGTGAAAGCCGCTGACGTCAAAGAACGAAAGTGGCGGATTGTAAGCGCCGGCCCGGTGCGCACGATAGTAGAGCTTGAGTATGGCGGCTGGAACCTGGGTCATGAATCCATCACGCTGCGATCGAGGATCGTACAGTGGGCCGGTGAGCACGGCTTTTATCACACGATCACGGCCGATCCGCGATCTTCCGCTGAGTTTGTCACTGGCGTTACTTCTAAACCGGCCATTGTTCCGGTGAAATTCGTTCCAGGCGATGACGGAGGCGTAACTTGGCTAGCCACGTGGGGCGAGCAAGTTGTAGCGCCGGGAGCGACTGCTACTGAAAGCATTCCCGGGCAGAATCTTGGTCTGGCAGTTCTAACCGACATGCAGCCAGTCGAGTTCACCGCGGACCATCTCAATGATCTGTTGAGGTTCCGGCTTCGGGACGGGAAGGCGAGTTGGTATGCCATGGCCGCCTGGGACCAGGAGGACACGGAGCGGCGCGAGCTGCCAGTGAACAAACAGGAGGAACGCTACCGCCTATTCCCGGCACGCCTTCCAGATTCGATCGCCACCAAGGGTGCCTTCCTCTCGGCTGTTAAGGAGCAATCATCGAGAATGCGCGAGCCGGTGGTGGTGCACATCATTTCCAAATGAATTTCGCCGGGCAGTGAGAAGAACCCGGGGGAGCAACGGAGAACAATGACTACGAGTGATATCGAATCGGGAAATGAGCCACATCGCGCGGCGGTAGGAACACATACATGGCATGAGATTCAGCAGCAACCCGTGCTATGGCCGACAACCGCAGTGCGCGTCCGGGAGGGAATCGCCCGGCTGCAACTGCAGGCCAGATTGGCAAACGCGCACGTTGTGATCACTGGTGCGGGAACGTCAGCCTATGCTGCGGCCGCGCTGGCAGCCGCATGGCCGCGATCGATCGCGGTGCCGTCCACTGACCTGCTGCTGGCGACTGAGCGATATATAGAAGATTCGACCGTACTGGTTTCCCTGGCGAGGTCGGGAAACAGCCCCGAAAGTATGGCTGTGGTCGACCGGGTTCACCGGCTCCGGAGGGAGGTCTGGCATCTGGCTATTACCTGTAACCCTCACGGGGCTTTGGCAACCTCGCCCCTGGTGAATTCGATTGTCCTGGATCCGCGCACCAATGATCAAAGCCTGGTAATGACGAGCTCTTTCTCCAATCTCTTGCTGGCGGGCTTGTGCCTGGCTAAGTGTGACGTGATGGAGCCGTTGATCGCGCGTGCCGCTGCCGAAGCGCAATTGAAGTTTGGTGTAATCAATCAAAAAATGAAAGAACTAGCCAATCGTGTGGAAGACCGTGTTCTTCTTCTCGGATCCGCGCCCTTTTTCGGATGGGCGCAGGAGGGAACTCTGAAGGTGCTGGAGATGACGGCCGGACGCTTCCCCGCCATGGCCGAAACCTATTTAGGATTGAGACACGGCCCAATGAGTTTTGTCGGACCGAATACCCCAGTCATTTGCCTTCTCTCCAATGATCGAGCATCCCGCTCTTACGAAGAGGATCTGATCCGTGAGTTACGCACAAAAAAGCTCGGGTATCTGGTCGGTATATGCCAGGATAGCGTTGAGAACACGACATGGCAGTTGTTTGATGAAGTAGTTCCGCCATTGCTTCCGCAAGCCCCGGACGATGCTCGCACGCCTTTTGAGATTCTGGGCCTCCAACTCTTTGGCTACCATTTGAGCGTGCGAGCAGGTCTCAATCCGGACAGCCCTAGCCCGAGTGGTGTGATCAACCGGGTTGTGCAAGGGGTTCGAATTTACAACTGAGCCAGATCAAAACAGAGGCAGTGAGGAAGAACTTTTATGGAACCTAAGCGGTCGTTGAATCTTGGTTGCATGAAGCGTCAACCTTCGTCCAAAGAAGTACGATCGCAGTGCATTCTCAAATGCGTGCGAGCGTTGCTCCTCGTGACGGTGGCGGTCTTTGCCCAGAGTGCACCGGCTGCCGATGACATGGTGAAGTCCGGACTGGACATGCAACGCCTCGGAAAGATTCACCAAAGGATGCAGGAGTTCGTGAATTCCGGGCAAGCCGCAGGCATCGTGACCCTTGTCCAACAGGATGGAAAGACGGTCGAGACCGATGCCGTCGGGCTGCAGAATATAGAACAGAATAAAGCCATGCGGCCAGACTCAATTTTCCAGATTATGTCCATGACCAAGCCCTTCACCGCCGTCGGTATCATGATGCTCGCGGAGGAGGGGAAGATCAGTCTGTATGATGATGTTGAGACATATCTACCGGAGTTTCGCGTGCAGCCGCTGAATGTGAATGGGTGGATGAAAAGGCCCGCTCGACCCATCCGCATTTACGATCTACTGTCGCATACGTCGGGGATGCGTAATGACCCGCAAGGCGCGATGCGGGATCTTTATCAGACGATGGACCACACATTGGCGGACGCGGTGAAAGAGTATGCGAAAGAACCGTTGGAGTTCGAGCCAGGCACGAAGTGGCTGTATAGCAACCCGGGAATCGCCACGTTGGGCCGGATCATAGAAGTGGTTTCCGGCCAGTCGTACGAGAATTTTATCGAGACGCGCCTGCTGCGCCCGTTGCAAATGAAGGATACTTTCTTTTTTCCGCCCGCCGATATGCACGACCGCATTGCCATGGTTTACATGCCCAGGGACGGTAAGCTGAGTCGCGCGGGTCCGGAAATCCTCGGCGGTGATCCAGCTGCATTCCGGAAGAACGCAAAATATCCGGCGCCTGAATTCGGGCTTTTTTCCACAGCGGAGGATCTTTCCCATTTTTGCCAAATGATATTGAACAATGGGAGCTGGAAAGGTGCTCGATTTCTTTCCCCAGTAACCGTGGAGACCATGCAGGAAGTGCAAACCTCCGGCATGCGAGCTGGCTGGTACCCTGGCGCCGATTATGGGTTAGCCTGGGAGATCGTTAACAAGCCTCTGAGCACGTTAGGGTTTTTACCCAAGGGGAGCTTTGGTCATGGCGGAGCATTTGGAACTCATGAATGGATTATTCCGAAGCGAAACATGATCACTATATTTATGACAGCCTGTGAAGGCGATTGCTCCGATTTACCGGAGCGCGCATTTCAGGAGATGGTGGCTGCAAGCGTACAGTAGCCGTTAGCCTACCTAGCTAGGGGGTCCCCTTTTGCTTGAATTGAAGCCGTCGCATGAGTCCTCATGGCTGTGATTGGCCTTGCTTCTTGCAGTGAAGCGACTGATTCTTGTTGCGCGGGGGGTGCGGATTTTGCAGGACTCTGCCGGATTCTGCAGAGTTAAGTCCTTTATCTTCTTTGTTGGTAGTAGGCGCGGCAGAACTCATAATCCGTAGGTCGTTGGTTCGAGTCCAACCGCCGCCACCAATTCATAGAACCTTCTGAAATGATGTCCGGGAGGGTAGACTGCGATTATGGCGAAACGAAAAACACGCAGAAGGAAGCAGACGAAGGCCAAGAAAGTGACGCACAAGAAGAAGGTGCCTAAACGGCTGGCCAAGAAGAGGCCGGCCGCCAAGCGAAAATCGGCCAGGAAGAAGGCAAGCCCGAAAAGGGCAGCGAAAAGCAGGGTGAAGGGAAAGAAGAAAGCCGTCCGGAAAACGGCACGCCCGCGTAAACGACAACCTGGAGCCCTAAGCCGAAACGTGGATGACATGGTGGCATCCGCGAAGGAAGGATTGAAAGCCCGTTCGGGGGGACAATCGGGAGACTTGCAGGGATTGTCCAACATCTCGGGCGCCGATTCGGAGAGCGTGGACGAGCTCCTCGAGGAAGGGAACGCATTCGAGGCCGATGTAGTGAAGGGCGTTGAAGAGGCCGACAATGAAGGGGAAGTGCGCACCCATGAGGTGCCGGAAGATGATGTTCCCGAGGAATATCTGGACCAGGACTAGTACTGCCACTGCAGGTCAACTGAGCAGTCGCATCACCACCGCGTGATCCCGGACCCTCCATTCCGGCCATCGAAGCCCGCGGGATCACGTCTTCGCCTTGGCGGGAAGCGGGCTAGAAGGCCACCCGGGCGCGGAGAGCGGAATCGTCCAGCTTGACTCCTGCCAATCTGATTTCGCGGAACAGTTGCAAGTTGGAGGACATCACCACCCCCGGGCTGAGATGAATGGTCGGAGGGAGAGGCACTTTGTTGGTGAGGTGGTCGGCAATCAGCCGCACCGCCAACTGTCCCTGGCGATGGGGCTGCTGGTAGATCGACGCGGTGATAATGCCCTTCTGAAAATAGGGCGACATCTCCGCGAACAGGTCGGTGGTAATTAATTTAACTTTTCCCGCCAGACCATGTGCTCCCAGGGCACGGCACACTGGAAGGCAGTTGACCGTATTCACATAGAGTCCGGCCAGCTCGGGTTCTCGACGCAGCAGATCGAACGTCTTCTGAAAACTCTCCTCTTCGTCTTCATGCCCTTCGATGACGGTGACGATCTTGCCGCCCGCGCAGTGTTGCGGGAACGCTTCCGTGAAGCCGTCGGTCTTCTTGCGATGGTCCTCGGTCGCCAGCATGCCCGCCACAACCGCGACATGCGAACCAGGGGGCACAAACTTCCCCATGAGTTCGCCGGCCAGGCATCCGTTCAATCTGGGTTCCACGCAGACGATGCTGGAGCGCCGGCTCTCGGGCGCATCGGTGGACACGCAGACCACGCGAATCCCTTTTTCCTCAGCGTCGTCGATCAGCGGCTTGAGACCTCTGGGATTGCCGGCGGTCAGAACGATCGCGTTGACTCCGCTTTGCACCAGTTCAGTGAACGCATCAGTATCGCCTTCGCCCAGCACCTGCACCGGGCGGTTGAGGAACTGGACGCCAAACTGGGACACCCGCCGGGACTCGTCCAGAACGCCGCTCCACAGTTCGTCATAAAAAAAATGGATCTCACGGGGTATGCAGACGCCCACGTGGGCACTGGTACGGGCCACGGACAAAGCTCGCGCCGCCAGATTGGGCGTGTATCCGATTCGTCTGGCAATCTGCAGAATCCTTTGCCGAGTGGAGTCCTTAATGCCGCCGCGTTCGTGCAAGGCGCGGTCCACCGTCCCGATCGAAACGTCCGCCAGTTCCGCGATCAAGTGAAT
Source organism: Terriglobales bacterium (assembly GCA_050745885.1). Lineage (GTDB taxonomy): Bacteria > Acidobacteriota > Terriglobia > Terriglobales > Acidobacteriaceae > JAIQFF01. The sequence goes on from JBOGLD010000195.1 coordinate 9,867, forward strand.
CCCACGTCTTTCTTTCTTCATCCGCATGTTCCTTCAGTCCCCTGCCCCATGGTTCTGGTGAAACATAGTTCTGCCACGGGCTCTTCGGGTGCTGATCTGAACTCCAGTCGCAGCACCGGGTGGCACAACCGATCGGGGGAGAGCCTTTCCGTGTACGTTCACGATGATATACTCCAACGCGCGTTCTTGGGTAGCTTTCAATCTCAGCAGGCGAGGAGCCCTCCACCATGCCTCACCGTCCTAATCCTGTCATGGCGTTCCGCGTTATGGTCGTTCTGTCCGTTGCCCTGCTCAGTTCGGCGGCGCAAACCCAGAAACCGTCGGGGGTTCTGCCCTACCTGGACCCCTCGCTGCCGGTGAATGTCCGGGTGGACGACCTGGTTTCCCGGATGACGTTGGAAGAAAAGGCGTCACAACTGGTGAATCAGTCGCGCGCCATTCCGCGCCTGCACGTCCCGGAGTACGACTGGTGGAGTGAAGCGCTGCACGGGGTTGCCCGGGCGGGAACCGCCACGGTGTTTCCAGAACCGATCGGCCTGGCCGCCACCTTCGACGCGCCGCTGATTCATGAAATGGCGACTGCCATCGGCCAGGAAGCGAGGGCCAAACATAACCAGGCAGTCCGCGCCGGAAGAAGGGATATTTACGAAGGGCTGGATTTCTGGTCGCCCAATATCAACATATTCCGCGACCCGCGCTGGGGGCGCGGGCAGGAGACTTACGGCGAAGATCCGTTTCTCACCGGCCGCATGGGGGTGGCGTTCGTTACCGGTTTGCAGGGCGACGATCCGAAATATTTTCAGGTGATCGCCACCGCCAAACATTTTGCGGTGCATAGCGGTCCCGAGACAACCCGGCACTCGGTTAACGTGGATGCGACCAAACACGATATGGAAGACACCTACCTGCCCGCCTTCCGCGCCGCCGTGACCGAGGGCAAGGCAGGTTCGGTGATGTGCGCCTACAACCGCATCAATGCCGAGCCGGCGTGCGCGAATTCCTTCCTGCTCGAAGACGAGTTGCGAGGGGCCTGGAAGTTCCAGGGCTATGTGGTATCGGATTGCGATGCGGTGGCCGACATCGAGCGCGGCCATCATTTCACCCAGACCATGGCCGAGGCGGCCGCGATTTCGCTCAAGCGCGGGACCGACAATGAGTGCGCCGACTTCGAGCAGAAAGCCATCGACAACTCCGACTACGTGAAGTATGTCGACGCCGTGAAGCAAGGCTTGTTGAGCGAGAAAGATGTTGACGTGACGTTGAAGCGCCTGTTCACCGCCCGGTTCCGGCTGGGGATGTTTGATCCGCCGGAGATGGTGAAGTACGCCCAGATCCCGGATTCGGTGATCGACAGCGAGGCCCACCGGCAACTGGCGCTCAAGATAGCGCGCGAGTCGATGGTATTGCTGAAGAACGATGGCGTGCTCCCGTTGTCCACGAACACCAAAACAATTGCGGTCGTTGGGCCGCTCGCCGAATCCTTGCGGGTGCTCGAGGGCAACTACAATGGCACGCCTTCGCGATCGACGACCGCCCTCGACGGCATTCGGAGGCAGTTTTCGTCCGCCCAGGTGAGCTTCACTCCGGGCAGCAACTTTCTGCTCGAATATGAGCCCGTACCTGGGGCGGCGCTTTCCACGCCCGACGGGCAACCGGGGCTCAAGGCCGAGTATTTTTCTGATCCGTCGTTGAAGGGCACGCCGGAACAGGCGCGGGTGGACAAGGACGTAAATTTTAGTTTTGCCCCGGGCACGAGTTCGAAAACATCTGTTTTTGCCGTGCGCTGGACGGGCTTCCTCACCCCCAGCGAATCCGGAACCTATCGTCTCGGATTGAACGGCTGTCTGAACACCTTATGGCTGGACGGCAAAGTTATTGTTGACGATCAGAAGAACCATGACCCTCGGCCGAAGGTCGCTGAGGTGGCGCTGGAAAAAGGGCGCAGGTACGCCCTAAAAATCGAATACTTTCAGGGCCGCACCCGGGGGGTGCAGTTGGTGTGGCGGCGACTGAGCCCGGATCCAGTCGCGGTGGCGGTCGCAGCCGCCAGGCAAGCGGACGTGGTGATCGCAGTGGTCGGAATTACTTCAGATCTCGAGGGCGAAGAGATGGATGTCGCGGTCCCAGGCTTCAAAGGTGGGGACCGCACTTCGCTCGACCTGCCCAAGGAGGAGGAAGATCTCTTGAAAGAGATCAAAACGACGGGTAAGCCGCTGGTTGTGGTGCTCATGAATGGCAGCGCTCTCTCGGTAAATTGGGCGAAGGAGAATGCCAACGCCATCCTTGAGGCCTGGTACTCGGGCGAGGAAGGCGGAAGCGCGATCGCCGAGTCTTTGGCGGGAGCGAATAACCCGGCCGGCCGCTTGCCGGTCACGTTCTACACGGGCGTGGAACAGTTGCCGCCATTTGAAGACTATTCCATGAGCAACCGGACCTACCGCTACTTCGAGGGCCAGCCTTTATATCCCTTCGGGTATGGATTGAGTTATTCGAAGTTCGACTACAGCAATCTGAAGCTCTCTGCGGCAACGTTGAACGCGGGGGATCCGCTCAGCGTCGAAGCCGATGTGAAGAATGCAAGCGAGCGCGCAGGCGACGAAGTGGTGCAGCTCTATTTGAGCTTCCCAAAATCTCCCGCAGCTCCGCTGCATGCGCTTCGCGGGATGACCCGCGTGCATCTCGCCGCGGGAGAGACGAAACGAGTGCACTTCTCCCTGGATGCCCGCGACTTGAGCGAGGTGAACTCAATCGGAGATCGAATCGTCGCCGCCGGAGCCCATCGCCTGTACATCGGCGGAGGACAGCCGGGGACCGATGCTCCTGGAGTGGAGACCGAGTTCACCATCACGAACGAGAAGAGATTGCTGGAGTAAGTTGCTCCCGGCCGACGCGGCGCCAAACCCCGCTCTTCCACAACGGTGCCCGCGGAAGGAAGCTGTTGCTCCGTGAAAGAGCGATTGCCCGGCGAAAGATATCGGATGCGCCGTGGAAGAGCGGCTCTTCCAGGGCCGCGTTCTCAATGCCATAGTGCGGCGGCCTTCAGGCCGGGTGGCGCCACGGGGGCTGAAGCCCCGTCACTCAGATCGCGGGACGCGGCGCTAAAGCGCCGCTCTTCCACGACGCTGAAGCGACGCGACGCTAGAGCGCCGCTCTTCCACAACGGTCAAGCTAACCCTGGTCCGGGGAGGCAGTCGTCAAGACCGACGCAATCGCCGGATACATCCGGCGGTATGCTGCATAACTCTTGTTCATTTGCTCAACCGTCGCGCGCTGCGGAGCCACGCGCTGGGCGACTTTTACAATTTCGTTGCAGGCGGCGTCGACCGAACTCCAGGCTCCGCTACCGACTCCGGCGAGAATTGCCGCGCCATAGGCTGCCCCTTCCTCGGCTTCGAGGACCTCGACTTCCTGTCCATATACGTCGGCCTGGATCTGCCGCCACAATGCGGAGCGCGCTCCCCCGCCGCCCAGGCGAATGCTTTGCACCGGCACACCCATCTCGGCGAACAGGGTGAACGAGTCCCTCAGGCTGAAAGCAACGCCTTCAAGAATGGCGCGGACGATGTGTCCCCGATTGTGGGAGGCGGTCAGGCCAATCAACGCGGCGCGCGCGTTAGGATCTAGATGCGGAGTGCGTTCTCCCATCAGGTACGGGGCCCACAACAGGCCGTCGGAGCCGGGCGGGATTGCGGCGGCCTCGGCGGTAAGACGTTCGTAGGGATCGCGGGTGTCATCCCCGCCAGCCGTACCTGCGCCAAAGGTGTCACGAAACCAGCGCAGTGAAAGACCCGCTGCCTGGGTTACGCCCATTACATGCCAGCGACCGGGAACCGCATGGCAGAAAGTGTGCAGCCTGCCCCTGGAATCGAGAGAGGGACGGTCGGTTGCCGCGAAGACGACTCCCGAGGTTCCGATGGTCGCGCTGACGGCGCCGGGAGTTGCGATTCCCATGCCCACCGCGCCTGCAGCCTGATCACCCGCGCCGGCCACTACCGGTGTGCCCGCTTGTAAACCAGTAGCCGCTGCGCCGGCCGGAGAAATCTTTCCGCAAATTGCCTGGGACTCAAAGAGCTGAGGCAGGAGCGATTCTTCAATCTCCGCCGCCTGCATGACTTCGCGGGACCAGCGGCGGTTGGCGACATCGAGCAGCAGAGTGCCGGAAGCGTCCGCCATGTCCGTGGCCCGGCCGCCGGTAAGGCGGAAGCGGACGTAATCCTTGGGCAGCATTACGGAGCGGACACGCTTCCAGTTCTGCGGCTCGTTTTCACGCACCCACAGGAATTTGGTCAAGGTGAAATTGGGGAGAGCAGGATTACAGGTGAGGCGGATGAGTTCTGCGGCTCCGATTTTTTCGGTAAGCTCCCGGCACTGCTTCTCCGAGCGCACGTCACACCAGATGAGGGCCGGTCGCACGACCTGGTCCGACTCGTCCAGCATGACGGCGCCGTGCATCTGCCCGGAAAATCCGACGCAGGCAATCTGATCGGCGGGCAAGGCCGCGCCCGCCAGGGCTTTCCGTACCGCGACCCCGCAGGCGCGCCACCAGTCTTCGGGATCCTGCTCAGCCCAACCGATTCGGGGCGAAGCGAAGGGAACATGCTCCTCGGTGGCCGACGCCAGTATGCGACCGGTCCCGTCCACAATCAGGGCTCGGGTGCCGCCGGTACCCACGTCGATTCCGAGAACATGTGTTTGCATGAAGGACACCGGGGGAATTTCGTGTACGTTAACGGCAGCGGTAGCATAACACGCGGCCAGGAAACCGCCAGCCTGGCACGCTCCCTCGGCCGGACTCGCAACAGGCCTGAAGCGCCGATCCACAGGGGTCGGGCTTATTTGTCTCCGTAATAGCCGTCTCTTGCCTGGACGGCGAGATTTTTCTGTTTTGCGGCAACCTGGATCTTGTGATATCCTGGCCCGGTGGCGTTTTCCCGATTGGGAGTGTAGCCAAGGTTATATTGATTGCGCAATTCTTCCTGAATCTGGGAATAGATTTGATCTACCGGCTCCTTCTTGGAGACCTCAAACAGGCGTCCGCCTGTTTCTTTGGATATCCGCTCCAGAACTTTCTTGCCGTCGGTGCGCTCCTGGGGGAAGCGGCGCCCGCCTCGCCCTGGTCCTCCCATGCCGCCACCGCGACCCATTCCCGGCCCGCCCATCCCGGGGATGCTGATGCCGGTCCGGCCAAAGCCTCCACCATTTCCATACGCATCGTCATCCTTGAACAGAATGGAATAGACGATCGTATTGGCTCGCTGGGCCGACTCGATGGCCGTTTCCAGGCTCTCCTTGCTGCCCATGTCCACTCCGTCCGAGAGCACGATCAACGCTTTACGTCCGGATTGTTTCGCCATCAATTCGTCAGAGGCCAGGAAGACTGCGTCATAAAGATGAGTGCCGCCGCCATGAGTGCCGCCGCCATGACGGCCGCCGCCGCGTCCCGAGCCTGGATCCGGGCCGCCTCCCTGTTGACTGGCAGGGCTGAACTGCGGAGTCTCCAGCGACTCCAACGCCGTCCGCAACTTTTCATGCTCGGAGGTAAGGTCCTGCAGAAGTTCTACCTCGCGGTCGAAATGAATCACAAAAGCCTTGTCTCGATCTTCCCGCAACACTTGTGCCAGGAAGCTTTCACTGGCGTTGCGTTCTTCGCCCAGCACCCGCCTTTGACTCAGGCTGGTATCGACCAGCAGGCCTAGCGTGAGCGGGAGATCGGTTTCGCGAGCGAAATACTTGATGGTTTGCGGGCGACCGTCTTCGGTCAGGATGAAGTCATCCCTGGTCAGGCCATTCACAATCTTTCCGTGCTTGTCCCGCACCGTGGCCAGCACGTTCACCACCTTGACCTGGACGGACATGGTTGTCAGCGGCTGGTCCGACGAGTTGGTGGCTGTGGAATTGGTCCCGGCGGGCTGGGAGACGGTGGTCGAGTTGGTTTTTCCTGGCGCATCGCCAGCGGACTGCGCCAGGGCCGTGCCGAAAGTCAATCCGGCGATGACGCACCAAACGGGAAAGCGACTGAAGTTGAACTTCACCAGGGCGGCCTCTCTGAGATCCTTGCCGAACGGAAACGCAGGATTCTGCCACATGCGGCCAAACTGCTCCGCACTGATGAGAGCACTGAGAAGCAGGAATTGGTTGTGAGCTTGATCGTAAAGGTTTGTAAAGCACAGGTCTGCCGATCGTCATAAAGCGGCAGGGCATGCCTGAAGGGAGTGATAAGGTTCTTGTCTGGACGCAATATACTGTCGAGGCACTTGTTGGCCGGTCGCGGCCGCGAACCGCGATGGACCGAACCCTTCCAATAAGGACGAGGACGAACCTGCAATGATGGACGACGCTCTGTCGAATGGAACCCAGTCTGACGTGGCCCTGCCGATCGGCCCTCGGGTTGATGCCGCCCCAGCCCGGCGCCCGGAACGTACCACCTTGCAGGGGCGACTGGTGACACTGGCACCTCTTGACCCTCGCGTCCACGGAGACGCCCTCTATGAGGGTATACGCGGGGAGGCCGGAGACCGGCTGTGGCAATATCTGTTCGAAGGCCCCTTCCCCGACCGCGCGGCTTTCGATATCCATTTGCAACGGATAGCGGCCTCCGATGACCCATTGTTTTTCGCCATTCTGGAGTCGACCTCGGGAAGTGCGGCTGGATACGCCTCCTATATGCGAATTGAGCCCACCCATCGGGTGATCGAAGTAGGCAGCATCCTGTACACTCCGCGTCTGCAACGAACCGCGCTGGCTACCGAGGCTATGTATCTCATGGCTCGGCATGTGTTTGAGGACCTGGGGTACCGCCGCTACGAGTGGAAGTGCAATGCCTTCAACGCTCCCTCGCGGCGAGCCGCGCTGCGCTTCGGTTTCAGCTTCGAAGGAATCTTCCGGCAACACATGGTCGTCAAAGGACGGAATCGGGATACGGCGTGGTTTTCCATGCTCGATTCCGAATGGCCGGCGAGAAAGGCGAACTTCGAGCGCTGGCTTGATCCGTCGAATTTTGGCGAGGACGGCAGGCAGAGGGTGGCCCTGTCCCGGCTCAATGAAGTCTCGGAAGGCCAGGACTTTCAGGCCAGGGCTTGAAGATTTTCGCCATGGCCTTTCCGAAGGCAAGACTGTCGTGAAGAAACTGCCGTCCTTGAATTCGTATTTTCCTGCAAAATTTTGTACACACCCGAGGCGTCTGGTTCGCTAGAGACTTTCACTTCTCTTTTGTTTGAATCGGTTGCGCAACCATCGGTGCGTACCCACTGGCAATCCAATTGCACCGGCCCAATAAAAACCACTCCCAATGCCCTCCCTCATCTACGTCACTCGCGTTCGACCGCTTTCTCCGGATTTGATCCAGGGTTTGGAATCCGCGGGCTTCCATGTCATGTCTTTCGGACCGGGCAAGATCACTGCCGACGCATGCTTATTGGTGATGACCTCTGAAGCCATTCTCGCCGGCCTTCCCACCTCGGGGCCGGCAACGACGGCGAGCGGAGCAGCGTCGGTCGACGGGGGATTTCAAGGCACGCCTCGCCTCCGTGACCTGGGCGAGCATCTGGAACCAGAAGCCGCGATATGGGATCGCATCAAGGCCGAGGCGGTAAGTGCAACCCTAGCCAGTGTCTCAGCGGCGCCCAGGGTGGGACGCGCCGCCGGCAATCTTGGATTTGTTCCCAGCCGTGCCGGGTTACGGATATTAGCTGGCGCACAGATGGCGACGGACGCTGCGCAACCTTCGCCAGCGGCGGCCGGATTCTCGGGGAAAAACGGCAAGCCGGCTGTCGCCGGCCCGCCAATGACATCAGCGGGAAGAGTAGCCAGAAAAGCGGAGCCAGCTTCGACCCTTTCATCGAGGGATGCTAGTGCTTCAAAAAAAATCCGCTTGGCCGGCGGCCGACACGATAAGAAGCTCTGGCAGCCGGCGGCGATGGCAGCCGCTCTGTTGATTGTTGCCGCGGTCCTGCTGGCAGGTCGCGCCTCAATCCTTCCCCCGGCGGCGGATGCAACTACGGTTGGGGATACAAACCCAGGCAGACGGTCTGATTCTGATTCCGCAGGCTCGATCCCAGGTGCATCTTCACTCGCGTCGAAGCCCGCGTCCCAGCCGTCGAATTTAACGCAAACTTCCACCAAGACACCGAACCCCACGGCAGAGGGTCGACGGCACGTATCAGATTACGATTTCGTCGCCGAAGACTACACCACTCATTTTGATGCGCACTCGCATCCCAAGCCGGAGCCCCCCGAACTCAGGCGAGGCGCGAACCGACTGATCCAAAAGCGGGTAGTCGTCAACTAGGGAGAGTGGCCGGGATCCACGGCACTTTGGGCCGCCCAGCTTTCCGACGATCGAACCCTGCAATTCCGGTTTTCCGACGAAGTTCGGAATTTGATCCGCAAATGCCTCATTTCAGGGGACAATCTAGCCGCGAGAAATAAAAGCAAGAGTCGGGGGTGGAGTTTTCCGGCATGAATTCTCCTGGGGCTAGCGCTTCGATGGGGCGGGTGCTTCTGGTCTGCAACGATTCGGCCACGATCCAGCAACTGGCCGAGGGTATGCAGCAATTCGCGGTTGGGACCGAAGTTTGCGTTGAGGTCAGCATGGCGCTCCGCCTGCTGAACCGCAAGAAATTCGAGGCGGTGATTGTCGACTGCGGACTGAAGCAGGCGGATGAAATGCTGGCGCAAATCCGTCTTTCTCCCTCCAATCGCACCGCCGTGACCTTCGCGATCGTAGATCCCGGGAAGCCGACGGGGTTCGAGATCCAACCGAATTTCTTGATGGAAAAACCCCTTTCCAGGAGTTCGGTAGGGCGGATATTCAAAGCCGCTTTTGGATTGATCGTGCGCGAGCGGCGGCGTTCGTTTCGTTGTCCGATCGCAATTTCGGCAGCCGTCCATGCGGACGGCCAGGAAGCCAGTTGCCATCTGGTGAACATCAGCGAGGGCGGCATGGCCATCGCGGATGTGCGCTCGCTGAAGCCCGGAATGCAGGTAAAGGTCCTGTTCACGCTACCCGGCCACTCGGTTCGCTTCAAGATCGAGTCTGAAGTTTGCTGGTGCGACGAGGCAGGCCGCGCGGGGCTGCGTTCTCTGATCATTCCGTCTGAACAAAAATCCATACTGCAGCAGTGGCTGGCGGCCAAGCTGGAAGAGGACTTGCCAGAGTCGGTGGCGCGACAATTTCGGAAGGACTAAGCAGTAACCGGCCATCAGACGTCCCCCGCCCGTGTGGTTCAGGGTTTCACCGTGTTTTCTCCCGTTGCATCCTGCAGACCTCGGTCTCCCTCATGACTCCGCCCGCTGGATCGATTCCGCGATTACCGTGGGCACTTGTCCTAACGGACAAGTAACCGCCGTCGTCGTTACGTGGCCTGGAGCGGCTGAATGCCGGGCACTTCGTAACTTGTCGCTTCGAGCAGGCCCAACTAGTCTCATTACTATGTGGCCACACTCTCTGCTGTTCTCCTCCGATGAGGAGGCCTCACGCGCTCTGAGCCGCGCCTTCAGAGATCTCGAATTCGAAGTGGAAACCTGTCCGGAAATATTCAGCGCGGTGGAAAAGATCACCGGTTGCAAGTTCGATGTCGTGGTCTCGGACTGGAATGAGGGACTGGAAGCCGTTTTCCTGCTGAAGACTTCGCGCGAACTCAAGGCCAACCACTCGGCCTTTACCATCGCGATTGCCAACCCAGAGGCCACCGCCGCCGCCCTTGAGGCGGGCGCCGATCTGGTATTGAGCAGGCCGATTGTTCCGGATGAAGTCAAGTATGCATTGCTGACCTGCGATGCATTCCTTGCCCATATGAGGTCATGGCTGCCCAATCTGGGCCCATCATCGCTGGGCGATACGACGGGAAGCAACGGTGAGCCGGTGCGCTTTCCCGATTTTCAAAAAAAGGCTTCAGAGAATAAGGGCTCCGGAAGCAAAGCCCTTGATCCAGTGTCGCGTCTTCGAGCCTGGCCCTCCCCACCTCCCCCGCGCCGTACGGAATCCGCTTCGCCGGTCGTGGCTGCCGAATCGATTTTTGACGAGGACCTGTTGTATCGGTCCCGGGTGCAAACCCTGTTTCAGGTTCGGGAGCCAAGCTTCTCGTCGGTGGCCGGTCTTCAGCAAAAACGCCGAAGGCGCCTGCTGCCAGGTTTGGCAGTTGCCATCGCTTTTCTCTCCGTCGGTTATGTTTTCAGCGAACCGCTGCGTGGACAGGGCACAACGACTTCCGTGGCCAAGATATGCGGACGCGTTCTCGAACGGACGCAAGCGTGGCTGCACCGGCCCAAGCAGGACGAGGCCGTGACCCCTGCGGTGCAGGTGGCGCAGAATGACAACCCGAATGTGCCGGACTCAGGCCGGGCGGTTGGGCATATCCGGGTGACTGCCGTTAAGGGCCCATTTCAAAATGGCGCCAGCGTCAAACCGTTGGAGCTGCCACAGCCGATCCGTGCCGCGGCTCAACCAGCGAGTCAGCAGCAGAATTCCGGCGCAAACGCCGTTCTCATTCCGGAGAGTTTGAAAATGCCGGTGCAGAGCGCAAGCATGCGCAGCGTGGCAGCACGGATTACCCCATCACTCCTGGCCGCTCTCGAGCCGGTGGCCCTGTCCGAGGAGCTTTCTCGCAGGTTGCTGCTGCAGAAAGTTCTGCCCAGCTATCCCGAACAAGCGGTCAAAGCACGATTGCAAGGTCCGGTTGTGCTGCAGGCATGGATCGCCCGGGACGGCAGCATCCAGGACCTCAAGTTGGTGCGCGGCTCTTTCCTCCTCGGCGAAGCCGCGTATCGGGCCGTGAAGCAGTGGCGCTACCAGCCCTACCTGATTAATGGCCGCGCGGTCGAGGCCGAAACCTTCATCACCGTGGATTTCAGATTGCCCTAGTTTCACCCGCCGCAAGAAAACCTGCATCAGGCGCGGATCTTCATCGATCTTTACGAATTGTTATTCTGCTCCGGTCCGCCCGGATCCGCGCGAACCCGTCGCTGTTTTTCGAAGCGCGCCCTGTTGGTCAACCCGTTCACAACTTTTTACGTATTTTTACCCCTGATTGACACCCGACGGGTCCCACTTGACTATGTTGGCTGTGGGCCGCGGAGTAAGAAACCGCAATCCGGCCCGGATGTGGGATCCCGGACGTGGCATCGAAGATGAAAACCAAACAGCGGAACGAGAAAACCCGGTTGCTCCTGACCCTGGAGCTCGCGGTCATATTGCCCGCCGCTGCCCTGGTGATCCTGAGCGCCTGGCACGTCCTGCACATTCAGCGTGACCGAGCGGTGGAAGCCGCCATCCAGCGGGACTTCAGTCAGGTGCTGGCCATTTCCGAGAAGCAGATCAATCACAAGGCGTACGACCTGATGGATGACGTGCGCACCGACTTCCCACCGCCCAGCGAGGTGTGTGCGCCGACTCTCGACAAGATTCTGGCCGCCCATCCCTACATCGCGCACATTTTCATGTTTTCTCCGGAGACCGGGATGGTGTTTCGTTCTCAATCCGACCGGTTGAAGGAAGATAAAGATGATCGGCATCACGACGAGGCCGACTACCTGAACAAGATGTACGAGGGCTGGCTGAAAATGGACTTTCACGAGATGTCCCAAAAACTTGTGAATCTCCAGAAGAAGGGGACGCCCTATGTCTTCGAGGGGGAATGGGTGCCGCGCGGCGATCAGAAAGTTTATGAACCCACTGCCCTGTTCACGGTAAAGGACGAAAAGACGGGGTTGCTGGCGATCGCCGGCGCGGTCTTCGACGCCGGCTATTTGAAGGGCCAGTTTTTTCCGGAGATGCTGGACGACGTGATTTCCCGCAACGTGAGCGACTCCCAGACCGACAAGAACCACGCGGCCTTGATGTTACGCGGCAAGTATGAGTCTTACGCCTTGGCCCAATCGAGTGGATGGGACGGGGGAACGCCCGAAGTGGAGAGAAATCTGGAAGGCGCCTTTCCGGGATTGACCCTGGCCATCAAGCTTCGGGGCACCACATTGGCGGCCATCGGCGAACGCTTCGCGCGCATCAGTTTCCTTACTCTGGCGGCGCTCTCCCTGGTGCTGGCCGGGGGAATTGCACTGACCTATCGCAATGTCACCAAGGAAATGGCGCTGGCGCGGCTGAAATCCGATTTTGTTTCCAACGTTTCGCATGAGCTACGCACGCCGCTGTCGCTCATCCGCTTGTATGCCGAGACCCTGGAGATGGGTCGGCTCACCAGCCCGGAGAAGTATCAGGAGTACTACCGCATCATCCGCAAGGAGAGCGAACGCCTGACCGCGCTGATCAACAACATTCTCGATTTCTCGCGCATCGAGGCGGGACGGAAGGAATACGATTTCCGCGAAACCGATCTGAGCGAACTGGTGCACAACACGCTCGACTCATACCGCTACCAGTTGGAGCAGAGCGGCTTCCAGTTTGAGGAAAAGATTGACGAAGTGCCATCGATGCGGGTGGACCGCGAAGCCATGGCCCGGTCCCTACTGAATTTGGTGAACAACGCGCTGAAGTATTCGCAGGACAGAAAATATATCGGCGTGAATCTCTATCGCGACAACGGCTCCGTCAAACTGGAAGTAGTGGATCAGGGCATTGGCATACCCCATCAGGAACAGCAGAAGATTTTCGAGAAGTTCTATCGCGTGGGCGATCCGCTGGTGCACAACACGAAAGGAAGCGGCCTGGGTCTTTCGCTGGTGCGTCATATCGTGCAGGCCCACGGCGGCGAGGTCTCGGTGGACAGCGCGCCCGGCCAGGGCAGCAAATTCACCATTGTGCTGCCGGTCAAGTCGGCCCAGCAGCCTGCAGCCAACGCTTAGGGACCAACCAGAGTTCAGAGGCAGCGACAAGGACTACGGCATGACCAGAATCCTGATCGTCGAAGACGAGCCCAACATGGTGGCGGGACTGCGCGACAACTTTGAATTCGAAGGATACGACGTCATCACCGCTCCGGATGGCGTGGCTGGCCTGGAACGCGCGCTGAGCGAAGCTCCCGATCTTGTCATTCTCGACGTGATGATGCCGCGCATGAGCGGCCTCGACGTCTGCAAACAGCTCAAAGCCAAACGGCCCTCCGTGCCCATCATCATGCTCACGGCGCGGGGCCAGGAAGTGGACAAAGTCGTCGGACTGGAACTGGGTGCGGATGACTACGTCACTAAGCCATTTTCCATTCGCGAACTGCTGGCCCGGGTCAAGGCAGTTCTCCGCCGTGCCAAGACTCTGCCCAAGGAACAGGAGCGCTATTCGTTTGGCGAGGTCGAGGTAAATCTGAAAAGCTGCCAGGTTTCGCGCAGTGGCAAGGCCATGGACTTTTCATCCAAGGAATTCGATCTGCTCAAATATTTCCTGTGCCATCCCGGCGAGACGTTGAGCCGCGATCGCCTGCTCGAGGATGTGTGGGGGTATGACCGCTTCCCCACCACCCGCACGGTGGATGCGCACATCGTTCGTTTGCGGCAGAAGGTGGAACCGAAACCGGAGGAGCCTCGCTTCATCCTTACGGTGCACGGTACGGGCTACAAGTTCGTCGGGTAATGGAGATGAGTGTGCCTGAGATCAGCAAAATTCGGGGGACGCCATACCTGAACCGTCCGGTGATCGGTCCCGTAAAACAGGCCGGCGGCAACGCCCAGCTCCGGGTGGACGATTCCGTGCTGGTTCGCCAGGCCCAGCAGGGGAACACCGCCGCTTTCGAAGAACTGGTACGGCAGTACGATCGCGCCGTGCTGCGCCTGGCCGTGCACCTTACAGGTTCGCCCGAAGATGGTCAGGATATTTACCAGGAGGCGTTTCTGCGGGCCTACGTCAATCTGGCGCGTTTCCGTTTCGAGTGCTCCTTTTACACCTGGATCTATCGCATCGTTACCAATCTTTGTCTGGACCACTTGCGCAGGAAACGTTCTCGCGGCAGAGACTTGAATGCAACGACGACTCCAGAAGGCGAGCAGGAAGATATGCTGGACCGGATGCCCGACCACAGCCCGGCGGCCAGCCCCGAGCGAAATTTCGCCGACCGCGAACTGCAGCAATGTATCGTTCGCGCCCTGGGCCGGCTTTCACCCCGCGAGCGGATGGTGTTTGAACTCAAGCACTATCACGGGATGAGACTGCGCACCGTGGCCGGCATGCTAAACACCACCGAAGGCACGATCAAGAACACGCTATTCCGCGCCACCCACAAACTTCGCACTCAACTGGCCGAAGTGCGCTGAAGGTTGAAGAGTTTGCCGCAGCCTCGAGTCGGCTATGTGGGGACGTTTCCGGGCCCCGGGGATTCGGGATCAAGAGTCTGGTCCAGATAGATCCAGAGGACGCGGGCGAACAGCGTGATGCTGGGAGCGAGAGGCAAAAACAAAACTACTGCCCACACCACGTCTTTGGTGATCCACCAACCCGTAACCGCCCACAGGAGCGCCGCGATCAGCACGATGACCGCGAGGGCGAGGCCAAAGCTGATGTACATGGCCCCCAGAAAGTATCCCTCTTCCCGCTGAAACTTGAGGTCGCAGGTGGAACAGCGCTGGCACATGTTCGGGAAACCCAGGAAGATGGAGCGGGGAAAAATTCGTCCCATGCGGCAACGGGGACAACGCTGGTGAAGAATATCTCTCAGGGTCGACGATTTTGCCGGAGTCTTCATCCGCAGATCACGCCTGATTGTGAACCCAGTGTATCTGCAAGGCTCTTCGGAGTTGCAGTGGGTTCGAGCGGCTGCGGGACCGTGAAGCCGGGATGGTCCCTACTTACTTCTGGGGCGGCGCATCGTCGGCAACGACTACTTGCGCTTTCGGGGCCTCGGCATGAGCGGCGCGGACCCGGCGGGCAATCTCTCCCAGAGATGGATTCAATCGTGGCAAAGCCTTCGGGAGCACGACGGGAGCGCGTCGCTGTCGCGGGCCCGTGGCAACGGTCTGCTCTGTGGACACTTTGGAGTCCGTGGCAGGTTGATGGCGAGCTGCGCCGGGTTCCAGTTCTTGCGCGAATCCTGTGGCGGTCAACATTACGCTGGCAACGAGTAACCTCAACAGTAGCTTCATAAAATAAACTCCATACTCTTTTGGGGGGATCGGCATTCTGTGGCTTTCAGTAGCAGAATAGAAAGCACTTTTGGGCCCGCTGGGTCGCCCATGTATCTCTATGAAGCTAAACAAGATAATATGACCCTAAGGGGCCGGAATAGAGCCGTGGAACTGTTTTTCCACTTTGTCGTGGAACTGACTTTCCAACCCGGGCCGAACCGGAGGTAACCCTTTAGACTGTAATCTGATGGCCTCTTCATCCACTCCGCCCATTCTGGTTGAACCGCAACTTGTGCGCGTTCCGCAGGGCTGGTTCTGGATGGGATCGGAGAACGGGCAGGACAATGAACGTCCGGTGCATCGGGTGTGGGTGGATGAATTTCAGCTGGCCTCCTACGCGGTGACCAATCTCGGCTACACCCAATTCGTCCGCGCCACCGGCAAGCCCCCGGCCCCGTTTTGCGAGAACCCTGATTTCAGCCACCCCGCACAGCCGGTGGTCGCGGTTTCCTGGTTTGAGGCGGTTGAATATTGCGAATGGCTCAAGGGCAGCACGGGCCGAAGTTGGCGCCTGCCGACCGAAGCGGAGTGGGAAAGGGCGGCACGCGGGGGCGCTGAAAATCGGCTCTATCCCTGGGGAGACGCGGCGCCACAGTCGTTGCCCGATTACGGAAAACGTTGGCAGAAAGGTCCTGAGCCGGTGGCGCAGTTCGCGCCCAATGCATTCGGCCTTTATGACATTTGCGAAAACGTGCACGAATGGTGCAGCGACTGGTATCAGGCGGGCTACTACGCGGAATCATCCGAGCGCAACCCTGCGGGCCCGGAGCGGGGCAATCGTCGAGCGTCGCGCGGTGGCTCCTGGCGCCATCACATCAAGGCCAGCCGGTGCGCGGCGCGTTCCAGCATTCCGCCGGAATTTCATTACGCCGATTACGGATTTCGCGTGGCTTGCAGCGTCTAGCGCCGGCGTTCTTCTCGGCTGCGCTCAGCCGCGGCTTCTGCCTGTTCCCGCCAGCCAGCGGAAGAACATATTGACCAGGGCAAGGACGACTGCTCCCACGAAGGCCGCGCCGAAAGTGTCCACGTGGAAGCCAGGGACAACCGCCGAAGCCAGCTCGATCATGGCAGCGTTGATCACCAGCCAGAACAGCCCCAGGGTGAGCAGAACCAGGGGGAAGGTCACGATCTTCAGGAAAACACCGAGGGTGGCGTTGACAAAGCCGATCACCAGCGCCGCAATCAATGCCGCCAGCGGTCCGCTGACATGAAAGCCCGGCACCAGCCGGGCCACGATCCACACCGCGAACGCGCTCAACGCCCAGTTCAGGAGATGTTTCATGGCACTCTCCGAAAACAACGGTGACTATAGACCGCCCGGCGACGGCGCGCAACCTGCGGCCGATGCGGGAAGCGCCGCGTCACCCTGCCGGAGTTCCTGGCCCAGATGTCAGCCTGGGAGCTCAACCCTCGTCTATGAATGTTCTTTACGCCGGAGCAGGGCCGCGCCCAGAGCGCCCCCCAATCCGGAGAAGATCACAAATGCCATGAGGGTCCCGATCAGGGCCGTGGTCAGGAGCAGGGCGATGCCGTTGGGAGACTTGAAAAATTCCAGGGCTTGCTGAGCTTGTGGGTCCGAATTGCGGGCGGCAGTCTGCTCGATCACTTCGAGCAGCTTGGCGTGAACGCTGTTCCATGCATGGAACAGCACGGTACCGATCGAGAGCAGTGCGGCGAAAATGCCGCCGCCCAGGATGCCGCTTACCATGCCCAGACGGGCACCCATTCCGGGAGTGACCCTGGCCACCGGAATCCGGCGCCGGTAGAACACCACCGAGAGGCTCCCGCCGATCAGCATCCCCAGTCCAAAGCCGGCCAGAGGGGTCATCATAAGCACGGCTGCGATCAATCCGGCCAGCGCGCTGGCGGGCAACGCCTGCGACCATTCGATGCGCGTGCCGAGAGGCGAGCTGAAATACGCCGGCGGCAGTGAGGTTGCGCGATCAGAGTTCATTCCGGGCAGCGTCACGGGCTCAGGGACAGCCACCCGAATCTGCGGCGCGCGGCACTGGGGGCAGAAGGCGGTGCCTTGTTCCACGCTGGTACCGCATTGATGGCAGGGATACTCCACTGGGTTTCAAGTTACAGCAGGGCGGCGAGGAGAGGCAAGGAAGGCGGGGAAGATTCCAGATTGCACTTCTAGATTTCGATCGCGCAGATGATATCCAACATCCGGAAATCTGGAAATCTTTAATCTGCAATCTTTCTCGCCAACGTCAAATGGTGTCCTTGCCGCCTCGCATCTGGATGTAGACCAGGCCAAAATCCGACCCTTTGCCGTCGTCGCCGGGTTTGACGGAGGCGATGCGCTGATTTTGCTCGGTGCCCACTCTCAGTTCGACGGTTTTGCCGTTCTGGTCGCTATCACACTTCAGCTTTTTGGAGTCGCCGGAATCGTCGCCAGGGTTCATGGTTGCAGAAACGTCGCTGTTGCCGGTGCGGCACTCCAGCACGCTGCCGTATTTCTTGAGTTGATCTTTGTAATAGGCGATGACCCTGTCCGGCGGATCGTCGGACAGGTATTCGATGGCCACCACCTTGAGGCCGAACAGGCTGGTGGCAATATTCACGTGGGCGCTGTTCTCATCATGGTCGTTGCTTTTCTCCTTCCGGCGCGCCCCGGGATAAACCGGAAGGCCGATGTCGCGGACGTCCGCATCCTGGGTGACGTGAAGGGCGCCCACGGGAGTCTCGATATCCACCTTCTTTTCCCGTCCCTCGCTGTCTTTTTTTACGTTGAGGCTGCAGCCGGGCAAAGCCAGCAAGGCGCCAAAAGCAAGAATCAAAGTCAACCGTGAATTACCGTTGAGCCGCTGGTGTATGCTCATGTTGCGATCCTTCCTCCGCGATTTGGGCTGGGCGCTCGATGCCGGCGCCACGCTGAGCGATGTTGGGAATGCTGACCGGCAGGTGGCCACGAATGGCGATCTCGCCGAAAAGCGCTTTGACCGCGCTGATTTCCGAAACGCCGGCATTGGAAAAAGTGCAAAGATAATTTTGTATCGTGGGAAAATCCTGCGCCAGGTATGGATTCCCCATGGCGAGGACCGCGGTCTTTGCGGCCGCGCGATCGAGGATCGCCTGCAGCAACG
>JBOGLD010000196.1:0-21808 GCA_050745885.1 Terriglobales bacterium
ACTTAGGATCCAATGCCCAAAAGGCGTGCAGGTTCAAATCCTGTTCCCGGCACCACCTTCATTTCTGGCCTCAATCGAGGCCCACATTTCCTCTCTACTACTCATCAGCAAGGTGTTGCGCGGTTCACAATATGTCACTTCATCGGACCACCCAAACTCTCTGCATAGAGTTGGTTTCTGAGCGTCTGTGACAGCGTTTGCTTTGTCAGCCTTCCGCGCGGTCCGCCCCCCAGGGACCATCCCCATGCAATCATGTCCTGTGCTCACGCAGGAAGCGTTCACGATGGCCCTGGTCGCGGAAGGCCTCGGTTCCTCCCGGTCGGGTTACGGAAAGAGCTCCGGCGCGGTTGCCGCTGGCCAGGCAGGTGTGCAGATCTGAGCCTCGGAGATATTCCCGCAGGAAACCGGCATCGAAGCTGTCGCCGGCGCCGACGGCATCGACTGCGGTAACATTCAGCGAAGGGCTGGTGAAACGCTCTTTTCCCCGCTGCGCCAGCGCGCCCTCAGGACCAAGTTTTACCACCACCAGGGGGACCATTTCGGCCAACTGCTGGATGGCTTTTTCTGGATTATCGGTCCCGGTGATTCTCGTCGCCTCTCGCGCATTGGGCAGCAGTACATCGACGTACTTCAGCAAGTCCTTCACCCCCCCGCCCCAGAGGTCTTGCGGATCATCGTTGGTATCGAGCGAGATGGTAAGACCCGCGGCTTTCAGCCGGCGAAAGAGTTCGCCCATGTCGGGCTGCAAGGCCCGCTGCAAATAGAGCGACGACAGATGAAAATGACGCGAATCGGAAAGGTAGTCGAAGTCGAGATCTTGCAACGAAAGCTCGGCGATGGTTCCGGCGTAGGTCAGCATGTTGCGCCAGCCCGTGCGTTGCAGAATGATGGTGAGTCCTGTGGTGGTCGAGCCATGGGTTCGCCTTACTTGTGAAACGTCCACACCGCCCTCGGCCAAGCGATCGAGTGCGATCTTTCCCAATGGATCGTCGCCAATCAGCGACTGGAAGCCTACCCGGCTCCCCAAAGCCGCCAGATTGTGGGCCACGATGGCGGAAGAACTGCCCAGGGTGAGCATCATGCGGTCGGCCAGCAACTCGCGTTCCGGCGGAAGCTCGTCAGGCAGACCGTAAAGGATGAGGTCGAGGTTCAGTTCTCCGGCGATGGTGACGTCAAAACGTGGCATGTGAGCGGACATTATAGACGGTGCTGTTTGGGGCGCGCTCTGACAGAAAGAGCGGCCACGGATTTGCGCGGATTCACACGGACAACGCGAAGCAGGACTGGCCGAGGATGGTGGACCCGGAGAGACGCTGGGCGCCTGGCGCCATCCGATCGTGGGCCATTTATTCGCTCTTGCCGTTGGTCACGAGCTTCAGGGAGCCAAAGCGCTCCGGGGCGTGAAAGGTACTACCCATGGGTGGCTGCCAGGTTACTTCATGGCGATTCGGTGGGGGACCCTGACTGCGGAACAAGTTGATCCGCAGCGTGTTGCCCGGCGCAGCAGGACGCGGGTCAATGGCTGAGAACGGAATCCGCATCGCGCCATACCAGGTATGGGCCCCTGGATCAACCCGCGATGCGACCGCAAATCCGGAATTCCAGGTCCAGCCATCTTCGTGATGCGGCTTATGTAGATCGACGTCCAGGTCGATCCATTCGCCCTGCGGAGAGACCTCGAATTCCTTGTAGTGTTTAATGTCGGTAAAGTCGGAACCAAGAAACACCTCGGCGACATCCCAGTTCCACAGTTGATTGGTTTCCTGAACGGTATGGGGATCAGGCTTGAGATAGAGCTGCTCGTACGGACAGACGAACAGGAGGTACAGATTATCCCGGGTCCAGCGGACGCGGACCTCGCTGCGGTAGCCAGGAACGAGTTTTCCCTGTGTGTCTTTTTCCAGGTAAACGGGGCGCGCGGCGCTCCAGAATTGCGAGGCCGGATCGGTTCTCAAAGGCACGTCTTTCGCGGCTCGAACCGCTTCCACTACGGCGTGATCCTTAGCCATCGCAAAGGTGCAGCCTACAATTATTATCGCCGCCAGCTTAGCTGAGCCATTCATCGAGATGCTCCCGGACGAAACTGTCGTCCTGCAAATGTGGATAGAGGTGGCATACGCGATCGATTTCCTCCATCTGACCGGGGGAGAGGTCTTCCTTGGGATCAAGACACCAGCGGCCCTTGAGAAATCCCTGGCGGCGCAGAATCTCGTGAATCCCGGGAATGCAGCCGCGAAAGTGATGGGCAGGGTCGAAGAGTGCGGCGTTGGCATCGGTGATTTGCTCGGCCAAGGTCAAAACGTTGCCAGGAATTACATCGGCGTGACGCGCCGCCAGCGCCAGGTGGGAGACCGCGGACTTCGTCCACACTGCCCAATGTCCTAGCAAGCCTCCGACAATGCGAGCGGACTTACCGCCGAAATCGAAACGGGTCAAGAGGTCCGTCAGAATGTGGTCGTCGTTTCCGGTGTAGAGAGCGATGTCCCGGGAGCGGCCGGACTGAACGACGGCACGGACCACATCCAGGGTTTGATATCGATTAAATGGCGCGATTTTGATGGCGACCACATTTTCGATCTCCACAAAACTCCGCCAGAACTCAAAGCTCAGAATGCGCCCGCCAACTGAAGGCTGCAGGTAGAAACCCATGATGGGCATCAGCGCGGCAATGGAGCGGGCATGCGCCAGAAGCGCCGCATCGTTTTCATCTTTGAGATCCGCGAGGCTCAGGAGCACGGCATCGTAGCCCAACTCGGCCGCCAACTGCGTCTCCGCGATTGCCTGGCTGGGTTTTCCGCATACTCCCGCGATCTTCACTACGTCCTTTCCACGGCTCTCTTCCGCTGCCAGGCTGAGCACGGGCTTCAACAGTCCTACTTTCGGGTCACGAATCGCGAACTGGGTAGTGTGGACCCCCACCGCGACGCCACCCGCGCCGGCGGCGAGATAGTAGCGCGTCAAGGCGCGCTGTCCCCGCTCGTCCAATTTGCGGTGGGAGTTCAGAGCGAGCGGGTGCGCCGGTATGACTAACCCCTTGAAGAGTTTCTCCCTAACCTGCATCAGAAGTTCCCGTCGCGCGCCTGAAAATGAGTAGGCTTGTTCAGTACCGCGCCCCCTTGCTGTATCCAACCGGCAGTCCATTCGACCATTTCAGCAGGGCCGACCGCGGGTTCGCCGAAAAGACTGCGCGCCCGGGCAGCGTTGTTGAGCAGGGCGGTAGGCGCGGGCTCGCCAGTAAATTCGGGCTCGATCCCGAAGTAGCCGCCAAATTCCATTGCGATCTCGCGTACAGAAAGAGTCTCCGGGCCAGTAATGTTCAAGACTAAAGGCGGAGACTGGCAATGCGCGAACGAGCGCAAGCACCAGGAGTTCGCGTCCCCTTGCCAGATGACATTCACCAGGGGCATGCGCAGATCGACTGGACGGCGCTCGAAGACCGCCCGTCCGATTTCGAGCAGAACGCCGTAACGTAAATCGATGGCGTAGTTGAGGCGCAGGATCGTGACTCGGGTCCCCCACCGTTGCGACCCGTATTCAAACATACGCTCGCGGCCGAGCGCCGACTGCGCATACTCCCCGACGGGGCCGACCGGCGTGGACTCGGTCGCTCCGCCTTGCGACAAGGAGCGCAACGGATAAACGTTGCCGGTCGAGAAGGCCACGATGCACGATCTGCGATACCGTTCGGCGACCAGACCAGGCAAATAAGTATTCATGGCCCAAGTCAGGTGTTCCGCACCGGCGGTCCCGAACTTCCGCGCCGCCATGAATATGACGTTGGGAATGTCGGGAAGTTTGGCTAAGGCACCGGGCTCGAGCAGGTCGCAGGCAATGGTTTCGATTCCCTCCGCTGACAGTTGGCTGAACAAACTGGCGTCGCTAAAACGTGCCACGGCAACGATACGCTTCCCGGTCTGATCCACAGCCCGGCGCGCCCTCCGGGCCAGGCTCGGCCCCATTTTGCCGCCTGCGCCCAGAATCAGGAGGTCGCCGTCCAGATCGGCCATGGCGGCAACATCCGCCTCACAAGGACGCGAGAGCCGCTCTTCCAATTCCGCAATGTTCTGGATTCTCGTCATTAGCCAAGCTCAAAACCTGCGATGGCGTAAACCGCTTCTTCCCTTGCCGGCAGATCTTTTCCGCGGACCATCCGCAGCAGGCGCCGGTTCGGAGTAAAACCGAGCTCTTGGGCGATGGCAACGGCATTCTCGTTCTTACGAAGCAAATCCCAATACCAGCCGGCGGAGGCTGTGATCTGCAGGACACGTTCAATTAAAATTCGAGCAGTCCCGGGACTGTCGCACACGCAGGGCCCCAAGTAAGCTGCCTGCCGGCCGGGCCGCGTGAATAGGTATGAGTGCCCGACCGAGAATGACGGGTTGCGGAACGCCAGTTTCTCTAACAATTGCGAGCGGTCCACTCCAAATATCTTAGAGTCTGAATCGCGCCATTCTTCCGAGCGATGAGCGCCCGCAGCCGATGCTGGGCCGTCAGTGGCGCCGGGCCGCAACCACCGTTCCACGCCTTGTTCGGAACGGAACCCTAGCTTCTCGTAGAGCGGCTTCCCCTCATCGGTAGCGTCGAGCTTCACCGTTTCGATTCCCTTTCGATCGGCTAAAGCGAGAGCCTCTGTCAGCAGCCGTCGTGCCAGACCGCGGCCGCGATAGGGCAGCTTGGTCAGCACCATGCCGACCCATGCCAACTGACGTCCATAGCAAAACAGAGTGGTGGTTGCGGCCAGCTCGCCGCCGAGCTCCATCGCCAGGCAGCCTTCCGGCGCCAGCTCGATTAACAGGCGCCAGTCCTCATCTGTCTGGTTCCACCCCGCCTGGGCCGACAATTGCGCTGCGGCAGGAATGTCGCGTGCATTCATCCGCCGCAAGATGGCACCGCCGAGGTTGCTCATGGGTCCCAGTTCTCTCGGAACCAGCGCACGAAATGCGGCAGGGCGATTTCAGCGTCCGCGATTTCAGGATGCCACTTTTTCTCCCACTCGAAGGACACAAAGCGATCGTACCCGAGTCGGCGCAGTGCGGCGCCAACCTCGGCCAGAGGAAAATCTCCTTCCCCGGTCAGGGCCGGCTTCCAGCCTTCGTGGTTCGGCCGCAGATCCTTTATATGCACGTGGCGGATACTTGCCCCCAGCCGCGCTGCGCCTTCACCGGGCTGCTCCTGGGCTTCCAGAAAGCAGTTCGCCGGGTCCCAAACGGCCCCCGCCTGCGGGCACGCAGCTTCCGCCAGAATCGCCATAGTCTCGTCAGCGCTGGCAAAGTCGCCGTGGGTTTCCAGCCACACTTCAACTCCTTTCGGGCCGGTATTTTCAGCAAGCCGGCGGATCGATTCGGCAATCCAGCTTCGGGTTGAGGCCCAGCCCGCGCCAGGTTGGATCGTGTCTCCGAAAATCCGCAACCCGGGAGCACCCAGCGCGGTTGCCAAGTCAGCCATGCGGTTGCCCTCGGTGAGCCAGCGCTCGCGCTCGGCCGCATCGGGCGAATGAAAACGGCAACTGGTATCCAGGCATGAAATCGTCAATCCGTGATCGGACAATGCTCGTCTTGTGGCGGACAATTCCCTGCCGGAAAAAACAGGCAGCTTCCAGAGCGCGTCTTCGCCTTCCACAAAACGAAGTTCGATGCCGTCGTAACCCGCGCTGCAGGTGATCGCAATGATCTGGGGCAGGGTCCAGTCCGGACACGCGAGAGTCGAGAACGACACTTTCATGCTCACGTCATCCGGTCGAGCATGGCGGCGGTCACACGGTTCTGTACTCCTTCGCCGCGAAAAAAGCTTTGCAGGTCACTCATCACCACCTGCGCCATCTCGTGCCGTACTCGCCGATTGCTTCCCGCCATGTGAGGCGTGACGATCGCTCCTGGCAGAGTACGCAAGGCATGCCTGACGGGGAGCGGCTCCCACGGATCGGTGACGTCCAGGGCGCAGCGAAGCCGCCCGCGCCGCACTTCCCTGGTCAGCGCCGCAAGGTCGAGCAGACCGCCGCGGGCGACGTTGATCACGACCGCGCCATCCGGCAGACGCGAGAGACGGTGGCGGCTTAAAAGTCCGCGCGTTTCTTCGGTTAAGGCCGCGGTTAAGACCAGCAGATGGGCACGGGGTAGGAGGAATTGCAAACCGGCGAAGCGCACGGGATAGCGCCTAGCCAGCGATCTTGGCGCGTAAGGATCGTAAACCAGCCAGCTTAGATCGAAGCCCCGCAGCAAATCCACCAGGGCCCGCCCGATGCGTCCGAATCCGATCATGGCAACCTCGCGCCCGATCAGCGATTCAGTGGCGCCATGAAGATGCAGATCTTCGTAAATGCGGTTTGACTGTTGGCGCAGCCGGTTGCGATAGAAATCCACATTGCGCGCACTGTAGAGAAGCAACGCTGCACCCAACTCCGCTGTGGCGCGCGCCATCGGAACGGGGGCGGCTGTAATCGTCAACTCATCGAAGAGCGGGCGGGCAAAACGCGACTTCACCTCACCGCCGCAATGCGCGATGATGCGCAGTTGCGGCGCCAGACGAGGCAAATCTTCCGCAAAAGGGGGGCTGTCCCAGGTCGTGATCAGGGCCCGTGCAGTAGTCAGCTTTTGCCGGAGCGCAGGAGTTATGGTGCGGGCCCCGTCTCTCTGCCACCGGAACAATCGGGACAGCCGTCGTTGTTCAGGCGGCGGAAAGAAAGACGCGAACAGGTCAGGGCCGGCACAGACAAGTAGCTGCGGGCGTGGCATTGCCCGCCAGTTTAGCATCGCTTTGCTATTTAATCTTTCTTTTAGTATCTATTCGCTTCTCTTTTATTTCACAACACAGTATAAGAAGTAGTCTCCGATGGGCATGCGTAGCGCAAACTCCGTGGACTACGCCGTAATCGGCATATACGCACTGCTCATGGTGCTGGTCGGGCTCTACGTGATGCGCTTTAATCGCGGCGCAGCGGAATATTTCCGGGGTGGAAGCCGCATTCCCTGGCTGGTGGCTGGTCTGAGCTGTTTCATGTCTGGATTCAGCGCCTGGACGTTTACCGGCGCAGCGGGAGTGGCTTACCGGGCGGGAGTGGCCGCGACCGGGCTATACATCGGCAACGCCTTGAGTTTCCTGCTTGGTTACTTTGTCTTCGCCCAGCGTTGGCGGCGCAGCCGGATCACAACGGTGATGGAATATCTCTCCGGCCGATTCAACTCGGTCACCCATCAAACGTTCTCTTGGACCACAATTCTATTTCAGTTGTTTACCGCCGCCAGCACGCTGTATGGGCTGGGCCTGTTCGTCTCTTCGGCCTGTGGCTTTCCCATGACCTGGACCATCTTCGGAGCCGGCGCCATTATCGTCTTCTACTGCGTATTGGGCGGGCTTTGGGCCGTGGTAATCACCGATTTCCTTCAAGCCTCCATCCTCATGCCTTTTTGCCTGGTGCTGGTTGTTACGTCTCTGGCGCGGGTCGGAGGAGTGAGCGGGCTCATCCATTCGTTGCCCCCGGAGATGAAAACGATGCACATTTCAGGGGAATTCGGCTGGATCTATCTTGTGTCCTGGACCATCATGGTGTCCTTCGGCTACAACACCAGTGCCATGGCGCAGCGCTACTTCAGCGTTGACGACGAGCGTTCGGCACGTAAAGTCGCGTTGTTGTGCTGTGGCTTATTTTTCGTGGGCGCGTTCCTGTGGTTTATCCCGCCCATGGCAATGCGAGTCATTTATCCTGATCTGCACGCGGTTTGGCCCGGACTTGCCAACCCCAGCGAAGCGGCATATGCGGTCGCCAGTTTAACCCTGCTGCCGCACGGCTTGATCGGAGTCATGCTGGCGGCGATGTTCAGCGCCACCATGGCCAACCTGTCTGCCCAGTTCAATCTGAAGTCGGCGATCTTGTCCAAGGATGTGTATCAGGCGCTCTTTCGCCAGACCGCCGGAGAGCACGAATTACTGGTAGTGGGCTGGATCACCACGTTTCTGGTCGGAGGGGCAACCACCGTGATTGCAGCCGTCATGGCCTCCAGCGGGCAGAGCATTTTCGAGATCATGCTGACATTTAATACTCTCATGTCGCTTGCCTATGGACCCCCTGCTCTGCTGGGTCTGGTGGTGCGACGAACGCCGCCCTGGTCCGGCTTGGCGTCGTTTGCCACCGGGCTCATTCTGGGAATCCTGGGGGCCTTCGTTTACCACTGGTCACTGATTCAGCAGGTCGCAATCATTGTTCCTGCATCTTTCGGAATCTTTTTCTTGAGCATGCTGTTCGACCGCGGTGACACGCCGGCGCGGGCACAGTTGTTCAAGAACCTGAACACTCCTATAAACGTCGCCGAGGAGTTGAAGGATTCGCCGGACCACACGGCGCCCGTATTCCGCTTTCTCAGCCGGACAATCGTGTGCATTGGATTGCTGAGCTTGCTCCTGCTGTTGACCGCTCCCGCCGATCAGCGGGGCACGGTTTTGTGGTTTGCCGTTCTCACTCTTTCAGTGGGGGGGACTCTGCATCTGGTTCGAGGTCAACCGGGAGTGGCGTAAAAAGCCGGCTCTGGCAGCGACGGCGAATCCCTGGCTGCGCACCAGTGAAAAGCAGTTCTCAATTTCTATGATCCGGCTAGGCCTGATTGGCTGCGGCGAGCATTCGGAGAACGGACATGCCATTCCTCTGGCCAGGTATAAAGATGCCCACCCTGGCGAGATTGAATTGGCCGCGGCGTGCGATCTCAAGCCGGAGCGAGCGCAATATTTTTGCCGCGCTTACGGCTTCCGAACTGCCTATAGTGACCTCGATGAAATGCTGGCCGGACAAACCCTCGATGGCTGCATCGCAGTTGTGCCAGTGGAGAGAATCTCTCAACTCGGCGTGAAGTTGCTTGGCTCGGGCATCCCGTGCGTGGTGGAGAAGCCATTGGGTTCCTCGCTTACAGAGGCGAAGGCATTGCTCGATGCGGCCAGAGCTACGGGTACGCCGAATATGGTTTCCGTGAACCGGCGCTTCATGCCATTTCTCAACCGCGCTATCGAGTGGACCCGCAGCGCCGGACGTCTGCGCTACGTGCGTTGCACCCTCGCGCGGCACGCGCGCCGGGAGCCTGAATTTCTCTGGACAACCGCGGTTCATGCGGTAGACGCAATGCGCTACATCGCCGGTCAAGTTGCGGAAGCAAAGATCCAAACTCTAGGAAATGCAGCCGGGGCGGTTGCATGGTATGCCATTGATCTGCGCTTTGAAGATAGCGTTTCAGGACGGGTCGAGGTTCTCCCGACGTCAGGAATGCTGGAAGAAACTTACGAACTGGTCGGTGACGGCTTTCGCGCCTCGGTTACTTGCCCGTTCGGCCCGCAGCGCGCATGGCGCTGTTTCCGGGAAAATCGTCTGGTAAACGAGGAAGTCGCGCCCGAGAGCATGGCGGAAGATGTGCTGAACGGCGGTTATGACGAAGCCGCGGAATTCGTCCGGGCCCTGGCGCGCAAGGACGCCCCCCACCCTTCGATTGAAGACGTATTCCCTTCCGTGGAACTCTGCCTCGCGATGGCAAAAACAGCAGCGGAGAACGCAGGAGGACTTGTTACCGGGAAAATCTGACCAGGGGGACGATACCAAAATGCTGATCAAGCGTTTCGACGACAAACGCGAAATGGCCAAGGTCGCGGCGGGACAAGCTGCCTCGATTCTTCGCCAAGCCGTAAAGGAGGGAGGGAAGGCCCGCATCATAGCAGCGACCGGCGCCGCTCAGTTCGAGTTTCTCGAAGCCCTCACCAGCCTTCCTGGCATCGACTGGAAGCGGGTAGAAATGTTCCACCTGGACGAATATATTGGGCTTCCGGCCTCGCACCCCGCCAGCTTCTGCCGCTTTCTGCAGGAGCGATTGATTCAAAAGACTGGAATTACAAAGCACTTCTTGCTCAACGGGGAACAAGATCCTGCCGAGGTCATACGGCACACCGGCGAGGCGCTGTGCGCCGCTCCAGTCGACGTCGCCTTTGTCGGCATCGGGGAGAATGGACATCTCGCGTTCAACGACCCTCCCGCCGACTTCGAAACCGAGGAACCTTATATCGTCGTTGCCCTGGACGAAGCCTGCAGGCGCCAGCAACTTGGGGAAGGATGGTTCGCGACCCTCGCCGATGTGCCGCAGCGCGCCATTTCGATGAGCATTCGCCAAATCCTTAAGGCGAGGAAGATCATTTGCATCGTACCCGGCGCCCGCAAAGCCAAGGCGGTCAAAGCGTGTTTCGACGGGGAAATCAGCCCGCTGTCTCCGGCATCAATTTTGCGGACGCACGCAGATACTACCGTATATCTGGACCAGCATTCCGCAGCCCTACTGAATCCCGCCACCCTGGCGTCCGCTTCCTGAGAAGGAAGACGCTTTGCGAATCGGCCGCGCCAGAATCAACCAAGCAGCAAGAGCCCGGCCTATTTCGAATGGTCGGAAAGTGGCACGCCGACGATAACTTTGAGCCATTCTTTCGCCATCAGCCGATGGTAGGGCTCGGTCATGTGGATGTGGTCGAGACAGAGAAAGCGGGCGCGGTCCGGCGAGGCAGCCAAAATCGGGCTCACTTTTGCAATTTCGATACCCGCCTGGCGTGCCACTTCAGCCTTCTGCTGGCGCATCAATGGATCGGCGGAGTCTGAATCGTGGACATCGTCGAACATAACGACCCGGGCCCCGGACGCCTTAAACCCGAGGCCCATGGTACGGAGATCGGCAAGATCTTTTTCATTTCGGTTGGCGACGACGAGAAGCACCGTATCCGGCCGCCAGGCCAGCGCACTCTGATAAAAGTTTTTCAGGGCGCGCGACGAGGTCAACCCGCCCGCCTGAAACTGCCGGAACTCCACCTTTGGGTTCTCGCGGGCAAACATGGCAGTCACAATGGGCACGAAGGCCGATGGCGAGGCCCAGTGGAGATCCATGGTGAAGGAATGCCCGATCACCGCGATACGCTGCGCGGGGAGGGCCTTCATCCTGGGTTCGAGGGCCCGCACGTCAGGTTCGCTCAGGAGTTCGTCGGCCAGAACCTGCGCGTCGCGGATGTGAAGATTTTTCTCTCCCCAGTTCCAGATTTTGCGGCCGGCGATTTGCCAGTCTGCCGCAGTGAGACCTACCGGTGAAGCGCAGGCGCGCCCTTCGAGAATACGACCCACGGCGAGGAAATCCTGGTCACTCCCCGGAAGCCCCAGCTGGCCCACGTAGACCGGCAAGCCGAGCGCAATGTAGAAGGCATAGAGATCCTGCAAGCGGTCGCCGTCGCGCTCCACTTCGAGCACCGTCTGGTAGAGATTGGCAATGGATCGAATCTCCTCTGTCCTGTGGTGGGGCGCGTTCTCGCGAAGATATGCGGCGAACACATTGACCGGAAGATTTGCCGGCATCGGCAGGTGGGCCGCGAGCAGCGGTTGCAGGTCCTTCGCCGGGTCGAAGACAGAAGGCGCGCCCAACGACCAGGCCCGAGCCGCGGCGGCCGCACTTAAGAGAGAGGTCTGGTGCGCAACCAGCGTTTCCAGATCGGTGTCCTTTGGATCCTTTGCCGGCCAGCAAGCGGGATCCATGCCTTGCTGCTTGCGCGCGAGTAGCATTTGATACGCATGCACAGCGACGATGTTGGCTTCGACCAGTTGTTCCAGACGAGCTGATCCGGGATGTGGAGGGGCAACAGTTTCGCCCTGGCCGAACGCGAGACGGACTGAGACAGTCAGCACCACCGCGAAAACACTACGCCGTGCTCTTCTCAAGCTGATCTCCTGCGTGGTCTTTGAGACTAAACTCCTTTTCGCCAGCCACTATCGCTATCACTCTTGAGTTCCACTGTGATGGAACCATCGGAATTTGTCGGCTGCTCGCACGCCCAGGCCACCGGCTTTTTGACTCCAGGTCGAATCTCGATCTGCGCCGACAACTCGACCTTGCCGCTGTAGCCCTTGGGGAGCAGAAATGACGCTTCCCGGATGCCGCCACCGTAGGGATGCCCGGCATCCAGCGCGCCGCGCAGATTCAATTTCCGGTCGGGACTCTGCACCTGGAGCCACAGGACTCCGGGAACTCCGGCCACGCCTCGGTTGGACACGCAGACGATCAGCTCCGAAGTGCCATATCTCTTTCGCTGCCAGACCCAGGCAGGGCGGAGGCGGTAGCCCAAGTTAGCTCGTAAGCGGTCAAAGCCGCGCGGGTATTTCTGGTTGTAGTGCGCCAGGTTGTCGGCTTCGGTCCATAGCGACCAATAGTTAGCCCTCAGGTCCAGGACGTGCAGCATGTAGTTTTCTAACTCATTGATTCCCGCCGCATCGAGCTTAAGTTTCTGAATATCGTATTGCCGGAAATAACCATCTTCCAAAATAGCCGCCAGCCAGGGCGGGCGGTTGGCGAGCTCTTCAATCTGGATCGGCTCTTCTACAATAATGCTGTCGGAACGCAGCCAGGCGCCGGCGCGCACCGCCATGTCGATGACGGTACGATTGCCCACACGGCTGATGTCGGGCTGAGTATTTACCGCCAGGGGTGTCCGTTTCCAGGTATCGAGTTGGCGCTCGGTCATGGCGACGAAAGTGCGCTCTGCCGTCAAATAATCGGGAAACGGGTTGGGGAAATTGCTGGTGTGGCCCTCGCCCCAGAATCCGTACTGCATCAGGTCCATCCACTCGATCAGAGGATTGCCTTCGAACTGCGCCGCCAGCAACTCATTCAGTTCGGTGAACGCTTTCTGAAATTCGGGGTGGTCATAGCGGGGCTCGCGATATTCTCCGTCACCCTTTCCGGGGATTCGGCCAATGTTTACCAGGGGCACACGGTCGCGCAAAAACTCAGGCAGGGCGACCTGCTCAGGCTGAAAGGAAGTGTTGGAGAGTTGGATCCGGAATGCAACTTTCAGATTTTTGTTCCGGGCGGCATCCAGCGTAAGTTGCCAGACCGGATCCAGATCGAGACGCCCAGGGCGCGACTGGACATTCCTCCAATCGCAACGGATGTAGAGCACATCAACAAACGGCAGGCTGGAGATCTTCTCTACATGTTGCGCGAGTGTTTCGCGGCCAGCCCGCGCTGCCAACGACGGCCCGCTCTCCTCCCAGGTGTAACCTACCAGGCCAAGACCGGGATTGCGGAGCGGGCCGTCGGAGGGCGTGGTGAACAGTACCGTCTGCCAGCCCTCATCCTGATCGATGCCAAAGGGACCTTGATTCAAGCGGTCGTGGACCGGAGGGCCCGATCCGAATTGATAGCCTTGCCACAAGTGTGGCGGGACGTCAGCGTTGGCGGCCAAGGCGGGCAATAGGATGGCGCTCTTCAGCAAGTCTCGGCGATTCATAAGAGCCTTTTGGTTGTCGGCCAAAAACGCACAGTATACAAAGGAAACGAAAGAGTCAAAGGCAACCGGCCTCTACGGTTTGAAATCGGCCTGCGGTACGGTTGGATTCGTTGCTTCACGTCCGCCGGGATCGTCCGGGAATGAAGCCATAAGGCGTGGTTCCTTCGCGGAACGCATGTGCTACTCCACTGTGCCTTTGTGATATTTTCGTTTACTTTTTATATATTTCTGTTATTTTCCATTGGTCAGGGCAATCTTCGAGCCTTCCATATGTACCCTACGTCTTTAGCCGAACCCGAGTGGCTGCGCCCGCTCTCGCGCCGGCAGCCAAGAGCGGCTGAAATGCTGGCCAAAAGCCCGGAAGAGCAGCGCCGGCTGGGCTACTTTCACACTCTTCGTGAAATCTGCCAGCAACCATCCACCTGGACACAGACCTGTGAATTGATGTGCAGCCAGGCTGGCAGTTTACAAGCGAGCCTGGCCGGTATTTCCGGCCTCACCCTCACCGGCTCAGGCAGCTCGGAATATGCGGGCGACTGTGTGCGTCTTGCGCTGCAAAACGAGTTGGGCGTGGTTACGCAGGCAATTGGGGGCGGAGTGTTGCTGGCCCAGGGAAGCCGTGCGCTGCCTCCCGCCCGGCCGGGGTTGATGGTCTCCCTGGCCCGATCCGGCGACAGTCCGGAAAGCGTCGGTGCTTTGGCTGTGATGCTTAAAACGCAGCCCGAAATCCGCCAACTGGTGCTGACCTGCAATGAAGCCGGCAATCTGGCCAGGACCTACCAGCGCGATCCGCGAGTCACCGTGATCACTCTGGGCGAGAACACCAACGACCAGGGTTTGGTCATGACCAGCAGTTTCACCAACCTGGTGCTGGGGGCGCGTTTTCTCGGTCTGCTGGAGCATCCGGACCGCTATCGACTGATCTGTAAGCAATTGAGCGAGGTAGCGGCTGAGTTCGTTCACGCACACTTTGGCGCCCTGGCCGAAGGGGCGAAGGCGCCCTTCAGACGGGCTTTGTTTCTGGGCAGCGGTTCGCGTTTCGGGGCGGCACGCGAAGCCGCGCTCAAGATGCTGGAAATGACGGCCGGACGGGTGGCGACGCTGAGCGAGACTTATCTGGGGCTTCGTCACGGTCCCATGAGCTACGTGCACGACGACACGCTGGTCGTGTGCTTCCTCTCTTCCGATCCCACGCTTCGTGCCTACGAAGCCGACCTGCTCCGCGAGCTGGACCAGAAACAGCTAGGCCTGCTGAAACTCATCGTGGGGGAAGATGTCCCCCACGAATTAGTTCGCCCGACCGATATCGTTCTCGAGTGCCCAGGATTGTCCCAGATCGGAGACGAGAATTTTCCCGTGATCGACGTCCTCGCCGCCCAGTTGCTCGCGTTTTTCTGCTGTCTGGAAGCGGGGCTACGTCCAGATTCGCCTTCGGAAGACGGAGTTATCAGCCGGGTGGTTCAAACGTTCGATCTGCATTTGCCGGAAACCTGACGGTGCAGCCTGAATTCCCTGGTGACGCGGACGGGCGCAGTCTGGGGCGCAAGCCAGGGCCCGCAGCAAAAATCCAGGGTTGCGTTTTATTTCTCATATTTTTTCATTTGGCATTCTTTATTTGCTTTTGATTGCGACCTATGATAGAAAACTCGGCATTAGAAACTTATCCGCTGGGGGACGCGCCCATGAAGTCTTCAACCGACTTGGCGATACGACTCATTCTTCTGGTGGCGCTGGGAAGCGCCCAGTTCCTGTTCGCGCAAGGAACCGACCTGGGCACCATTCGGGGTTTGGTGACCGATTCGAGTGGCGCGGTGGTTCCCAACGCGAGAGTCACAATTCTTGACCTTGGCACCAACACGCCGCACGAAACCAAGACGAGTGCAATCGGGGAATATGTTCTCTTTGGATTGAGCTCGGGATCGTACAAAGTCTCGGTCTCTGCACCGGGTATGGCTACCGTCCAAATCACCGGTATCGTGCTGAATGGCAGCGATACGGCGAGTGCGGACGCGGTACTGAGAGTGGCGTCGTCGAAAGAGGCCGTCGAGGTTACCGAGGAGGCGCCGCTGATCAACGTCGAGAATCAGACCATCAGCGATACCATCACGAGCCGGGGAGTGATTGACTTGCCCCGCGATAGCCGCAACGTTTACTCGTTCTTATACCTGAACCCGAACATCACGCAGGGGTCAGCAGACGGCGAGTTCAAGTTCCTGGGCGCGCAAAGTTACGGCGCCAGTTTTTCGCTGGATGGCCAGCGCTCAAACGGCGGAATTTTCGGGGAGCCGACCAGCAGCCAGCCCTCGTTGGAAGCGGTAGGAGACATCAACGTGCTGTCGAACGACTTCAGCGCGGAGTACGCTGGCATTGCAAACATCCGAGTGACCACCAAGCGCGGAGGTGTGGGCTATCACGGCTCGATGTTCTACAACAACAATAACGCGGCGCTCGCCGCCTGGACGCTGCAGGACCAGATCGGCAAAGCCAATTTCGCTCCGACCCCATTTCAGAGCAAGTATCCCAATCCGTACTTCAACGTCACCGATGTCGGGGGCTCACTGGGGGGCCCGGTCCCAGGCTTGAAGAAGACCTGGTTTTTCGCCGCGTATGAACGGGACTGGACCGTATCCCCGACGACGGTGCAGTCGAGCACGCTGCCACACCCAAGCATGTGGGGCGGTGATTTCTCCCTGGTTGACGATGCCGTGAAGCCCCATGTTCCGGCCGACGTGGTTCTGACGCCGGAAGAGATGGCCGATGATACGGTCGGCGGATTGGGTCAACAATTCATCACGGTCCCGTCTCGCCTTCTGAACCCGACCGTTCAGTCCTTGATCGGCACGTATTTTCCGAAGATCGGGCTCTCGGCCCCTATCAATCCGGCGAACGGCCGCATTCCGGGCTTCGAGACCATCCTGCCCGGCCGATCGGTGCAAGACCTGGGGACCTTGCGTGTGGACCACGACTTCAGCGAAAAAGACCACGTCTTCGGCACCTACAACGCTTCTGCCCTAACCAGTGCCAACAATCTGGTGCAGGCACCCTATACCGGATTGGGCCTGACTCAGAATAACCGCAGGAATGACACGATTTCATTTTCCTATACACGAGTTTTCAGCACCAACATCGTGAACGAGGCTCGAGCCGGGTTCAATCACGAGAGGTTGCGCCTGCACAGCAATACCACTCTGAACAGCTTCCTCTCCAGCATCGGGTTCGATCAGTCGGATATCGATGCCTACGGCGCGGTGATAGGTTCGGCCGAACTGCAAACTTTCGGCCATACCGCCGTCACTTTCAACCGCAATGCGTTTGCAGCTTTCCAAAATGGGGGCCGCAACACCGACCGTCCCGAGGATCAGGATCTGGCCACCTTCGGGGACACATTGACCTGGGTAGTGAGAAAGCACAATCTGAAGATGGGCGCGAGTTTCGTACGCAACGCGGCGGTGGATGGCTTCGCCGTCAATCGCGGCAATCCCCGGGGAGTCCTGGCTTATACAGGGGGCGGAACGGACTCGTTTGCAGACTTTATTCTGGGCGAGCCCGCCACGACCGTAACTTACATCAACGCGCCTCGGCCGCCCATGGACGTGTACAACTGGGAGCAGGGCTTTTTCGTCCAGGACGACTGGAAAGTATCGTCGCGCCTCACCCTTAACCTGGGCCTGCGTTACGAGCTGATCACGCCCTTTATCGAGAACCACGATCTGCTGGCCAATTTCGACCCGAACTTCGTGAACACCACGACCGGCCAGAAAGGTCGCTTCGTGGTGCCTTCGGACAAGACCCTGCCCTTCCTGGATACGCGAATCATCGCGCTCGGAGTGGTAACGGCGGCGCAGTCCGGGCTGGGCGTTGGCCGCGGACTGGTTCGGACCGACAAGAATAATCTCGCACCGCGAGTTGGTTTCGCGCTACGCCTGGGCGGCAAGTCGGTGCTACGCGGCGGTTACGGGTTTTATTATCCGACTTCGGCAGCCCAGGGCATACGCGACCCAATTGCCACCAACCCGTTCAACCAGGGTGTGAGCAAGCAAACGAAACCGGACCCACTTCAGGGCTGGCCCGGATTTTCCCACGGTTTCAGTCCATTCACCGGCGGCGACGTGAGCTCGGGCTTCGGCGGATTGCCGGCCATCAATGCGGTGCCAGTTGGTTTGCAGCAGCCAAGGATTCAACAGTACAACGTAACCTATGAACGGGAAATTGCGCGCGATACTTCACTGCGCTTCTCCTATCTGGGAAGCGCCCTGGGCGGATTGATCGCGGGCGTGGATTTGAACGAGCTCAAGCCCAGCACCACTCCCTTCGGCACGACAATCGGAGATGGTGTGACGGCCTGCGATCCGGAAAACAATGCCGACTGCGACTATTCGCCCGCCGACCTGGCGCGCCAGCCATTTCCCGGCCTGGGCGACTACCTGCTGACCTACGGAAATTACGGGCACGGTCGATCCAACGCATTCCAGACCCAACTGGAGAAGCGCTACACTCACGGTTTAATGCTGAATCTCTCTTACACATACCTGGATCAGAAGTCCACCGGTCTCGATACCGGAAACTCCAGTCTGGGCGGCATTGCCTACAACCCTTTCCAACCGAACAACGATTATGGGCAGGAGGCCTTCGTTCCGAAAAATCGCTTCGTTGCCTACGGCGTGTGGGACTTGCCGGTTGGCCGGGGGAAAAAGTTCGGTACGTCATTCTCGCGTTGGACAGACGCGATCCTGGGAGGGTGGCAAACCACGTTCAATATGTTCGCCAAGACGGGCACCGGCTTTACGCCGTTCTGGCTGTGCGACGATTGCGACCCGATCACGCCTGGGAATGTGGGTGTAGGGTCGGTCGATGCCTACGGCGATTTCAACTCCGAGCCCTCTTTCCGGCCTACGGTGACCGGGAATTATAATCGCCGCAGCGGGAACCAGATTTGGGATCCAAATGCTTTCGGACTGCCCCCTCTCGGAGCCGACGTGTTCAACAATCCCCAGATCGCCAAGCGGAATCTGTTGTTCGGCCCGGGTACCTGGGGAGTGAACCTGGGCGTCCATAAGGAGTTCCACGTGGGTGAGCGGGTAACCGCTTCGCTGGGCGCGGACATCGACAACGTGTTCAACCACCCGTTGTTCTCGCCCGACAGCGACTACGGCGGCGGCGGCGGACCCTTTGCTTTCCTGGGTGACTTCAACCTCGGCGTGGATCCGGCGACTTTGAGGCCGGTCATAGCCGACGTTACGCCCAATCCGGATTTCGGGCGACTGGAAAACACGTTCTCGCAAGAAGGCGTGGACAGCCGCCGGACTGTGCGGCTACGGCTCCGGATCACGTTCTAGGGCCGGCGCTGCTGCAGGCGAAGGCGGTCGCCAGATTACTCGAGCAGAGCCCCGGGCGGCCGCTTGCCGATCCGTCCGGGGATGGGTGGCCCGCGCATAGACCGGGCCGCAACAGCCAGCACGGCAATATTTGGCAGGAGCCGATGAAACTCCGGATCTTCCCCGTCCTTGTCATCCTCGTGTGCTTGACTGCCGTCTCTGCCGAACGTCCCGGCGATTTTC
Organism: Terriglobales bacterium; assembly: GCA_050745885.1. GTDB lineage: Bacteria > Acidobacteriota > Terriglobia > Terriglobales > Acidobacteriaceae > JAIQFF01. The sequence continues at coordinate 18,840 of JBOGLD010000196.1, forward strand.
GCGTGATTGGACCAGGCGGCGGCGGAGCCATGTTCAATCCCACCATCAGCCCCCTTGACGCCAACACGGTGCTGATCTCCTGCGACATGACCGGCTCCTATATCACCCATGATGGTGGACGGACGTGGCGCATGTTCAACCTGCGCGGAGTCGTCGATTTTTTTGTCTTCGATCCACTGGATTCCAAAACTATGTACGCTCACGCGACCGGTTTGTGGCGCAGTACGGACGGCGGAGAGCGCTGGAACCTGGTCTCTCCCAGTCCCTCCGCGGTCAAAGGCGTGCAGCTGAATTCCGATCACTCCGATGAGCATATCCTGGCCGACCCCGATCCCCTGGGCACAATCGCGGCGCTGGCGGTTGATCCGGACAACTCGAAGCTTCTCTACGCCGCAGCCGGCACAAAGCAGAGCCCGGCGCTTTTCGTTTCGCGGGACTATGGAGAGACATGGCAAAAGCAGGCCAGCTTGCCGGACGTACCGCGGCGGCTGTGGGTTGATCCCCAATCTGCCGTCGATTCGCGAACATTGTTTGTGGCCAGCACCCACAGGCTCTCAATCGTTGATGCCGCCGGAGTCCACAATCTCGCGCTGCCGGCGGCATTCACTGACGTTTCACTCGGCTTTGGTTCCGGACCACAGCCGACCGTTTATGGCACGTCGAAACAGGGAATCTTTATTTCTACCGATGGCGGCGTAACCTGGCATAAGTCGGATCTGCCCGGCAGCGGAGCGAAGGTCCGGGCCATCGCGACCAGTCTGCGCCACCCCGAAACCGCGTATGTTTCTTACGATCATCTCGCGCTCGCCGCTGAGTCCTGGATGGGCGTGGCCAAGACCACCGACTCCGGCGGCCATTGGCAGTTGGTGTGGAAAGAATCCGAGGCGGCGGCCAAGAACGTACACGACGCCTGGATCACCGAACGTTTCGGCCCAGGCTGGGGAGAGAACCCGCTAAACCTCACCGTGGCACAACAGGACGCGAATCTATGCTATGGAACCGATCTCGGGAGAACCATGCGCACCAGCGACGGGGGCGCCACGTGGACGGCGTTGTACTCCCGCAAGGTAGACAATTCAGGATGGACCAGCACGGGCCTCGACGTCACCAACAGCTATGGAATATTTTTTGATCCCTTCAATCTAAAACGCCAGTTCATTGCTTACACGGACATAGGACTCTTTCGCAGCGAAGACGGCGGAGCCTCATGGACCAGTTCGACCGCGGGCGTGCCCAGTGAGTGGTTGAATACGACATACTGGGTGGTCTTCGATCCCAAGGTGCGGGGGCGAATGTGGAGCGTGAACAGCTACACGCATGATCTGCCGCGCCCGAAGATGTGGCGGCACAACTCCGTGCTGAATTACAAAGGCGGAGTTTGCCGAAGCAATGACGGCGGCCGGACGTGGAACAAGTCAAACAGCGGAATGGATGAGACCGCAGCCACTCATATTCTGCTCGATCCGACGAGCCCGGTGGACGCGCGCGTGCTGTACGTGGCCGGTTTTGGCCGCGGCGTTTACAAGAGTTCCGACGACGGACGTACCTGGAGCCTGAAGAACCAGGGCATTACGCAGACCCAACCTTTCGCCTGGAGGTTGGCGCGCAATTCGAAGGGCACACTGTTCGTAGTTGTGGCGCGCCGGTCAGAGGATGGAAGCATCGGCAATGCCGGCGACGGCGCGCTGTACCGGTCAACGGACGGTGCGGAACACTGGCAACCGGTTGCGCTGCCCGAGGGAACGAATGGGCCCAACGGCCTCGCCATCGATCCCAACTCGCCGGATCGTCTTTACCTCGCGGCCTGGGCCCGGGCGACTGGAGTACACGGAGACGGCGGCGGAGTCTTCCTTTCAGAAGATGGTGGCAAAAGCTGGAAACAGGTGCTCGACCAGGACCGCCATATTTATGATGTGACCATTGATCCGGCGGACCCCAACATTGTTTATGCCGCCGGGTTTGAGTCTTCCGCCTGGCGATCGGCGGACCGGGGACTGCACTGGACTCGCATTCCCGGGTTCAACTTCAAGTGGGCGCACCGCGTGATTCCCGATCCCCTTGACCGCGATAAGGTCTACATTACAACTTTCGGCGGGAGCGTCTGGCATGGTTCGATCGATGGCCAAAAGCGCTCGGTGGACATTGCAACGCCAGCGCTTGAGCCTGGGCAATAGCCCGGAAAGATAGAGGAGAGCCTTGATCAATCGTCGTCAGTGGCTGTATGGCATGGGCCTGGTGGCTGGGGCCGGAACACAGATCGGCAATGCGGCCGCCGTCGAGGCCGAAACCAAACCCCATCCCAAACCTCTGGAGCTCTCGCAGTACGAACCAAAAAGTATGCTCCAGGTGCACGAGTCGCACGTCGAGCGCTCCAAGTTTCCGGTGATCGACTTCCACACCCACATTACCATCTCCACCAAATCGAAAAATGGCGTAGAACTCTCCCCCGACCGGCAATACCTGGGAACGCCCCAGGAGTTGCTGGCGGTCATGGACCGCAAGAATATTCGGGCCATGGTGAACCTGACCGGCGGATACGACCAAGGCCTCAGGGACGCGATTGCGAAATATGACCGCCAGTATCCCGGCCGCTTCTACACCCTCACCGAGCCTTCGTATTCCCTCTTTAAAGAGCCGAATTATCCCCAGCTGCAAGCGCAGGCGATTGAGCAAGCCCATCGCGATGGCGCGTACGGCTTGAAGATTCTTAAGACGCTGGGGCTTTATCTCCGCGAAAATATTACCTCGGGGACGCTGGTGAAAATTGATGACCCGCGCTTCGATCCCATGTGGGATGCCTGCGGGCAATTAAGCATGCCGGTAGCCATGCACATCTCAGATCCGGTAGCATTTTTCACTCCCACCGATCGCTTCAACGAGCGCTACGAAGAACTGAACAATCATCCGGATTGGTCCTTCTACGGCGGAGACTTTCCCAGCAACGCCGAGTTGATCGCGGCCCGCAATCG
>JBOGLD010000197.1:0-4652 GCA_050745885.1 Terriglobales bacterium
GTCGTAGAGAGCTCGCGGAAGCACGATTTTTTGAATCTGTATGCAGGCGCTTCGCTCGCCTTGGACGGCAACTTCCAGCGCCTTCACGACCCCGCTGTGCAACTGGAACGGGAACGGCGATTTGTGCCGGATCTCGATGCGCTGGTGCCCTTTGTGCGGCCGCCGTTTTACGCCGCCGTGCTGGCCCCGCTGGCGCTCATCCCATTTCGTCTGGCGTTCTGGATTTGGCTTGCGGCGCAGACGGCTTTGTTGATCACGTGCTGGGTGTGGGCGAGCCGCCGCTGGGCGCCGGATGCCATCATCTTCGGCGCGCTCTTTCTTCCAACTGGGCTGGGCATCGCGCACGGGCAGGATTGTGTCGAGATGCTCGCGATTCTGATCGCGTCGTATGCATTGCTGGAGCGCAGAAAAGCAAGGCTTAGGGCTACGGCAACAACAACTACTCACTAGTGAGCGGATATCAATCATTATGAGCTTTTCGGTGAGGTGTTGCCTTTCGTTCACCGAGTCTCTCTGAAGCCGCGTAAATATAGAAGATCTGTCGTTGTCCCCGCTTCTTCAGGCACTGCGGCAATTGTGTTATAGTTCCGAATTGAATGCCTTGTGTAGTCGGAACTATAACATTATGCGGCCACCCTCTTTCGATCCCCAAGTTCTCCGCAAGCACCTGCTCCGCCACAAAATCGCGGCCCTACCCGAACTCAAAGACGCTATCGGCACCACGACCGATCTCACCGTCTTTCGCAAGCTCAAACTCCTCGACTACCTGTCCAGCTATACTCATCGCGGCCGCTACTATGCCCTCCGCGAAGTCGCCCGCTTCGACGATGTAGGCTTGTGGTCCCACGACACTGTTTGGTTTTCCCGCTACGGCACTCTCGTCTCCACCGTCGAGTCCTTTGTCAATCAGGCGCCGTCCGGTTGGTTCGCCGACGAGTTGGCCGGCATCCTTCATGCGGAGGTACGAGATCCGCTTCACGATCTGGTGCGCGCCGAACGTCTGCGCCGCTCGCAAGTCGCTGGGCGCTTCCTATACACTTCCGCCGATAATCGGCAGGCTCGCGATCAGCTTCGTACCAGGCCAACCGCATCATCGGTTCCTCTGGTGGCCGATGCTTCCGCGCTCCAGGTATCTCCCGATGAACTCAAAGCCGCCATTTTACTTTTCTACAGCCTGCTCGACGAGCAGCAGCGTCGCTTGTTCGCCGGCCTGGAATCCATGAAACTCGGCCACGGTGGCGACACCATCCTGGCCGATTTCCTCGGCGTGGATTCGCATACCGTTTCCCGCGGACGTCAGCAACTGCTCGATCAGAATGTATCGGCCGATCGGACTCGCCGTTCCGGCGGCGGACGCAAACCGGTCGAAAAAAAACCGCCGACATCGTCACCTTGATCGAGTTCCTGCTCGAATACGATACCGCTGGCGATCCCATCACCGGGTTGAAGTGGTCGCGGCGAACTACCGGCAAGATCGCCATGGCGTTGTGCGACTTCGGTGTCACTGTCAGTCCCAACACGGTAGCTCGTCTACTCCATCAGATGGGCTATTCTCTGCGCGTCAATCACAAGTCCCTGTCCACCGGCCACAGTCCTGATCGCAATAATCAGTTCCTCTACCTGAGCGATCTTCGGGACCGATTTCAACGCCGCGGCCTGCCGATCATTAGCGTGGACGCCAAGAAACGTGAGTTGGTGGGCCCGTTCAAAAATCCTGGCGCGCGGTGGAATTTGACGCCCCGTTTGGTCAACGACCACGATTTCCGTTCCGACTCGACCGGCGTCGCCATCCCTTACGGCATCTATGATATGCTCGCCAATCGAGGTTCGGTCACGGTAGGCGTCTCGCATGAAACATCGGCCTTTGCAGCCCATGCCATCGCAGACTGGTGGCGCCGAGAGGGATCGGTCCGCTATCCGCGCTCCCGTCAACTGCTCATTCTGAGCGACACCCGGCGGCAGTAACGGCGCTCGTCGCCGCGCCTGGAAAACCGAACTCCAGTCGCAACTGGCCGATTCGCTCGGTCTGACTCTGACGGTTGCCCACTACCCCACTGGCGCCTCCAAATGGAACCCCATCGAGCACCGCCTCTTTTCCGAAATCTCCAAGAACTGGGCAGGCGAACCACTCGACAGCTATCAGAAGATTCTAAACTTCATTCGCTCCACCAGGACTCAAACCGGCTTGTCGGTCACCGCTCAACTCGACCGTCGTCACTACCCGACCGGCATCGAACCAACACCCGACCAGATCCAAGCCCTACAACTCAAACCCCACGAGGTGCTGCCCAAGTGGAACTATACGATCTCACCCAATCTGTGAAGTTGTTTTTGCGTCGGCGCCATAAGATTGGCTGTTGTCCTGGAGGCGCCGCTGATTCCGTTCATACTCGTCCCAGTCGATATAGCCGGCGTGCTTGCCCCTGATCAGCACTTCCCACTCTTCTCGGGGCACACGCTCGATGACATAGTCACCTTCCACCGTCTTGCGTGTGTGAGTTCTCCCATAAACAAAGGCGCCCGTATATCGCGGGTTGTGGAGGATGCGCAGAACGCGGCTATGTTCCAGTCCGGCCCACACGGTGTCGCCCTTGTTCGTCCCGGTGTGAACACGCCGCGGGAACTGCAGTCCCTGCTTGGCGAAGAACTTCACGGTGGCCATCGCCGATCCGGTCCGCCGGAATGTTTCAAACAACACGCGCACCGATTGCTGAACTTGTTGGTCCGGGTCCATCACGAGTTCGCCCTCTGCGTTATAAATAAAACCCATCGCTGGCCGGATAAACAGCTCTCCGCGCCGGGCCTTGTTCCGGATTCCTCCTTGTAAGCGTGCGCGCAGCACGTGCAGTTCAGCCTCGCTCATGGTCCCCTTCAACCCCAACAGCAGGCGATCATTGAAGTGCGCCGGATCGTAGACACCGTCTTCATCGAGGATCAGCGTGTCGCTCAGCGCGCAGATCTCCAGTAGCCGGTGCCAGTCCATCGAGTTCCTGGCCAATCGTGACACTTCCAGACCGAGCACGATTCCGGCCCGCCCCAGGCCGACTTCCGTCACCAGCCGTTGGAATCCTTCGCGATCGGCAGCCGAGGCGCCCGACTGCCCCTGATCCGTATCGATGATAATGATCCGCTCCAGCGGCCATCCCAGTACGACGGCTTGTTGCCGGAGCGCATACTGTCGTTGCGTGCTCTCGGTGTTCTCCAGTACCTGACGCAGAGTGGACTGCCGGACATAAAGATAAGCACTCCGCTTGAGGTGACTGGCCTTTACCTTCTGATGCGCATCCTGAGTCATCGAGTTGCCTCCCATTGCTTGTCCAGAAACATGCCGGCCAGAATCGCCACGATCTCGGATCGCATGCCTGGCGGCAGTAGTTGCGGGTTGGTGATCGCCGCGACGGGTTCCGGGGTGGCAACGACCGCCGTACACGAGGAACAGACTTCCATCCACTCGCACATGCCGTGATTCAGGAATAAGGCGAACCCCGGTCCGCGGCCGCCGGCCAGAGCTTGCGTACGTAGATCCTCGTAGGAGGATCTCAACGCAGCGGAGTTGTCGTGGCCGGCGGATGCAGTCAAGAGCGTTTTTTTTGCCGCAGCAGTTGGCGCTGGATGCTGCGCGGGTGCACCTGAAACTGGAACCGCTTGCGGACGGACTCGGCCAGTTGCTGTGCAGTCAGGGAAGGATCCGCGGCTTGCTGTTGAGCAACGAACCCCATAACCTCGCTGGTCAGCTTGTGGCCGCCCTGCGGGCCGCGCTTGAGAGGAAGCAGGCCGAAGAGTCCTTCCTGTTGAAAGGCGGTTTGCGCCTGATAGAACGACGGGCGAGAAAGCCCGAAGGATCCCGCGGACTCGCTCACGGAGCGTTGGTCGACATGAACCTGGCGCAGCATCTCGTACTTGACCTGCACGAGATCGTCGGCATCGAAGAAGCCGCTGTTCTGGAACAGAGGATAGGTGACGGTTTCCGGATGCGGGTTGAGAGTGCCGTGACGACGAAGCGTCTGGCGTTTGGTGTTGGGATCGGATGGCGGTGGTGGCGAGGGCATGGCGGCGCTTATCTGTAAATATAATTATGTCCGAATGCCATGTTTGTCAAGCATTTTCTGTGCATAACAAACGACAAAATAATGGATATAGTCTCACAATATTGCAAATTACAGACAGCGTGGCCATACGGGACCATGACACCATTTCCTTTACAGCCATGACGGAATTACCTTTACAGATGACCCCGATACTCCTTCGTGAAGCCTCTCGATCAACTCCACCAGATCTTCAACGCGGTAGTGTGATCGCCCGGCCGCCAACTTCACCACCGGATCCTCCGGCACGATATCGGTCCAACTGGCGGGGACAGAAACCAGATGATCGCCGTCCTTATGGAAGTAAGCTCGGTTCTCGCCCCACGTATGCAGATAAGTGACGAGTTCGAACTCCTGGCCAAACCACGGGTGAAAGGGATGAATAATTTTGAAACGTCGGTTCAGACTGTTTGCATCAGCCGTAGTTGACGGCTCAAGCCAATGCGGCCTGTGAATCGTTTATGAAAACGCTGAAGTACGAGGAGGTCTATCGAAACGAGTATCGCGACATCCACGAGGCTGCTGCGTCCATCGGTGAATTCCTGGACCGCGTTTATAATGAGCAAC
>JBOGLD010000198.1:0-7032 GCA_050745885.1 Terriglobales bacterium
AGATGCAACTGGGGACGGAAAACCGGAACAAGACGATCGCGGCCATCGTCCTGGCGGTAGTGGCCCTGGCGCTGGTCGTAATGCGCTTTTTCCCGGGTTCACCGGCGTCGGCAAAGTCCCCCTCCCCGGCGCTGGCGTCCCCGGCGGGAGCGCGCCGGACCGTGGCGGTGAGAACCGCGTCCGGAAAGCGGTCTGGCGCCAGCACGATGACGCGTTCGCTTGATCCCACGCTTCGTTACGACTGGCTGAAGGCCAGTGAGGACACCCAGTATCGAGGCACCGGACGAAACATTTTCCGGGCCACGGTCGAGATTCCGAAGATCATTACGACAGTCCGGAAGCAGCCGGATCCGGTCCCCCAAGGCCCGCCCCCGCCGCCGCCCATCAACCTCAAGTTTTTTGGTTTTGCCAACCGGCCGGGCGAGCCCAAAAAGATTTTCCTCTCCCAGGGTGAGGATGTATTCATTGCAGGGGAAGGCGACATTGTGGATCGTCGCTACAAGATTCTGCATATCACGCCGGTCTCGGTCGAAGTGGAAGATGTGCTGAACAACAACCGGCAGAGTATTCCGTTGACGCAGGGATAGCGATAGGGACAGTCGTCGGTGATCAGTCGTTGGCCTTTGGTCGTTGGTCGTTGGCAAGAGCGCGCTATCTGCGACCCTCTCGGAGTCAAAAGACTGATCTGGAAGATTTAATGACTCAGGACAAACTGCTAACGATCACTCCGAGGGCGAACGGGCCAACGACCAACGGCCAACGACCAACGGCCAACGGCCAACGACCAACAGCCAACGACCAACGACCAACAACCAACCGGCCCCGGCGCTCCGAGCGCGGTTATATTCTGCTCATGCTGATGCTGTTCGTGACTCTGCTGGTGATTGCCGCCGGCGCTGTCGCTCCCAGCATCGCCTTTCGGGTGCGGCGCGATCGCGAAGAGGAGATGATCCATCGGGGGACGCAGTATTCGCGCGCCATTCGCCGCTATGTCAAGAAGACCGGACGTTACCCGACCCGCCTCGAAGACCTGGAAAATACCAACAATATTCGTTTCCTGCGCAAGCGCTACAAGGACCCCATCACGGGGAAGGATTTCAAGTTATTGCACGTGGGAGAAGTGCAGCTCACCAGCGCTCCGAACATCGCCGGAGCGACTCCGGTGGGGAGCATTACCGCTTCCCCGGGAGGAGCGGCGTTGGCAGCCGCAGGCAGCAGTATGCTCGGAGGAGCCGCCGCCCAGGCCGCGCCGGGCATCGCCACAGCCTCGGCTCCGAAAACTGACACGGACGCCGCCGGCGACGCTGCTGCGGACGCCAGTTCGAGCAGCCCGGCATCGCCCGATTCGTCTGCCTCCGGCTCAAGTCAAACGAGCGGGGGTATTGGCAGCAGCCAATTAACCAGCACGGTGTTCGGCGGGGGCCCGATCGTCGGCGTCGCCAGCACCAGCAAGGCCCTGAGTATTCGCGAATTCAATCACAAGAATCACTACAACCAGTGGCAGTTTATCTACGATCCCAGCATGGATCGTGGCGGCCTCATCACTACACCAGCGCAGCCGGCATTGCAATCGGCAGTCCCACTGCAGCAGCAGAACTCATCAAGCCCCAACTCAACCAGCCCCAACTCATCCGGAACGCCCGCCTCTTTTGGCGGGATGCAGAGTACGCCTCCAGTCCAATCCACACCGCAGCAACAACAATAGAGGCTAAGACTGAGGAGAGAGATGCGCATCGAAAATGCGCTCGATCTCAATTACACCAACCCATTGGCCGTTGCGGGTTTCGGTGTATACCAGGTTCCCGCCCAGAATCCGGGCGGCGACGGCGGGGGGCAGGTCGCGATGGAAGTCGAAAAATCGCGTCTTCCACTCCTGCCACAAACGCGAGTGCGCCAGGAATAGAGGATGGGCTGGTTCATATTTCGTGGAGAATACCAGCGCGACGTCGAATTCCGCGCGGACGTCGTTGGAGCGGGCATCGGCCGCCGACATGAGTTGCTCGGCCGCGAAATGTTCGATGCGCACGACCCGCATGGGCCGCGTGACATAGCCCAGGTACGGATGCGTCAGTTCGTCACTGGCCGGCCAGGCCGTAAGGACGCGCGCCATGGGATAGCGCGTTTGCAGGAATTCTTCGGCATGCTGGTGCAACCGGATGTAATCCCGGTAAGCCAGATTATCTTCGGGGGCAAACCCGTAGGGCGGATTGATGAACCATCCCAGCACAAACATCAGGGCCACGACCGCGGCCACACCGCGCCACCATCGCACTCTGCGCCATAGCGTCGAAACCCAAATCAGAATCACGAGGGGCACCACCGGAAGCAGGTAGCGCGCCAGCTCCGCACCGCCCACCGACGCCAGCACCGACACATAGGTTGCAATCACCGCCAGCATGGCGAACTGAAAGTCGAGAGCGATCCGCTGGCGTTCGCCGCCGGAGTCGTGCAGCGGAGGCAGCCACATGGCGAACACGGCCGCCAGAGTAAGCAGCAGTAGATGGAAATATCCGACGGTCTGCCACAGGCGAAGCAGCAGTGCGAGCAGAATTCGCAGCGGATGAAGCGTGGCCGCGACGTTGTAGCGAAAGAACTCGGGATTACCGAAAACAAAACCGGTTTGCCAGTAATGGAAGATGTACCACGCGGTGAGAGGAACGAGCGGCACCAGGAGCCAGGACGGGTTTCGCCCCCGGCGGGGGAACGATCTGTTCCCATCCCGGGTACGCAGCCGCGCCGCTAGCAGCTCCCAGGCGAACAGTGCCAGCGGCGCCAGAATCGCAGTCTCCTTGGCCAGGGCCGCAAGTGAGAACCAAAGCGCCGTCTCGCCGGCCCTGCCTCTCGCGTAGCCGAGCAGGCCCCAGAACGTCAGTCCCGCGGCGAAGAGATCGAGATGGACAAGAGAACTTTGCGCGAAGAAGACAGGATAGAGTGCGGTCAAAATCGTAGTGGTCACCGCGACTTCGACGTTGGCCACGGCCTCCGCCAACCGGAACAGTCCCAGCAGAGCGAACGAGGAGGCCAGCAGCATCGCGGTCCGGGTCACGATCGGCGCGAAGCCGGCGATTTTCCACCATAACGCCAGATAGGCCATCACCAGCGGCGGGTGAGCGTTCGAAACGGTTGAGTGCGGAATCAGGCTTCCGGTCAGCAGTAGGTCGCGCGCGGCGGGCACGTAGTATCCGGCCTCGTCCCAGAAATACGGCAGGCGTAGCAGGGGGGCATGCAGCGCCATGAGCGCCGCAAAGATAAGAGCAAATACGAGCACGGGATGGATGCCGCGCGAGGGGTGGTCAACAGTCGTCAATGCAGTGGATGAGTATTCGATCGCCGCTAGTGCACCGGCCCGGGAGCCATCATACGCGGGTCCAGCTTGATCTCACCAAACGTGCCCTCGTAACCGGCCACATTCTGCTGCAGGATGGCCGACAGCGCTTTCGCCTGTTGCGGACTTAAATAGATTCCCTGAAAATTATTGACCTCCACCTGGGACTCGCTCTGCTGCTGCAAAGTGCCGAATACCAGAAAGAAATCCCAGACGTTCACCCGCACCTGCACGCTGTTGGCGTAGGTCTCGCGATAGTCGGAAGTGTTGCTCAGTTTGATGTTGGGCTGAATTGGGTTCGACATAGGAGTGCCAGTGTAGCGGGATCGCGCCCGGGAGACAACGAGAGAACGAATGGGCATTGCTTCCCCGGAAGCTGTTCTGGATTCTGGAGTCACACCGTGTATGTCATCCTGAGCGGAGGTGAACGTTTCGCGTGCGAAACGTTCAGCGGAATCGAAGGACCCCTACCCGAAACATGTTGCCATTGCCAGGGATCCTTCGACTCCGAGTGAAGCCCGTGAAGCGGGCTTCACCCTGCTCTCAGGATGACAGCGATTTCGTTGTCGGGCACGATCGATCGCACTGATTCCGGGCAAACAAAAGATTGAATACGCAGCATCTTGCAGGGATGGTAGGTTATACGAATCCCAGGAACGCGGGGTATTTAGGAAAGATTGGTCACCCCTCCGTATCGGCTGCGGGGCAGTTTCGGCCGGGGCAGCCTCTTCCTGGAAGCCGCGAGCTGCGGCAACGGACAAACAAGATGCCAATCAGCAGGCGTGAGTTCATCGGCAGAATAGCGCAGGCAGGCGGCTACGGCGCCGCCTTCATGACCATGCACTCGCTGGGGCTTTTTGGCATGGTTGAGACTGAGCAGCGCAAGGACTTTCCGCTGCCGCCATCGACCGGGCGGGGAACGAAAGTGATTATTCTCGGCGCAGGAATTGCTGGACTGGTCTCCGCCTATGAGATGCGACGGGCCGGGTTCGACTGCACCGTGCTGGAAGCACGCGAGCGCCCCGGCGGGCGCAACTGGACCCTGCGGGCCGGATCGAAGCTGGTCCTTAATGATGGGACATCACAGGACTGCGCGTTCGATAAAGGAAATTATTTCAACTGCGGTCCCGCGCGTCTCCCCTCTGTACACAAGACCATGCTGGGTTATTGCAACGAGCTGGGAGTGGAACTTGAGGTCGAGGTGAATAGCTCGCGCCGCACGCTGCTGCAAAGCGACAAGGTTTTTGACGGCAAGCCCATCCGCCAGGCGCAGGCCATTAACGATAGTCGCGGCTACGTTGCTGAATTGCTGGCGAAATGCGTGCGACAGGGAGCACTCGATCAGGCCTTTACGCAAGACGACCACGCTGCGCTCATGGAATTTCTGAAGTCTTACGGCGCCCTGGGAAAGAATTATGAATACAGCGGCTCCTCGCGCTCCGGCGACCGGCAACTGCCCGGAGCAGCCGACCAGGTTGAAATCCATCGCGCCCCGCTTTCTTTCTCGGAGCTGCTAAAGTCGGATTTTTGCAAGCCGATGCTTTTTGAGGAACTGCTCGACATGCAGGCTACGATGTTCCAGCCAGTCGGCGGCATGGACCGGATTCCCTACGCGTTCGCGCGTTCTCTCGGCGACGTGGTCCGCTATAACTCGCCCGTCACGGAAATCAGAAAAACAACCGAGGGCGTCAGGGTCTTGTACCGCAAAGGAGAATCGGGCCCGGTACATTCGATGGAAGCAGCCTATTGCGTTTGCGCGATGCCGCTCAGCATCCTCAAGACCATACCCAATGACTTCGCTCCGCGGGTGAAATCGGCGATCGAGCAGGTCACTTATGATTCCGCCTACAAAGTGGGGTGGGAGTCGCGCCGCTTCTGGGAGCAGGACGGAGACGAGATTTACGGCGGCATCTCGTCTCTCACCACCGGTCTGGTCAATCTGGTCTGGTATCCGAGCGCGGCGCTTATGTCGAAACGAGGAGTGCTCATCTCCGGGTACGGCATGGAGAATTGGAGTGAGTTCGGCAAGCTGCCTACCTATGAGGCGAAGATTGCAGCTTCCCGAGCTGCGGTGGAAAAACTGCATCCCGGCAAGAGCAAGGAACTGGAGAAGCCGATCTATATGTCCTGGGGGAAGGTGCCTTATAGCCTGGGATCCTGGGTCAGTCGCGGACCCGAGTATCCCGCTCCTGAAAATGGACCTTACTATGTGGGGCCCTACAGAGAACTCATCGTTCCTGACGACCGGATCTACTTCGCCGGGGACCACTGCAGTCATATTATTGGCTGGCAGGAGGGGGCGGCCCTGGCGGCCCAGAGGGCGATTGCGATGATCGTCAGCCGGGTGAGCACCACGTAGGGGCGGACGCCATGGTTTGCCCGGCGGAGCAAAGGTCCGCAAAACTTCCTGGATTCCGCGAACCCCAAGGCGAGCTGCGCTCGCCCACCCGGACGAGGGCATCCGGGTCCACGCAGGCTGTGGCAGCGTCCAGTTTTACTGCGTCCGCAGGCGCAGGAACAGAATTCCACCCACCGGGTGCCGGCCGTAGACCGGCTGCAAGACGTCCGGCACGCCGTACCACGTAAATTGTCCGCCCAACGCGGCCGAGAGGTGCGGAATGTGTCCCACTTCCCGCTCGTAGCCTGCGGTATAGGCCTGAACTCGCGTGAAATACCGTTCGCTGAATTCGGGCGGCTCGGGACCGCCGTCCAGAAGCAGCTCACTCGTACGATCCAAATTCTCAATGCGTGTCCAGGCATAATTGCGTTCGAGAAAGCGCAACGTTGATTCCAGCAGATAGCCATTGCCGACGTTGCCGCCAGAAACATCCTGATTTCTCCCCCACAGCAGCATCGACGCCCAGTTTCCCCTCTGCAGCCGACGGTTGTACTGGACCGATGCAGTCATTCGCCTGATATCTTCGGCGGACGCCAGCGCTTCCGGGCTGTGCAGATGCGCAATGGAATATTGCAGAGTCCAGTTCTGGCCGGGACTGGCGGTGACTCGAGTGGACCAGGAATCAATTGTTCCGGAGTTGATGTTCCAGCGGGACTCGTCGGGCTCGCGCCCATGAAAGCCCGAACCTTCCAAGCGCAGCTTGCGGTATGTGATTCCCAGCGTGAGCACATCGGCTGCAATGTGAGTGGAGTCCTGAAGATGGTGCCCCAGCGGCGCGATGGGGTTTTCCGACGCCGAGGCCCGATGGGGATACGCCACCGGCCCCATCGCCGGATCGCCCATGGGAGCAACGTAAACGGATAGCAAGGTGTGCTCCGCCAGCTTGTAGTCGTACAAGACCGCGAGCTCCATGAAAAAATCATGGGGATGCTGCCCGTCCACGATGGGACGACCGAAGGCGGTTTCACCCTCCTGAAAAAGCTCCGGATAGCGCCGGTCCGAGACGGTGGCCGGCTCGAGGCTGAGCATGGTCCTGAGGGTCAGCGTGCCCCTGCCGAATTTTCGTTGCGCCATTGGCATCCACCAGTTGGTGGAAAACAGTTTGGCGGATCCGCGCGGCCCGCTCTGCTGTATCTCGCTCAGGAATGCTTCTCCATGGAACATGAGCGTCCAACCTCCCTTGATGGTCATGAGCATTTGAAAAGGAGTGGAATTGGGCTCGGCATCCGTTCCCGATGTGGCGTGGTGGAGCAGGGATTCGATGAGCGACTCAGACGTCATGCTCATTTTTTCCGCCGGCATTGTTTCG
>JBOGLD010000199.1:0-3041 GCA_050745885.1 Terriglobales bacterium
CAATAAGCGCGATCAAGAGCAGCGCACGAACTATCGATTTATGATTAACGATTGAAAATTTCAAACCTCTATTCCTTCGAATCGGCCACCGCAAAAATCCGAAATACGACGGTGCTTTCCCAGAATCTTGACAGTGCCACTAAGCCCTAGTAGTACTCGGTTAAGTACGTCATGAGCTGTCCACCTTGGGAAACCGCATGTGGCACCACGGACAAAACCCGCTGAGCCTAATCAGAAGCCGCTGCAGCCTCCTCCGTACCTCCGGCAAGGTCGCACCAGAAGTTTTTTTTAAGGCGCACTTGCTCCAAGCGAAGGAAAGCGTAAGCCAAGGTCACCAGAGTCACGTGGTGATACCAGCCCAGCCAGTGTCGGCCCTCGAAGTGATCCAGCCCGAGTTCCTCTTTCAACTCGCGGTAATCCATCTCGATTCGCCAACGCGCGTGAGCCAGCCTCACCAAACGCCGCAGCCCGGGTCGGCCGGGCCCCAGTTGGGCCAGCCAGTACTTGGTGGGTTCCGGCTCCCCCTCCGGCCATTCGATCAGCAGCCATTCGGCCGCCCGTTCGAGATGCTCCCGTTTGCGCCAGCCGTGGGCCGCCCAGACCTTCCGGCGGGCGAAGCGCGAGCGCTGCGGACCGCGGCTGCCTTGGCGCCACGTCACCCTCTGCCACGCGGCCTCCGGCAATTGCCGGGCTACGGTCGACAGATCTTGCGCTGTGGCCAGCGAGGCCAGGGGCGGATAGCGCCGGGGCCGACCCGTGGGGGCGGAGGGCGGCACGGGCACAGCGTTGGGATCCTCGGTCCAAACCACCGTCCGGGCTTCCACCGCCATCAAGTAGAACAGTTGGCGACGGCGCAGTTGCTCCCGAAATTCAAAACTGTTGCCGTAGGCCGAGTCCGCCACTACCGGCAGCCGAGGCACTTCCCAACTCAGCATTTCATCAATCAGCTCCAAGGCCAGTTCGGCCTGACTCCGGTACGCCAGACCCTGGGGCAATTTCACCTCTTGAGCGCGCTGGGCATCCTCGATCCACGCCTTCGGCAAATACAACCGCCAGCCCAGCGGGCAACTGGCTTCGGCGCTCGACCAATGCAGGGTGACGGCCACCTGACAATTGGCGACCTTGCCCAAGGCTCCGCAATACTGTCGGGCCACACCCACCGAGTGTTCGCCCGCCTTGGGAAACGAGGTCTCATCCAGAATCCAGACCTCCGGGTCGCTGAGCAGGTCCACCACTTTGCGCGCCAACTGTCGCTGCACGGCCTCCACCGCCCAAGGACTCTGTCCTACAAATTGGCGCAGAGCCTGCACATCGGCGCCGGCGATGCGGCTGGCCATGGGTTCGATCGACTTACGTTCACCGTCCAAAAGCAGCCCTTGGATGTAAATCCGAGCCCAGTGTCGGCGTTCGCTGCGGCCCAGCGGAATCAGCAGATCTTCGAGAAACGCAGTCAGGCGTTCATTGAGAGCTTGCAACTCCCGTGGCGTCATGGAGGAAAGCTTAGCGCCACGAGAACGTGGAGTCAAGACACACTTAACCTAGTAATATTAACAGTTTGTTGAAAAATGCACTTTATTTGTAACCTTGACGTATCCGTGCGCATCTATGAGGGTTCTGAATCCCACGATTAAGGAGTCCCGATGCGCGGAGAGGACCCGAAACAAGATGCGATGTTCAGTTACGTCTCGCCGGAGAAGCGCGTGCCGCAAGATCATCCCCTGCGCTCCATCCGGGTTATGGTCGATCAGGTGCTGAAAGAGATGTCGCCGCGCTTCGCCCGACTGTATGCCAAGGTGGGACGGCCGTCGATCCCGCCGGAACGGCTCTTGCGCGCGTTGCTGCTGCAGATCTTCTACTCGGTGCGCGGGGAGCGACAACTGATGGAGCAGCTGGACTACAACCTCTTGTTCCGCTGGTTTGTGGGCATGACCATGGACGAGGCCGTCTGGGACCACAGCGTCTTCAGCAAGAATCGCGACCGGTTGTTGAACGAAGCGGTGGCTGAGGCCTTCTTTCAGCGGGTGCTGAAGATTGCCCAGCCCTACCTTTCGGACGAACACTTCACAGTGGACGGGACCTTGATCGAAGCCTGGGCCAGCCAGAAGAGTTTTCGGCCCAAGGATGAAAAGCCGGGAGCCGGCGCAGGCAAACGGGAAGTAGACTTTCATGGCGAGGAACGCCGCAACGACACGCATCAATCCACGACCGATCCCGAGGCGAGACTCTATAAGAAGTCGAAAGGATCGGAGGCCAGGTTGAGCTACCTGGGTCACGGACTGATGGAGAATCGGCACGGTTTGTTGGTGAAGACGATGGTGACCGGGGCGGACGGAACGGCCGAGCGCGACGCGGCCCTGCTGATGGCCGCAAAGATTCCGGGAACCAAACGAGTGACGCTGGGAGGCGACAAGAACTACGACACGCGACCGTTGGTGCGCGTGTTGCGCCAACTGAACATCACTCCGCATGTGGCCCAGAACAATACCAACCGCTCGAGCGCCATCGACGCGCGTACCACCCGGCATGCCGGTTATCAAGTCAGTCAGCGGAAGCGCAAGCTGGTGGAGCAGAGCTTTGCTTGGATGAAAGTGATTGGGTTGCTGAGGAAAGTAAAATTGAGAGGCCTGGAGAAAGTGAGTTGGTGGTTCAAATACGTCGGCGCCGCCTACAACCTGATGCGACTGCAGAAACTGCAAGCCACGGCGGCGGTGTGAAGATAAGCTCCGCAAGGCACCGGAAAGGACGCCCCGAGGGCTTCCCTCAGGGTTCCAGCCAACGCCCACGCGGTTGTTCACCCCGCTTCTAACTTGATTCAGGTCACGATTGGAAATGGGAATCATCACGAAACTCGTTTTTTCACCGAACTGCTAGCTCTTCCACTTGGGCAGGCTGGTCGGGATTGGGTTGCGGCAGACCGCCGCCAGAAACTTCTCCGAGGATAACCGTGATGTTATCGGTCCCGCCATTCTCGTTAGCGCCTTTGATCAGAGCCTCGCCGCAAGCCTTCAGATCATTGCCTTTCGCCACAATGCTGAGAACCT
>JBOGLD010000200.1:0-26069 GCA_050745885.1 Terriglobales bacterium
ATCATCGTCAACCCGGACCTGCAGGGACCGGTGAAGCAACCGCCGCTCTCCGCCGAAGCGGCCAGGAAAGCCATGGCTGCCGGAGTAAAGCCGGCCGCGTTGATCACTCACATCAGCACCTCGCCCAAGCCGTCCCTGTCGCTGAAACCAGTGAGGACATCGGTTGCGAAGCCTTCTCCATCCCGGCCGGCGGCAAGGGTAAGAACCGCCAAGGCGGGCCATCGCAAACCGCATGTACGGCAGGCTCGGGCCAGGACCGTGACCAAAGCAAAAGCTAAGCCTGGTACTGCTTCACTCACCGGGAAGAATAGCGCAACGAAATCCGCAGCAGCCGTCAAGCCGGCGAAACCCAGCCCGGCAATTGCCAAGGGAGAGCCAGAATAGGAATGGCAAACCAGCACGAGCACCTTCTGACCGCAATTGACGTAGGCAGTGCCAAGACCTGTGCGCTGGTGGCGGAAATTACCGACAACGGTTTGCGTTATCGCGGTCACGGCGTGGCGGAATCGCGCGGCTCGCGCAAGGGCGTCATTGTGGATCTGGACAAGGCCGTGGGCTCGATTCAGAAGGCGGTCGAGCAGGCCGAAGACGTCGCCGGAGCCCCGATCGAGCATGCTTTGCTGGGCATGGCCGGTGCCCACGCCCGCGGTTTCAACAGCCACGGCGGCCTCAGCTTCGGCGCCCGGGCGCGCGAGATTGGCCGCGAGGAACTTCGCGCCGCGGTCGACAAGGCCCGCGCCATCCCCTTGCCCGAGGATCGCGAAATCCTTCACTTGTTGCCGCAGGAGTTCATTCTCGATGACCAGACGGGAGTGAATGATCCGCTCGGAATGATGGCGGCCAGACTCGAAGTGCGCGTCCACATGGTGACGGTCGCATCCAGTGCCTTGCAGAACGTGGTTACCGCGGTGAATCGCGCCGGCGTTCATGTGGACGATACGGTATTTGAGCCCTTGGCTTGCGCCGATGCCACGCTGCGCGCCGACGAGCGGGAGTTGGGCGTCTGCCTGGCCGACCTGGGCGCCGGGTCCACCAGCCTCATCGTCTTTCAGGAAGGCGCCGTGGCCCACACCGGCGTGATTCCGGTTGGCGGCGATCATTTCACCAGCGATCTTTCGGTGGGACTCTGCACCCCGGTCGCCGAAGCGGAAAAAATTAAACGGCTCTATGGCAATGCCATTGTCACTCTGATTCCGGAAGGAAATGAAGTTGAGGTTCCCTCCGTCGGCGACCGGCCATCCCGACTGATTTCGCAGCGCATGGTCGGAGAAATCCTTGAGCCCCGCGCCCGGGAGCTGTTTGAAATGCTGCGTGACAACCTGCGCCACGCAGGCATGTTCGAGCTTTGCGTCGGCGGCATCGTACTCACCGGAGGCGGATGCCGCTTGCCCGGCATTCTCGAGATCGCGGAGTCGGTGCTCCATCGCCCACTGCGCCTGGCTTGGCCTGCGCCGTTGGCGAAAATGCCATCCACCCTGGCTGAGCCCGAGTTCGCAACGGTTTTGGGCATGGTGTTCTATGGACATCGGGCCCGAATTGCTCGTGGTATTCAGAACGATCGCTGGAGTTCAAAGTTAAAAGCCATGTTTGTAGGCAAAGGTGCATAAGGGTACTGGTTGAGCAACGACGCGACATCAGCTGAAGGAACGGGCAGGCAAAAATCCACTGAAGGCGGCGCACATGAAAAAGGAAAACGACATTCGCATCAGCTTCAACGAAGACACCCGCAACGACGCAAAGATTAAGGTGATCGGCGTAGGCGGAGGCGGGGGCAACGCGGTCAACCGCATGATTGATGCCGGCATGGAGGGCATCGAATTCGTAGTCGCCAACACCGACCTGCAGGCGCTGCGCATGTCGCGCGCGCCCATGAAGATCCAGCTCGGAGTGAAACTCACCAACGGCCTGGGCGCCGGGGCCAATCCTGAGATCGGGCGCAAAGCGGCGCTTGAGGACTCCGACAAGATCATCGAGGCGCTGGAGGGCGCCGACATGGTATTCGTCACCGCCGGCCTGGGCGGCGGCACCGGCACGGGGGCCGCGCCCATCATCGCATCGCTGGCCAGCGAAATGGGAGCGTTAACCGTCGCTGTCGTGACCAAGCCTTTCGCTTTTGAAGGCAAGCGCCGCATGCAGCAGGCGGAGCGCGGTATCTCCGAGCTCATGGATTCGGTCGATACCACGATTGTCATCCCCAACGAAAAATTGCTGGCCGTGGCCCAGGACGCCGGCTTCTTCGAGTCGTTCCGTGTCGCCGACGACATTCTGCGCCAAGGCGTGCAGGGAATCTCGGACATCATCACCATTCCGGGGATCATCAATCGTGATTTCGCCGACGTGAAAGCGATCATGGCCGGTATGGGCTACGCCGTCATGGGCACAGCCACGGCCAGCGGCGCGCGACGGGCCACCGATGCCGCACAAAAGGCCATTGCGTCTCCGTTGCTCGAAGCCGGCGCGATCGACGGCGCGCGCGGCATCCTCATCAACATCACCGGTTCCACGTCGCTCAAACTGGCCGAGGTGCAGGAGGCCTGCAGCATCATCCAGAGCGCCGCGCACGAAGACGCCAACATCATCTTTGGCGCCGTGCTCGACGAAAAGGCGAAGGATGCGGTCAAGATCACGGTGATTGCGACCGGCTTCAAAGATTCCGACATCCGGCGCCGGCAGGAGGAAATGCGGACAGGATTCGCTGTTTCCTCCGACCTGGCGGAACCGGAGCCGGAATATCAGCCCGAGCCGGTGCGTCCACCCATTGTGATGGAACAGCCCCCGGCCCGACAGGCCGCCGCGCCCCACACGGAAGGAGTTGCCGTCGATACGCTGCGCGATGCCATGATCGCCAACTTCGAGAAAGAGGACCTCGACGTACCGGCGTTCCTGCGCAAACGCACAGAGATAAGCTAGGAGTCCTGTAGCGCCGGCGCCTCGCCGGGACGGCGGCGCTATCGGGAAATCTGCTGTCCTTTTACGCGCACCTCACGTCTAATGCTGACGGAGGAGATTCCATGAAGCGAGTCCTGCTGTCTGGCCTGACAATTGTTATGTGTCTGGGATTCTTGCAGGCCGCGGCCCCCGAGCCCGATGCCGGCAAGCCCCAATACACCAGGGACAATCAGCTCCTTCCACCGGGGAACTTCCGCGAGTGGATTTTCCTTTCTTCGGGCCTGGGCATGAGCTACACGCCGGGCAGTATGGATCACCAGATGTTTACCAACGTTTTTGTACCGCAGTGGTCCTACTCCGAATTTCTCAAGAGCGGGAAGTGGCCGGACAAAACCATGTTCGTGGTGGAAGAGCGGGGTTCAGAGACCAAAGGCTCGATCAACAAAGTCGGACACTTTCAAAGCGATCTCATGGGATACGGGGTGGAAGTGAAAGACGAGACCCGCTTCCCGGACAAGTGGGCCTATTTCAACTTCGATGAAACCACGAAATCAGCCCAGGCCAATCCCAAGGCCGGGTGCTGGCAGTGTCATGAAGACCACGCAGCAGTCGAGCACACCTTTGTGCAGTTTTATCCCACGTTGAAGCCGGTGGCCAAGAAGTTCGGAACCTACAGGCAAGGGGCGGAGAATCCCTAGGCGAGGCTCAATTCAGCCTCACCAGAAATACTTTGTCCTCGGCCGCTTGCGTGTCGTGGGCAACTTCCTCAGCCCGCCCGCGGTCGTCTTTCAGGACCCGGACGCGCACCCACCAATCGCCCACCGGGCTGCTGAAGCGGAGCACCTTGGCGGTCTTGTACCGCCGGGAGAGGCGCGCAGCTAATTGGTTCGCCTCCTGTTCGTCGTGGAAAGAGCCGATTTGCACCGCCCAGCGTCCACCCTGGTCGGATGACGCCGGCGTGCTTAACACCTCCAGTCGGACCTGGGCCACGCCTGCCTGCCACACATCCGCTTGCTTGGCTGCGGCCAGCGAGAGGTCGATAATTCGTCCCTTCACAAAAGGCCCACGATCGGTGATTCGCACGATGGTCGAGTGACCCGTCTTGAGGTTGGTGACACGTACGATCGAGCCCAGGGGCAGCGTGCGGTGTGCCGCGGTCAGCTGATGCATGTCATAGACTTCGCCATTCGAGCTCCGGCGATTGTGATAGGGCGCCCCATACCAACTGGCCTTGCCGATTTCAACGGAAAGCGGTTTGGTTCCTTCGGGAACTGAAATGGCGCCGGGAGCCTCGTCCGCCTTTTCCTGGATATCGGCCTTGGTTTTCGGCGTTGCTTCAGTCCGTTTCGACGCGGAGGGGTTGGGTGCGGAAACAGTGGCGGCTGAGGGAGCGACCATCGGGGGCGGTGGCGGCGTACTGATCTTCGCCTGCTTCTTTCCGCCGCAGCCGGCCAGCAGGAGCGCAATCAGGACTGCGAAGGCAGGCAGGCCCCCCCTCACTGCCGGTCGGACCGGACCTCGTCCAGATAATCGGCCAGCTTGGACATCTTCTCGGCTGCGATCCGCAACGCTTTGGTGGAGTGTTGCCGGACTGCCGGAACTACTTCGTTGTTGAGATAGGCGATGAATTCCGCTGTCTCCTTCTCCATGCGGTCAGCAGCCTCAGCCACTGATTTATTTACCCGTGCCGAGGCGTCCCCTACCTTGCGGTTGAAGTCCTTCATGCTGACAGTGTAGCCGTCGCAGCGCGAAAATGCGCACCCCTCGCGTGCCGATCAGGTCTGGTCATTATTCCCCCCATCCTCCCCATGGTCAAACGGGGGAACATAGCAAGTAAAGGCCTGACGGTCGTTGGTCACCCCACTGCCGGTCGTTGGCCCTTGGCCGTTGGTCGTTGGCCCACCCCACTGCCGGTCGTTGGTCGTTCGTCGTTGGTCGTTGGCCCACCCCACCGCCGGTCGTTGGTCCTTGGCCGTTGGTCGTTGGCCACCCCACTCACTCCCTAGGTTCGAGGCTGCCGAAGAAGCCGGGCCACGCGCTGGGGAAGGGCATGCCGTTGGTCGTGCCGCTGAACCTGAGGTTCGCCGTTTGGCTTGACCCGATTTTTAGTTGAGATGCAGAACGTCCGAGAGACCAACGACCACGGGCCAACGACCAAGGGCCAAGGACCAACGACCAAGGACCAGCGACCAAGGGCCAACGACCAAGGACCAACGACCAAAAGCCAACGACCAACGACCAACGACCAAAAGCCAAGGACCAACGACCAAGGACCAGCACCAACGCCTGCTGGTAGAATTCCTGCCATGAACAATCGCCTGGCCGTTTCTGTCCTGCTGTCTGCGATCCTGCTGCTGTCCGCGTGTACCATGTGGCGCGAGCATCCTGGCAGCAACAAGTGGAAAGACGCCACCGGCGGCGAAGGCCTGGAGCGCAGTTTCTGGAAAGAAGTGAAAGACAAGAATTGGAATGAACTGGAACGCCACATCGCCAGTAACTACATGTCAATCTCGCCGGAAGGGGGCCGGCTCGACAAGGCAGGCGCGCTGGTCCAGCTGCAGCAGTTGCAATTGAACGATTACACTCTCGGCGACCTCCAGACCGAACTCAACTCGGACACTTTTGTCGTGACCTATACCATGGCCATGCGCGGCACCTCTGCCGGCCAACCTTTGCCCTCGGAACCCGTGCGCATGATGTCGGTCTGGCAGAAGCAAAGCGCCGGATGGATGGCCATTGCTCATTCCGTTTTGGGACCCGAGAAGAAATAATCGATGCTCTCGTTCCAGCACCACTTCGGGGAGTTCCGGGTGCTGAACATCTCGCCATGACGTCAGACAACGGTCGGAAATTCGATGGCGTTGCTACCCGCCGCTGGCGGCAACGCTTGCTCTCGTGGTACGACCGCAACCGCCGTGACCTGCCCTGGCGCCAGGATCGTGATCCCTACCGGGTCTGGCTTTCGGAAATCATGTTGCAGCAGACCCGGGTTTCGGCGGTGTTGGAGCATTACCGCCGTTTCCTGCAACGTTTTCCGACAGTGCATAAACTCGCCTCGGCACGGGAGGCAGCGGTGCTGGCGGCGTGGAGCGGGCTGGGCTACTACCGTCGGGCCCGCATGATGCATGCCGCGGCGAAAGTTATCGTGAAGCGGCACCGAGGGGAATTTCCCGGCAGAATTGCAGACCTGCGCGCTCTGCCCGGTGTCGGCCGCTACACCGCAGCGGCGATCGCCAGCATTGCGTTCAACGCTCCCGCGGCCGTGGTCGACGGAAATGTCGAGCGCGTGCTGGGGCGGGTGTTCGCATATGTACCGGCAGGGGAGGGTCTCTGGCAAACCGCGGAAGCCTTGCTCAGCCGTGCGCGTCCGGGCGACTTCAACCAGGCCATGATGGAGCTGGGCGCAACCGTATGCCTGCCTCGTCAGCCGCGCTGTTCAGCCTGTCCCGTGTTCGGCCTGTGTGCCACGCGGGGAAATCTTGCGCGGCCAGAACTGGGGCGGCCAGAACTGGGGTGGCCAGAAAAAGAGCGGCCAAAGACGTTGACCCGTCAGCAACGTCGCGACATCTGCTACGCCCTCGACCGTCGCAGCCGCTCGATTTTCCTGGTGCAGCGTCCGAAACATGCGTCTTTGATGCCAGGCATGTGGGAATTGCCGGAAATCCCTGCTGTGAGCGGGCATTATCAGGCCGGCCTGACCCTGCGGCACTCGATCACGGTGACGGATTACACTGTCCATGTGATGCTGGCTCCGGCGCCGGGCCAAAGCCGGGGACGATGGGTGCCCACAACACGCATCCCGCAACTACCGTTGACCGGGCTGGCACGAAAAATCCTGCGGCAGGCCCAGGTCATCTAATGAGACAGGTCGTCGAAGAGCCATGAGATGGCTGCGCCACATTTTCGGAGGACCCACGGGAGGACGTGCGATGACGGCTTTGGTCCCAGGAACAACCGCTCCAGACTTCACCTTGCCCACCATGGACGGCAAACCGTTTTCGCTGCGTGAAGCGCTTGCCCAGGGCCCGGTCCTGGCGGCATTTTTCAAGGTTTCCTGTCCTACTTGCCAGTACGCTTTCCCGTTCCTGCAGCGGATCTACCAGGCAAAGGGATACAAGGCTGTTGCCATGGTGGGAATTTCACAGAACTCGAAAAAAGATACGGCTGCTTTCATAAAAGAATACGGAATAACTTTTCCTATCCTGCTGGACGACACCAGTTCCTACCCCGTGTCCAATGCTTACGGACTTACAAACGTGCCCAGCATTTTTTGGATCGCGCCCGGCGGCGAAATCGAGATCTCGAGCGTCGGCTGGATCAGAAAAGAAATGGAAGAATTTCACCAGCGCGCGGCACAAGCCTCGGTTGACGGTCCCACGCCCCTGTTCCATCGAGGTGAGCAGATAGCTGACTTCCGCGCCGGTTGAAGCTCAAAAAACTAGCCCGCGGTCGCGGGCTAAATACGGCGTCGGGCGTCAGGCTCTCGGGTCAATGTCATCCTGAGCGCAGCGGACCGATTCGCGAGCGAATCGGTTGGCGGAGTCGAAGGACCCCTACAGGCCGAACCAGTGTCGTCGCGGCGGGAGTCTCATTCGACGGGATCGGCTCAACGACAACGCTGCGCAGGCTCAACGTGCGCCGCACAAACCTACAACGAACACGCTCACCAACTGGGTTCGTGCATCTCGGATACCTAAGAGTACAGATGAGCTCATAGGGGTCCTTCGACTGCGCGGCCGCTTCGCCAGGCGAAGCAGTCACTCCGCTCAGGATGACACGATAGAGTACGGAATCTCCGAGATCGACGCCGAAGTCCAGCCCCCGTGCAGCCCTTCCTTCCCGTACAATACAAGGTTCTCAACCCATTCGGAGCCTCGACGCATGCGCAAGCACCTGGTGCTGCTGTCCCTCATTCTTCTGATTCCTGGCGTTCTGGCGCAGAACTCAGCCCGGCCGATTTCGATCCACTTTCCGCCCGCCGCGATTGCTGCATTTCAAAGGATCGACTCCAGCCGCATCCGCGCTCATGTGCGCTTCCTGTCTCACGACCTGCTCGAGGGCCGGGGAACCGGACAGCGTGGTGGCGACATCGCGGCGGAATACATTGCCACGCAATTCGCTCTCGACGGCCTGAAGCCCGCCGGCGACCACGGTACTTACATGCAGAAGGTTCCCATGGTCGGCATCACGCTGGCCCCGGAATCTACATTTTCATTCGTCCCCGCAAAAGGGGCGGCGCGGAACCTGAAGCCGCTCTCGGAGTACGTTGCGTACGATGAGACGCAAAAACCTGAGTCAACCGTGGACTCCGGCATCGTGTACGTGGGCTACGGCATTCAGGCGCCAGAATATCAGTGGGACGATTACAAGGGCGTTGACGTGAAGGGCAAAGTTCTGCTGATGCTGGTGAACGAGCCCACCTCCGACGATCCCGGTTTTTTCAAAGGCAAGGCCCTGACCTACTACGGCCGCTGGACTTACAAGTACGAACAAGCCGCTCGCGAGGGCGCCGTGGGCGCGATTCTGATTCATCAGACCGAAATGGCCAGCTATCCCTGGGAAGTGGTGCGCAACTCGGATTCGGGAGAGAAGTCCTATCTCAAGCTGGACGGTTCGCCGAAGTTGAGCGTAGCTTCCTGGATTCATCTTGATGCAGCCCGGGCACTGGCCGCCATGTCGGGCATGGACCTGGACAAGATGATGGCCGATGCCCGCTCGCGCGATTTCCATCCAGTGGCGCTTCCGGTGAAGCTGCGCGCCCACATGGTGAGCAAGGTCCGGCCGTTCGAATCAAATAACGTAATTGCCATGCTGCCCGGCTCCGATGCAAAAATGAGAACCGAAGCGGTCATGTACACGGCCCACTACGATCATCTGGGCATTCGTCCAGACATGCCGGGAGATAACATCTATAACGGCGCCGACGATAACGCTACCGGCTGTGGCATCCTTCTGGAAATGGCCCACGCCTATGCCACGGCGGCGCAGAAGCCGCGGCGTTCCATCCTGTTCGCATCCGTAACCGCGGAAGAACAGGGGCTGCTGGGTTCCGAGTACCTGGGCAAACATCCTCCCATTCCTGCCGGAAAAATCGCGCTCGATCTGAACTACGACGACATTCCGCCCCTCGGCGCTCCGGAAGAAGTAGAAGTATCGGGCAGTGAGCGTACCACCTTCTATCCCACGGTCCAGGCTCTGGCCCAGGAATTCCGCCTGGCGATTCGCCCCGATTCACACCCGGAAGCCGGACATTATTACCGCTCCGATCATTTCAGCCTGGCCCGGGTGGGGATTCCCGCGTTTTCCATTAACGAAGGCCTCAAGTACAAGGGTCACGATGCGGCGTGGGGAATGGAGCAGGCCAAGGAATACACCGAGAAGCATTACCACCAGCCCAGCGATGAGTTCAATCCCGACGCCGATTTCACCGGCGATGCGGTCATGGCCCGCTTCGGCTTTGCTCTGGGATGGGAAGCGGCAAGCTTGCCCAGGGTGGTGGGCTGGCAGAAGGGTGACGAATTCGAGGCGGCGAGACTGAAGAGCACTGCCAACTGACCGCTGCCGCCGATAGGTTCAACAGGTAAGAATTCGGCTCAGCCCATCACCTTAATCGTGGGACTGAGAATAAGGGTCGGCTCGGTCACGCGCTGCACATCGTCGGCTGTCAAACCGGGCGCTACTTCTTCCAGCACCAATCCGGTCGGCGTCACCTGGATCACCGCCAGCTCTGTGACGATCGTATGCACCACCTTTACGCCGGTCAGGGGCAGGGAGCATTTCTTAAGAATCTTGGGATGCGAATCTTTGGTGGTGTGCTCCATGGCCACGATCACCCGGCGTGCGCCCGCGACCAGGTCCATCGCGCCGCCCATTCCTTTGACCATCTTTCCGGGAATCATCCAGTTTGCCAGACTGCCTTCCTCATCCACTTCCATCGCCCCCAGCACGCTCAAGTCGATGTGTCCTCCCCGAATCATGGCAAATGAATCGGCACTGGAGAAATAGGCCGTACCTTTCATTTCGCTTACGGTTTCCTTGCCGGCATTGATGAGATCGCAATCCTCCTCGCCCTCGAGGGGATAGGGGCCGATGCCCAGCATGCCATTCTCGGATTGCAGAATTACATCCATTCCCGCAGGTACGTGATTGGCCACCAGGGTAGGCATGCCGATGCCGAGATTGACGTAGAAGCCGTCGCGCAGCTCCCGGGCAATGCGCTTTACGATGCGCTCGCGCTTGTCGGTATCTTTCATAAAGGCGGTCTTTGGTCGTTGGTCGTTGGTCGTTGGCAAAACCGTGGGCGCGTTCCGGCCAACGAGCAACGACTACCGGCCAACGACTACCGACCAGCGACCTTTCTTACCGTTCTGCGCTCGATTCTTTTCTCGAAAACTTCTCCTTGAAAAATCCGCTGCACATACACGCTGGGCGTATGGATCCCGTCAGGCTCCAGCTCGCCGACCTCAACCAGACTCTCCACTTCGGCGATCGTTACTTTGGCGGCGGTGGCCATCATGGGATTAAAATTCCTTGCCGTCTTGCGGTATACCAGGTTGCCCCATTTGTCGCCCTTCCAGGCTTTGACAAAAGCAAAATCAGCCTTCAGGGCGCGCTCCATCAGGTATTGCCGTCCGTCGAATTCGCGTGTCTCCTTGTTCTCGCCGATAATCGTGCCCACTCCGGTGGGCGTAAAAAATGCGGGGATGCCGGCGCCAGCGGCGCGAATCCGCTCGGAAAAAGTGCCCTGCGGCACCAGGTCGAGTTCCAGCTTGCGCTGCAAGACCAGTTGCTCGAGCAGTTTGTTCTCCCCCACGTAGGTGCCGATGTGCTTGATAATCTGGCCAGCGGCCAGCAACAGACCATTGCCCAATCCGTCCACCCCTACGTTATTGCTGATGGTGGTCAGGTTCTTTACCCCCTTGCGAACCAGGGCACGCACCAGGTTTTCAGGGATTCCGCACAGCCCGAACCCACCGATCATGATGGTGGCGCCATCGAAGATGTCTTGGATGGCTTGGTCGGCGTTGGCCACGACTTTATTCATGGGATAAGAATTCTAAATCAAATCGACAGGTTCCCGGCACGAAGACACGGAGATGCAGAGAAGATTCAGGTCTTGGTTTTCTCCGTGCCTCCGCGCTTCCGTGGTGAGACCTTCCTCAGGTGATGGGCCCGCTCGAACTCCAGCGCCAATTCCCGCGTGTCAAGGTTTTCCCGGATATGGGCCAGGCGCTGTTCCAGCTTCAGCAGGGCCTGCCTGATATTGTTCTTGTTGGTAAGCGCAACGTCGCGCCACATGGAATAAGGGCTGGCCGAAATGCGAGTCATCTCGCGCAAGGCGCGCCCTCCGGTCTCGAGCAGAGGGGCATCCTCGCCATATTCGTCCACCAGGGTCGCGGCCAGGGCGGTCGAAATCATCTGCGGCAAGTGGCTGATCCAGGCACAGAGCTGGTCATGCGCGGCGGCGTCCATACTGGCGACGCCGGCGCCTGTTTTTTCCACCCACTCCAGAAATTCCCCGCTCACGCCTTCAAATATTTCTTGTCCCGGGGCCGGCGTCACAAACCAGACGGCACGCTGAAATAAATCAGGATCGGCGGCTTCCACTCCGGACTGTTCCTTCCCCGCCATGGGATGTCCAGCGAGATAACGGCGTCCAACGTTTTTGCCGAACGTTGCCGTCGCCCGGGCCAGGACCTCCGCCTTGGTGCTGCCGACATCGGTCAGCAGGGTCTTCGGCGGAAGCACAGGCCCCAGGCGCCCGATCAGTTCTACGATCGCGCCGACCGGCACCGCCAGTAGAACCACCTGGCTGCCCCGGACCGCATCCGCTGGATTGGTATTTCCCTCGTCAATCGCGCCTTTCTCCCGTGCCTGCTCCAGTACCGGGGCGCGGTCACAACCGACAATCCGGCCGGCAAAGCGGTGTTTCTTCAGCGCCAGCCCAAACGAGCCGCCGATCAGGCCGGTGCCGATAATCGTGATTTGGCGAATGGCCATCGATTCTAACCAAGGAGACGCAGAGTCACAGAGGAAAAGCGGAACGATGGATCTTCCGCCTTGCAACCATCAGCACGCAGCCCGGTCGCCAGCAGATACAAAGACACGATTCGTATTTCTCCGTGCCTCGGTGTCTCCGGGGTGAAAAATGATTATCCTACTTTGCGTCCTACGGCCGGCGCGATCATGCGCAGTTCGTCCATCAGCTTGGCGAACTGCTCGGGGAAAAGCGACTGGGCGCCGTCGGACAGCGCATTGTCCGGATCGTGATGCACTTCGATCAGCAGAGCGTCGGCGCCCGCGGCCAGCGAGGCCCGCGCCATGGGCGGCACCTTGTCGCGCAAACCCGTGCCATGCGACGGGTCCGACGTCATGGGCAGGTGCGAAAGCTTCTTGATGATCGGAATCGCCGAAACATCCAGCGTGTTGCGAGTATAAGTCTCAAACGTGCGGATGCCGCGTTCGCACAGAATTACGTCGTAGTTCCCGCCCGCCATGATGTATTCGGCCGAGAGTAACAGTTCTTCCAGCGTGGCTGCGATCCCGCGCTTGAGCAGGACGGGCTTCTTGACCTTGCCCAGTTCTCGCAGCAGATTGAAGTTCTGCATGTTGCGCGCGCCCACCTGAAAAATGTCGATGTAGGGCAGCATGAGCGCGATCTGGGAGATTTCCATGACCTCGCTGATGACCAGCAGATTGAAATGGTCGCCGGCCTCGCGCAACAACTTCAACCCCGCCTCGCCCATTCCTTGAAATGAATACGGAGACGATCGCGGCTTGAACGCGCCGCCACGCAGCACGCGCGCACCCGCCTTCGCCACCAGTTCCGCCACAGTAAAAAGCTGTTCCTTCGATTCCACCGAACAGGGTCCGGCCATCACGACGACCTGATCGCCGCCAATCTGCACTCCCCGGGCAAGCTCAATGATGGTCCCCTGGGGCCGAAAACTGCGTCCCGCCAGTTTATAAGGCGCGCTGATCCGGTGAACGTGCTCTACACCGGAAAGGACTTCGAGGTTGCGGGTGTCGAAATCCACCCGGGCGCCCACCGCCGCCAGCACGGTCTGCCGCTCGCCCGTGGTGCGGTGCACGGAAAAGCCCATGCGGACCAGGTGTTCCACCACCTGCTGGATCTGCTCATCGGTCGCTGATTCCTGCATTGCAACAATCATAAGAAAGCCGTCAGCCCTCAGCTTTCAGCACGTCGGTTGAGACTGACGGCTGAAAGCTGTTTTCAATCGTTCACGTCGTTATCCAGTTCCGTATCGCCTCCGCCCCCTGGGGCGGATTGGGGCGCAATTTCCTGCTGCTGGATGCCACGCATGATATCCATGATCCGCTCAAAAATGCGGAGCATATCGCGGTCCGGCAGAGGACCAGGATTGACGCTTCGCACGTTTTCGAATACCTTGCGCTCCCGGTCGGGCTCGTAAATCGGCATGCTCGCGGTGAGTTTCAACTTGCCGATTTCGTGCGCGGCATGCGCCCGCTGGCTCAACAACTCCACCAGCTTGCGGTCCAGGTCGTCGATTTTCTTACGCCAGTCGGAAATTTCCATGAAAGCAGCCGTCGGCCCTTGGTCGTTGGCTCCCCGCTTGGAATACAAATTGCGTTTTGAATGATCAGCAAAGCTACAGCCAATTCTATTTGACCAACGACGAACGACCAACGACCAACGACCCTACAAATTGTGCCACACTCTCCGCTTCTTTGCCCGGATTGCGTTCGATGATCCCGACAATCGCGCTGCCTACCACGGCCGCGTCGGCAAATTTCCCCACCGCTTGAACTTGCGCCGAAGTGGATATACCGAAGCCGACCGCGAGGGGTAGGTCAGTATACCTGCGCAGCCGGCCCACCAGTTTCGGCGCGTCCTCAGGCATCTGCTGCCGGGCTCCGGTCACCCCGGTTCGCGAGACCGCGTAAACAAACCCGCTCGAGGCCTGAGCGATCTGCTTCAGTCGCGCATCCGTGCTGGTAGGCGCAGCCAGGAACACGGTTGCCAGGCTCCTCTTTTGCATCTCGGCCAAATAGTCGCGTGATTCTTCCACCGGCAAGTCGGTGATCAGCGCGCCGTCGACACCTGCGTCCTGGGCCACCGCGCTGAACTTTGCCATTCCCATGCGCAGAATTGGGTTCAGGTAGGTGAAGATGATGAGCCCGGCCTGCGACCTCCGACGGATTTCTCTGGCCAGCTCCAGCACCTGCGCCAGGGTAGTCCCGTGACGCAGCGCTCTCTCGCTGGCACGCTGAATGACAGGCCCGTCGGCCACCGGATCGCTGAACGGAACCCCCAGTTCGATCACGTCGGCGCCCGCGCCAACGGCTGCAAGAGCGATCTCTCGCGTGGTGGCGAGATCGGGATCGCCACAGGTGAGATAGGCGACCAGAGAGGGGCGATTTTGGAATCGTAGAGGCATCGGTGAACAGAAGCAGGGAAACGATTTCCCAAATTACACAACTACCCAATTGTCCAATAGTCCTCGCTCAATCCAACTTCAGATTCTCCCGCAAAATTCCAACGTCCTTGTCGCCGCGCCCGGAAACGTTCACTATCACTACATCCGATTTCTTCAATCCGGGTGCGCGCTTGATTACTTCCGCCACGGCGTGAGCAGATTCGAGGGCGGGAATGATCCCCTCCGTTCGGGCCAGCACGGTGCAGGCCTCGAGCGCTTCCTTGTCGGAGGCCGAAACGTATTCCGCCCGGCCCGTATCCTTTAGCCAGGCGTGTTCCGGACCGATCGAGGGATAGTCGAGACCAGCGGAAACGGAATGGGTGGCCGAAATCTGCCCAGCCTTGTCCTGCAACACATACGAGTAGGTGCCCTGCAGCACACCCGGTGAGCCTCCGCTAAAACGCGCCGCGTGCTCACCCAGCCGTTTGCCACGCCCGCCCGCCTCCACGCCGACGAGCTGCACTTTCTTGTCCTTAATAAACTCGTGAAAGATGCCGATGGAATTGGATCCGCCCCCCACGCAGGCGATAATCGCTTTGGGAAGCTTGTCTTCGGCCTTGAGAATCTGCGCCCGGGCCTCGCGTCCGATGACTTTGTGAAAGTCACGCACCATGGTCGGATAAGGATGCGCTCCCAGCACGCTGCCCAGCAGATAGTGCGTGGTTCGCACATTGGTGACCCAGTCGCGCATGGCCTCATTGATCGCGTCTTTCAAGGTGCGGGAGCCGGAATCCACGCCGCGGACTTCCGCGCCCAGCAGCCGCATACGAAAAACATTGAGCTCCTGCCGCCGCATGTCTTCGGTTCCCATGTATACGACACACTCAAAACCCAAGAGTGCGCATACCGTCGCCGTGGCCACACCATGTTGTCCGGCGCCGGTCTCGGCGATGACCCGATGCTTGCCCATGCGCTCAACCAGCAAAGCCTGCCCGAGACAGTTGTTGATCTTGTGCGCGCCGGTATGAAGCAGGTCCTCGCGCTTCAGGTAGATTTTCGCGCCGCCCAGAGTTTTCGTGAGGCGCCGTGCGAAGAACAAAGCCGTAGGACGGCCGGCATAGGTGTGCAATAGTTCGTCCAGGCGTTTTTGGAAGCTGCGGTCCCTCTTCGCCTTTTCGTAGCACCGCTCCAGTTCGTCCAGCGCCGCCATCAGCGTCTCGGGGACATAGCGCCCGCCATAGGAGCCGAAGCGCCCCGCCGACGCCCGCCTACGCCCTGTCATCCCGAGTGGAATTGAGGCGCCAGCCGAAACGGAGTCGAGGGACCTTGGGCCACCTGCGTGCGCCACGGGCCCGGGTTGGGTTTTTGCCGACGCCATTTCGATCAATTTCCTGCCTTTCGAGCTGCGTTGATAAACGCGCGAACTTTCTCAGGGTCCTTTTTCCCAGGCCGCGCTTCAACTCCGGAAGCCACGTCCACCCCCCAGGGATTGTGGAGCAGGGCCAGGGCTACTGCTACATTGATTGGATCGAGGCCGCCAGCAACAATTGTTGGACAACACTCGTTCATAGCTGCAATGATCCCTCTGGTTCTGATCCAGTCGAATCGGGTTCCCGTCCCTCCCGGCTTCTCCGCTGTATTAGAGTCGACCAGCAAAGCAAAGAGGATATTTCTGAAGCTCTTTGAGATCGTAAAAGACGCGTCCTTCAGATGAATCCCGCCAGCATCGGCGAGATCATTGCCGGGAACAACAAATATGATTTTGGGGCGGCGTCTGTTCGTTGCTGACGCTAATTCATAGTGGCTGCTGAGCGCCTCGGCGCGCTCTCTGTCGTAAAGCTGTACAGCCGTCAAGCCCACGTGTTCAACGATCTCGCGGATCTGTTCAGCCGCCTGGTCAACAAACACGCCGACGGTTTCGATCTCTGGCGGCAGCTTCACCACAATCTGGCGTGCCGCTTCCGGATCAATCTTCCGTGGACTCTTCTCGTAAAAGACGAAGCCCAGCGCATCCGCGCCCGCGGCGACAGCGGTCAGCGCATCTTCCAGATTCGTGGTCCCGCAAATTTTGATCCAAGTCATGGACCCCAGTCATGGACCCGTCATGAACCCCAGCCATGAATCCCAGTCATGAACCCCAGTTCTCGGTTGCCGGTTGGGAGTTCTCAGAGGCGGGATTCATGGTTTCGTGCTCAGCGTAGAGCCCTCGCGTTCCGCATCTACCAGCAGACACTTCAGCGCTTCCCCGGGCCGTTCAGCCTTCATCAGAGACTCACCAATCAAGAAGGCCTGATATCCCACCCCTCGCAGACGGGCAACATCCGCGCCGCCATCGATGCCACTTTCCGCCACGGAAACTGCGCTCTTCGGAATCGTTTCCGCCAGCCGAAGAGCGGTATTCATGTCCACTTTAAAAGTTTGCAAATCGCGATTGTTCACTCCAATGAGATCAGAACCCGCGTCCACTGCGCGACACAACTCTTCTGCGTTATGAGCTTCGCAAAGTGCATCGAGCCCCAGCCTGCGGCTCTTCTGTGCCAAGGCAACCAATTCTGCTTGCGAAAGCACGGCCACAATGAGCAGGACCGCGTCGGCCCCGTTGGCTCGCGCTTCCAGCAATTGGAACTCGTCGACGACGAAGTCTTTCTGTAAACAGGGGAGATTGCTGCTGGCGGAGGCACGCCGCAGGTTTTCGAGCGAGCCCTGAAAAAACGCTTCATCCGTCAGCACGGACAATGCCGCTGCCCCTGCCGCCTCCAATTTCCCAGCCAGGTCCGAGGGATCGAAGTTGGCCCGAATCAGTCCACGGGAGGGGGAAGCCTTCTTCAGTTCAGCAATGATGGCGGGTCCAGTCCGGCTTTTGGCTGCCAGTGCCCGCCGAAAGCCGCGCGGGACATGCTGTTCGGCGCGCTGCTCCAACCGGCGCAAGTCGGCCAAAGCCTTCGCCCCAGCGACTCGACGGCGCGTAGCGGCAACGATCTGGTCCAGGCTGGCGGCCATAGGGGATTCTGAAGATTATACGGGAATGACTGCGAAAGCCGCCCCGGGAGTGCTTCCTGAATCCTGGCCGCTACATCATTCGGTAGAGAACTTGAACACGGTCTCCGAATGAAATGTCTGACCCGGCCTCAAGATTGTGGACGGAAAATCGGGATGATTGGGCGAGTCCGGAAAGTGCTGCGTCTCCAGGCAGAAGCCGTAACGCTGCTTGTACACATGCCCGTGCTTTCCGGTAATCGTTCCATCCAGGAAGTTCCCCGAGTAGAACTGCACCCCAGGCTGGGTGGTGAATACTTCCAGCACCCTTCCGCTGGTCGGTTCATGGACCCGGGCGGCCAGAACCAGCCTGTTGTCCTTCCGGTTGATCACCAAGTTGTGATCGTATCCGTGCCCCAAAACCAACTGTTCGTAGTCCTGGTTGATGCGAGCGCCAATCGCGGTGGATTTGGTGAAGTCCATCGGCGTCCCCTGAACGGGCCGCAGTTCACCGGTGGGGATCAGGGTTTTGTCCACGGGCGTGAAACGGTCAGCATTGAGCATGAGGTGGTGTCCCAGGATGTCGCCGTTGCCTTCCCCGGCCAGGTTGAAATAACTGTGCTGGGAAAGGTTGAGGGGTGTGGCTTTGTCCGTGGTCGCCTCATAGTCCACAATCAACTGGTTTTCGTCGGTCAGCGTGTAGCTGACTTTGACTTTGAGGTTTCCGGGATAACCTTCCTCGCCATCCTTACTAAGATAGCTGAACGCGACTCCGACTCCCTTGTCGTTCTTGAACTCCTTGGCCTCCCAGAGCCGTTTGTTGAACCCGTCCACTCCGCCATGCAGCGAATTCGGGCCGTCATTTTTGGCCAGCGTATATTTCACGCCGTCGAGGGTGAATGTGGCGTTGGCGATCCGGTTGGCATAGCGTCCAACGATGGCGCCGAAATAGGTGGGATTCTGCAGATAACCGTCGACCTTGTCGTAGCCCAGAACAATGTCGTCCAGCTTGCCGCTCTTGTCCGGCACCCGCAGCGACACAATGATGCCACCGTAATTTATCGCGCGAACTTCGAGGTTCTGCGAGTTGGTTAGGATATACAGAGCGACCGGCCTCCCGTCCCGGGTTTTCCCAAACGATTCTTTCCGAACCTGGTGTTCATGTTTTGCCGGCGCAGCTTCTCGTCCCATCACGGAGGAAACAAAAAGTGTCAGCAGCAGGATGTGGAGAACGGTCGCTTTATGGTTCATCATGGCTGGTTGCTGAAGCCATCGTAGGCATTCGCGCCGGACTAGGTTAGCACGCTCCGCGTCCCCCGGCATAATCTCTGATCGGGAGGGCGTACCCGCCGTGCGTCACGACCTTTTCCCGCCTCGAAAATCAGTTCGGAAGGCGATTACTTGAGTGTGTTCTCCGGTGCTATTTCTGCGCTTCCAGCGCCCATCAACCACCCGGAACCTTTTACAATGAGAGCATGTTTTGCCGAGTCAATTTTTTGCGTCTGGCTTTCGTGTTCTTATCTGCGACCTTACTCCAGGCCGGTACTGCGGGTTTCGATCTGGCTGGACCAAGAATAGAAGTAAGGGTGACCCGGGCGGGTAAAACACTGCCCATTGCCCGGGTGCCCAACCTGCAAGCGGGGGACCGCCTCTGGATCCATCCCGACATGCCTGACGGCGAGGCGGTGCACTTCCTTATGATTCCGGCATTTCTCCGCGGCTCGACCAATCCGCCACCGGAGAACTGGTTCACGAGAGTGGAAACCTGGAACAAACACGTCCGCGAAGAGGGGGTCGTGATCACGGTCCCGCCGGGCGCGGAACAGGCGCTGATTTTCCTGGCTCCCCAGACCGGCGGCGATTTCGGCACCCTACGGTCCGCGGTGCGGGGCAAGCCCGGCGCGTTCGTGCGCGCCTCGCAAGACCTGAACCAGGCCAGTCTCGACCGCTCCCGTCTCGATAAATATTTGAGCTCGGTCAGGGAAGCATCGGGCGGCGAGACGAGCGCCTTGCATGACCGCTCCGTGCTGCTGGCGCGCAGTCTCAACATCAAGATCGATAATGAGTGCTTTGAGAAGCCCAGGCAGCAGCAGGAATCGTGCCTCACTCAAAACGCGGACCAGTTGGTGCTTGATGACGGCCACAGTCAATCCATGGTGGCGGCGCTCACCTCCGGAAGCGGACCTGATCTCATCGGTCAACTCAGCACAACCCGATTGGCCGGCGGCGGCGCTTACAGCCCTTACGTAGGCGCGGTCGTCGATCTGGCAAAAATGATGGAAAGTTTCCATACTCCGCAATATCGCTACATTCCGGCGCTGGCGCTGCCCCGCCTGGATGAGATGAATCTGAAGCTCAACAATCCGCCTTCGTTTCGCAAGCCGATGTCGGTGATGGTGCTGAGCCTGCCGGCCGTGGAGGCGGCCCAGTTGCCTCCCCTTCGCCCGGTGGATGCCGATCAGGTCGTCTGTTTGGAAAAGCCTTCGCTGTTGCTGGCGGCGGAAGGCGCTCCGATAGTTTTCTCCACCGACTATGCGCACAGTATGGCCCTGCATCTTATCGACAAGGCCGGCCAGGCTGTCGATCTGCCGGCCACGGCGGACGCGGCGCGCGGCGGTTTTGCTGTCGCTACCCATGGTCTCGCGCCCGACAAACTGGACCGCGAGCTAAAAGGAACGCTGCGAGGCAACTGGGGATTTGACTCTTTCGAAGGTCCCACGTTTCGCCTGCAAAACGCGCATCCGGCAAATTGGATCATCGCCTCCGCTGACGAAAGCGCGCTGGTCGTAGGCCGCGAGGACACCATTCATTTCAAATCAGATGCCGCCGCCTGTGTCCAGAGCGTCACCCTGAAGAATGAGCAAGGCAAGGTGCTGAAAGCGACCTGGAATTCCGCGAAGCCCGACGACCTGGAACTCAAGGTTCCGCTCAAGGACGAAAAGCCGGGAAAAATCACCATGCTGGTGCAGCAATACGGTCCCGGCAAGGGGGACGAGGTGGGGCTGCGCAGTTATTCCGAAGCGGCACGTCTGGATCGGTTCGCCATCAATGCGGGTGACTCGCAGGCAACGCTGGTTGGGACCCGGCTGGACGAGGTGGCTGGAGTGGAGCTGAATGGTATCCGCTTCGCTCCGGCGCAGCTCGCTCGGGTGGGCAATAAGGATGAACTGCGGCTGGCCACCGAGGCCAAAGATGTCTCCGCGCTGCGTGCCGGCGACAAGGACACGGCCCATGTATCTCTCAAGGACGGCCGCGTGTTAGATCTTGAAGTCGTCATCGATCCACCCCGTCCTCGAGTCACCCTGCTAAACCAGACCATCCAGCCCGGGCCGGTGCCTTCCGCCATACGGCTGAGCAATCAGAATGAGCTGCCCCAGGACGGGAAGCTTTCTTTCTTCTTGCGAGCAGAAATCCCACAGACATTTTCGCGGACGGAGAAAATCGAAGTGGCTTCGACAGAAGTACCCTACAGTGTCTCCCTCAGTTTGGATGACGGCACCCTGATCGCTCAAGATGCTCAAACGGTGATGGCAATTTTCGATCCGCTCAAGAGTTTCGGGCCTTCCGCCTTCGGGCCGCTCCGCTTTCGCGCGGTGGACGGCAATGTCCTGGGTGATTGGCAACCGCTCACCACCCTGGTGCGTTTGCCCGTCCTGAAGGAGGTGCGTTGTCCGGAAAGTCCCGACAAGCAATGCACGCTGTATGGAAGCAACCTCTTTCTGCTCAGCTCAGTCGCGTCGGACCCCGAGTTCAAACGCTCGGTCCCGGTTCCGCTGGGGTTTGTGCAGTCCATCTTGAGCGTGCCGCGTCCCGACGGCACCTTGCTTTACGTCAAACTGCGAGACGATCCCTCGGCGGTCAATCCTGCGTCCTTACCGGTGTTGCCGGCGCAACCCTAGTCCCCGCTGTGTCCCAGCGGGTGTGGCCAGCCTTTTGATTTCAGCTGATTTGGCAAAAGACACGAGCGGGAACAGCGGCGTCAACTGAGGTAGCAGTACAACCCAAAAAAAGGTGGTGCCATCGAAGGGACTCGAACCCCCACACCCTTGCGAGTACATGGACCTGAACCATGCGCGTCTGCCAATTCCGCCACGATGGCAAAAAAATGACCGGGATGCGACCGGGTTGTCGAGGCCGCCTTCCGGGAAAGAACTACGAGTAATATTCTACAGGGGGAGCGCAGGCTGTCAAACCCGGGGGACTGGAATGGAAAATGCCACCAAGACCGATGATGTGATCGCCAACCTCCGCGCACTGGCCCACGATCTCAGCAATTCGCTGGAGACCGTGCTCCAAGCTGCCTATCTGTTGCAAGAGGCCAAGCTCGAGGGCAAGAACAAAAAGTGGGCGCACGCCATTGACACTGCCGCGCGCGATGCCGCCCGCATCAATCGCGAGATCAGAAAAATACTCAGTTCGCAGGACTAGTCGCGGGTCGCCAGTCGTTGGTCGACACTCAATCTCGGCTTAAAGGCCAGGGGCGAACGACCGACGACAAACGACCGACGACAAACGACCAACGACCAACGACCAACGACCAACGACTACTTCACCCCTCCAGCTTCGCCGTCATCGTGATATTGGCCTTGAGCACTTTGGACACGGGGCAACCGCTCTTGGCATTTTCCGCAGCCTTTTGAAACGCCGCGCTGTCCGCGCCCGGCACGCGCCCCACGACGTCAAGATGGACCGTGGTGATGGCCCATCCCGAATCGAGCTTCTCCAGGGTCAGCGTTGCAGTCGTTTCGATGCTCGAGGCTGTGAGATTCGCGGCGCCTAACTGCCCGGAAAGCGCCATGGAAAAGCATCCTGCGTGCGCCGCGGCGATCAGTTCTTCCGGGTTGGTTCCGGGAGTATTCTCAAAACGGGTCGCAAACGAGTAGGGAGTGTTGGACAGCACGCCGCTGCTGGCGGAGACCACTCCTTTACCGTCTTTAAGCCCGCCTTTCCATATTGCGCTTGCCTTGCGTTGCATGCGACTCTCCTGATCTCCTGAAATAAATTGCGTGGGATCATTGTATCCGCAGGCGAGGCTGGATGTCAGGCGAGACGCACGGTGTTGGTGTGGTGCGGGCGCCCCCAACCGCGGCTTTTGACCTTGAGTCCAATTCTCGCGGGCGAGGGCGACCGCGCCACACCAGACACCTTATTTCACTGCTGGCAAGTCGCTGTTCCAGCAGTTTGCGGTCATCAGCCAGATCCCGAGGCGGCGCCAGGTCTGCACAAACTTGCCGCGCTCAACCACGGTCGTACCGTTCCCCTGTTGAACCGCGGCTGTGTAGCGGCCAATCTCGACCGCCATATCACCCGACTCCTCGACCCGCATCGTTTCCAGGCGAAGGTTCTGGTATCCAGCTTCCCCGAGCCTGCGAAGCATCAACTCGATCGGCTTCTGTCCCTGCACGCCCTCGCGTTGCGGCGGCATCAGAAAGCCGTCTGAGGTAAAGAGGGACGCCGCCTGATCGTAATTTCCGGTATTGAATGCAGTGGCAAAATCCTGTGTCAGTCCCCGAACCGCGGACTGCACGTCCAGCCATGAATTGACACTGGAGACGCTAGCAGATGAGGGCCGGTACATCGAACTACCTCCAGGAGAGGGACTAGCAGACGGCGCAATACGCTTCCAGGTTGCGCCGTCAGTTGCGGCGATTCTAACCCAAAGCGGTGTGGAAAAGTTTCCCCCGCTTTCCGCGCTTGAGCTCATCGTCAGGATTGCACTGAGCTTTGATTCCAGGAGGTATGATGGGTTGCCCGGGATTCTTGAACTCGGGGCCGCCGGAAGGGGCTGCTTATGTACTTCGAACAGTTTTATCTGGGCTGCCTGGCTCACGCGTCGTACCTGCTGGGGTCGCAAGGCGAGGCGATAGTGGTCGATCCCCAGCGCGACGTGGATCTTTATCTAAAGGCTGCCCAAGAAAATGGGCTTACCATCCGCCACATTTTCGAGACCCACCTGCACGCCGATTTTGTCTCCGGACACAAGGAACTCGCAGCCCGCACCGGGGCAAAAATCTATTTCGGCGCCCAGGCCGGGGCAACATTCCCGCACGTGGCTGTCCACGATGGCTTCGAATTGCGCTTCGGCAACGGCCGGATCGTGGCGCTCGAAACTCCGGGTCACACTCTGGAGAGCATTTGCCTGGTAATCACCGACGACGAGAAAGCGGCGAAACCATGGGCCGTGTTAACTGGCGACACGCTGTTTATCGGCGACGTCGGCCGTCCCGATCTGTCCCGGACGCATACGCCCCAGGAGTTGGCGGGCATGCTCTACGACAGCCTGCATAACAAGCTGTTGACCCTGCCGGATGACGTCCTGGTTTATCCCGCCCACGGAGCCGGGTCGCTGTGCGGCCGCAACATGCGCGCCGAGCGTTCGTCCACCATCGGCACTGAACGCCTCACCAACTACGCTTTGCAAATCTCCTCGCGCCAGGAGTTCATCTCCCAGTTGACCAGCAATCTGCCGGCGCGCCCGGACTACTTCCTGCAGGATGCCGAGATCAATCGCGGAGGAGCTCCCGCGCTCTCCGACTTGCCGGACCTGAAGGCAATCTCGCCTGCGGATCTGAAAGCCATGCTGGAGGAGGGTGTCATCGCACTGGATATCCGGCCCGGCGAGCAATTCGCCGCCGGCCATGTGCCCGGTTCCGTCAACATTGCGTTGTCGGGGCAATTTGCTTCCTGGGCGGGAACGATTCTGGGCTTGTCGTCGCGCCCTGTGCTGATCGCCGATGCTCCGGAGCAGCTGTCCGAAGCTCGCCTTCGCCTGGCCCGGGTTGGCATCGAAGGCGGACGTGAATACCTGGAGGGCGGAGTTGCGGGATGGACGCAGGCCGGATTCGATCTGGCGACGCTGGGGGAGATCACCGTGCAGGAGTTGCACCAGCAGTTGTCTGGAAACAGAATCCGCGTGCTCGATGTCCGGCGCGAGGCGGAGTGGATGGCGGGTCACATCGAGCAGGCCGACTGGTGGCCGCTGGACCGCTTTCGGATATCCCCTCCCGAGGTGGATATGAATGTTCCCTTGGCGGTTCAGTGCCAGAGCGGCTATCGCAGCATGATCGCCTGCAGCCTCCTCCAGCGGGCAGGTTTTCGAAATATCGTCAACCTCAGCGGCGGCTTCGGCGCCTGGCAAGAGGCGCAATTGCCGGTGGCGACGGGCGCGCCGGTGGGCTAAAGGAGCGTCCGTGTGGCGCGTCCGTGTGGCGCGGGCGCCCTCGCCCGCGGCTTTTGACTTTGGACTCCGCGCGGGCGAGGGCGCCCGCGCCAGACCGTCTCCATAAATGCGCCTCTCCCTGTAGAATGGGCAGCTACCAGATCAATGATCACTCTCGCTGACGTCCAGGCTGCCCTCGAGCGCATACGCCCTTCCATCTACCTTTCGCCGTTCACGCTCTCGGCCACGTTTTCGCAGCTTACCGGCAATTCCATTTACCTGAAACTCGACAATCTGCAGAGAACCGGCGCGTTCAAGGAGCGGGGCGCGCTCAACAAACTGCTGACCATGACCGCGGAGGAGCGCGACCGGGGAGTGATTGCGGCTTCGGCCGGGAACCACGCGCAGGGGCTGGCTTATCACGCGGGCCGGCGTGGGATCAAAGCCCAGATTTGCATGCCCCTGGTGACTCCGCTGATCAAAGTGTCGGCCACCAAATCATACGGAGCCGAAGTCATTCTTCACGGCGCCAACTACGACGACGCCTGTGAAGAAGCCATCCGGCGAGGCCAACAGCAACATCTCACGTTCGTCCACCCTTTCGATGACGACGCAGTCATCGCCGGGCAGGGAACCCTCGGACTGGAGATGCTGCAGCAGCATCCCGAAATCGAGGCGGTCGTGGTTCCCATTGGCGGCGGTGGCTTGATCGGCGGCATAGCTTGCGCGATCAAGGAGAC
This sequence comes from Terriglobales bacterium, assembly GCA_050745885.1. GTDB lineage: Bacteria > Acidobacteriota > Terriglobia > Terriglobales > Acidobacteriaceae > JAIQFF01. The sequence goes on from JBOGLD010000200.1 coordinate 25,164, forward strand.
GAATCCGAAAGTCCAGATCATCGGAGTACAAACCGCCCGGCTCCCATCAATGAAGGCTGCGGTGGCGGAAGGTAAGCCGGTGACCCTGGCCCCGGCTGCGACCATCGCCGATGGCATCGCCGTCCGCCGCGCCGGGGACCGCACCTTGCCGTTGGTCCAGAAATACGTGGACGACATCGTCACCGTCGACGAAGAAGAAATCGCCAACGCGGTCCTTCTTCTGCTGGAACGCGAAAAAACCATGGCGGAAGGCGCCGGCGCAGCCGCTATCGCAGCGTTGATCAATCGCAAGATTCATATGGCTGGAAGAAAGATTGCGGTGCTGGTCGGCGGCGGCAACATGGACGTAACCCTATTGTCGCGAATCATCGAACGTGGTCTGGTCAAGGATGGCCGCCTTGTTCGTTTGCGCGTTCATCTTCCCGACTACCCCGGCGCCCTGCACCGACTCACCGGAATTCTCGCCGACCATCGCGCCAATATCGTGGAGACCTCTTACGACCGTGCCTACTACGGGGTAAACCTGGGAGAGACCGCCATCGACATCACCATGGAAACCCGGGGCCCGGACCAGATTGCGGAACTGCTTTCTGCCCTCGAGGCCGCCGGCTACTCGCACGAAAGAGTTCTTTAGATTGTGTGGGGCGGACACTCTTGTCCGCCGCCCCTGGTTATTTCGTTCCGGTCAATTCGCGGATGATTTCAGCTTCCCGCTCCCGGTAGGGTTTGCCGTCCGGGTAGAAGACCTCGTGGAACCAGACTGGAGGTTTCTCCAGAACGTACGGTCTTTGCCAGGAGTCCCAGGGCAGATAGGTCTGGGTTTTTCCTGCAACCAGCCCCCAGTTTATCGCCGCCACATAATGTTTCTTTGCGATAGGCAGGATCAAGTCGAAAGTGCTTCCCATG